>CAZZYO010000020.1:0-43858 GCA_964658255.1 Candidatus Babeliales bacterium
CACCAGGCCCGGGTCCAAAGCTAAAGCGGCTGAGTACCTGCGCCGCCTCTTCTTCTTGGGTCAGCGGGGTGCCTTTTGCGGTGGACTCTGGCGCACGGGCAGCGTTCCGGCGAGGTCCAGGCTGGGTCGCCGCTCGGACTGAGGGTGTTATCGCCAGGGCTTTGGGCCCGCCCGCGAGCACCGCCGAGAACGTGAGTACAGCCGCGCGCGCATAGCGATTGTGGAGGATGTGCATAGGGTCGCTCCGC
Source organism: Candidatus Babeliales bacterium (assembly GCA_964658255.1). Taxonomy (GTDB): domain Bacteria; phylum Acidobacteriota; class Terriglobia; order Terriglobales; family Acidobacteriaceae; genus EB88. Next base: position 249 of record CAZZYO010000020.1, read on the forward strand.
TTACTGAAACCGCGGGCGAAGACGAAAGTTGCGTGCTTTCGACGCGTGACCGGAACGCGTGGACCAGGCCCGTGACCCAGGGAGCCTGAGCGCTCGACGCTTTTGGTTTTGGTCGCAGCGTAGAACGATCGCGGCGTCGGCAGCTCCTAGGAAGCTGCCGCGGGTGCCACAACAGGCTTGCGCCGGGCTGTCTGCAGGCGGGTCAACACAGGCCGAGCCACCAGCAGCAGGCCAAGGATGATGGTGATCGACAGCGGCGTCCGCACACCGGTCTTCACAATCCACCAGTAATGCACCACCCCGGCACTTGCCGCGAGGTACACGATGCGGTGCAGCAGCTGCCAGCGCTTGCCCAGGCGGCGGATCGCCCAGGTGCCGGAGGTTGCGGCAAGCGGAACCAGCAGAGCCCAGCTCAAGACCCCGGCCCAGATGTAGGGACGCTTCTTCAGGTCGTCGACGACAAGCGGCCAGCTGAAACCGGCAAACAGTACCACGTAGACCGCCAGGTGCAAGGTCGCAAAGAAGAAGGCGTACAGCCCCAGCAGGCGCCGAAAGCGGATCAACCAGGCAAGTTTTGGTAGCAGCCGGCGGACCGGGGTGATGGCGAGCGAGATCACCAGCACCCGGAGCGCCGCAAAGCCCGTTGCGTGGGTGACGTAGCTGACCGGGTCCGCCCCCAGGAATGCAGCGCCCGTGGTGACGCCCCAGGCAAGCCGCGCGGCGATGCCCAGGCATATCACGTGAACGATCACCTTGAGCGCGATGATCCAGCGGTTGGGCACAGGTTCCTTTCGCATCGGGCCGGCGGCCGGCCGACTCCGCAGACCGGGCGGCTAGTAGTACTTCTTCAGATCCATCCCGTGGTAGAGGCTGGCCACCTGGTCACCATAGCCGTTGAACATCAGCGTCTGCTGGCGCTGCTTGAAGATCGGCGCCCCGATCGCGCGCTCGGACTTCTGGGTCCAGCGAGGATGGTCGACGTTCGGGTTGACATTTGAATAAAAGCCGTACTCGCTCGACGCAAGATCGTTCCAGGTGGTGTGCGGCATCTTCTCCACGAACTTGACCTTGACGATCGTCTTGGCCGACTTGAAGCCGTACTTCCATGGCACGACGAGGCGAACAGGGGCACCGTCCTGGTTGGGTAGCGTCTCGCCGTAGAGACCGAAAGTCAGGAGCGTAAGCGGGTGCATCGCCTCGTCCATGCGCAGGCCTTCAGAGTAGGGCGGGTTGATTCCCGATTCGCGAAGCTCGGGCATCTGCTTGTTGTCGGCGAGCGAGAGAAACTGCACATACTTGGCCGAGGGTAGCGGGTCGCAGGCCTTGATGAACTCGGAGAGCGAGTAGCCAACCCAGGGGATGACCATGCTCCATGCCTCGACGCAACGGAAGCGGTAGATGCGCTCTTCCTGCGGGCGCAGCTTGACCAGCTGGTCGATGTCAAAGGTCTTCGGCTTCTTGACCAGGCCCTCCACCGAGACGGTCCACGGGTAGGTCTTCATCACGCCCGCGTTGCGCGCCGGGTCGCTCTTATCGGTGCCGAACTCGTAAAAGTTGTTGTAGCTGGTGATGTCCTTGTAGGCAGTCGGCGTCACGCCGGTGGTCGAGAGCGGACTCTTGATGGTCTCAAGCTTGGTAGCAGCCGCGACCTGCTCGGGCGACGCCATGCGCAGCAGCCGGTCCCCGGCGAGCGCGAGGGCCCCGGCGGCTGCCGCGGCGGCGATGAATTGGCGGCGGTTGCGATAGTCCGCCTGGGAGGTAATCTCGGAGCTTGGAATGGCGGACGGTTTGCGAATCAGCATGGATCCCTCACTGGCAACACTCGGAACTGGCTAAGGACGTGTGCGAGGCGCGCGTGCTACGAGCGCCGTCTCTTCTTAAACGCACAAGGCCAATCAAAAGGGTACAGGACCAGGATGCGACCACGTGTCTTTGTTTGATCGCGCATCCAAGCCAAAGTTACAGAATCAGCACCAGAACACACGACAGGCACGCACAGAAGGGCGAACGCGCATGGCAGACAAGAGGAGCAGGCTGGCTCCGGCCGAGATGGACAGGATGCGACAGGCAGCCGAGGTACTGCTGGCCGCGCGCAGAGACCGGATGCCGGTCGCCGACCTGGCGGCCGAGCTCAGGCCACACTCCATGGCCGAGGCCTATGCCCTGCAGGACGTGATCGGCTTGGCGATGGGCCCGCTGGGCGGCTGGAAGGTTGGCGCACCGTCGCCGGAAGCAATGCCAATGTGCGCGCCGATGCCGCTGTGGGGCGGCTACATCAAAAACGGCGGGCAGCTCGGCGGCAACTTCTCGCGGTTGCGCGGTATTGAAGCGGAGATCGCCTTTCTGATTGGCGAGGATATGCCACGGCGCGAGACGCCCTACTCCCGCGCAGAGGTCGTCGCGGCTGTTGCCAGCGCGCACCCTGCCATTGAGATTCTCGAGTCAGCGTTTGAGGATCCGGACGCAGCCGACCGCCTGTCGATGATTGGCGATCTCCAGATCAATGGCGGCCTTGCCTACGGGCCCGCAGTGGCAGATTGGGCGGAAATGGATCTGTCCGCCGAGACGGTCAAGGTCGTCATCGACAGCGCAGTGCGATGCGAGACGGGGATGGCGAACACAGCCGGACATGACCTGTTGCGACTGGTGACCTGGATGGCGAACGAAGGACAGGTGCGTACCGGCGGCCTGAAGGCCGGGGATTGGATCACCACGGGCAGTTGGACTGGGAAGCTCTATGCCTCGGCTGGCTCGGTGGTCGAGGTAAGCTTTGCGCACTTCGGGACGGTGGCGTTTTCGTTTGAGTGCGGGTGAGGCGAGGAGCGCCCGGAGCCGGGACCTTGTTTGGTTGAGGAGATCCTGAGTGACTCGCATACTCTGGTGCTGGATGCACATGCACTTATGCCATTTGCTTCCGGGCGGTAAAGATGACGAAACTGGCGAGTTCGTCGGTTGCTGGCAGGTGCTTACCAAGCCCCGAAATTAATCGCCATCGAAGGATCGCACGTCGTCGGTTTTGTTCCTGGATCACGCGGGGGCTGCGGCTCTCACGTAGCGTTCGCGAACGAGGAACAGGGCGGTGCCGGTGAACGCAATTACCGCGGCAAATGCGAGTTCCCTGCCCGCACCCTTGCGCGAAAAGAGCAGGAAGAGAAAGCCTGCCAATGCCACGATCGGCGGCAGCGGATAGAGCCACATGCGGAACGGCCGCACCAGGCTGGGCCGACGAACACGCAACACAATCACCCCAATCTGTTGCAGTACATACTGCAGCACGATGCGCACGGCCACCAGCGCGGCGATCACCTGGGCCAGGTTAAAGAAGCAGAAGAAGATTGCCGCCCCGCCAAGCGCAAGCAGCGACACATACGGGAAGCCATGGCGAGGGTGCAGGCGGGCAAACGCGCGAAAGTAGTTGCCGTCCACAGCCGCCGCATAGGGTGCGCGCGAGTAGCCCAGCAACAGCGCTGCGACCGAGGCGAACGCGGTCCACATGATCAGCAGGCTGATGCCGATCGCCGCCCGGTGCCCCCAGGTACGATCCATCAGGATGGCGGCGGCAGCGTGGGTGCCGTTGCCCGAGCCTGCGACAAGCGCCTGCCACGGCACGGCGCCGAGCACCGCGATGTGCATCGCGAGGTAGAGCGTCGCGACGAGCAGGATCGAGAGCAGCACAGCACGCGGGATGGTGCGACCTGGGTCGCGCACCTCGCCGCCCAGCAGGCACACGTTGTAGTAGCCCCAGTAATCGTAGGTGGCAACGAGCGCGGCCACGCCTAGACCTTGAAAGAATGCGTGGGTCGGTGCGAGCGCATGCGGCGGCAGACGTAACAGCAATGGTTGCATATGCGTGAAGCCGGCCACGATCACTGCTCCTACGGTTGCCAGCACACCCACTGTCAGGACACGCGCGATGCGGGTGATGGAGTCAAGTCCGCGATAAAGCAGCACGATGACGAGCGCGCAGACCGAGGCTGCGAGCAGGCTCGTCCAGTGGATGGGCGTGCGTGCGATGGGCGAGACGAGCGGCGGGTAGAGGTAGGCCGCGTACTGCGCCAGTCCAATGCAGCCGGAGGCAATGGAGAGCGGGGCGGTGAAGCTCAGTTGCCAGATGTAGAGGAAGGAGAGGTAGCGGCCTGGGCCGGTGCGCGGGGCGGGCTCGGAGGCAAGTCGCAGATCCTTTACTTCGCTCAGGCTGACAGGCGCGTCATCGTTTCCTGCCACTGCGTGTTTGCTTGGCGGCACGGCTGCATGTTTGCCGGGCTCTGCTGCCGGTTTGCTCGGCAGCATTGCAGGTTTACTCAGTGCCCTTGCCTTTTTGTGACTGGCCTCACCCTGCTCCGCGCGAACATCGGACTGCCTGCTCACCACCTCTCCGTTTCGCGGATCGTCTCTCCTGTAAATTTCCCTCAAGAACGCGTAGGACCCACCGGCGCGTGGCAGGGCCGCTCCCAGTTCAGCCCACACCAGGCCGTCGCATATGGCGATCACCGCCCCGAGCACCCAACCGAGGATTGCCTGCGGCCCTCCCATCGCAGCCACCACCAGCGGCAGCGTAATGAACGGGCCCACGCCGATCATGTTGATCACGTTGAGCGAAACAGCGCTGCCGAGCCCGATCGTCCGGGTCAGGCAGGCGGGATCTTTGGGGGTAGGCATCAGTGCCGGGATTGTACACTCAGGCTATGCCCAGGCCCTCGAAAGCCGCATACAACGCGGCAGGCGCACGTTCCAGAGAGCGAGAGACAAAGATTCAGTCCGGCCTTCGCATAAGTACCGGCAGTGACACAGGCGAGCGCAGAGCAGGTTGCAGATGGAACCGGTGTGCGGCGCTTTCCCTGCTCCTGTGTGTGCTCGGCGCGGCCGGCACGGCATCGCCCCTGGGAGCACAAGCCGTACCCTGGGCGACAAGCATCAGCGCCTCGCCGGACGCGGAGACACTGCCCGAGGATCGAGGCGCAGCAGGTCTTGCGCAGACGCTGAACAAGCTGCGCACATGGGCCAGCCTGATGATGATCGTCGCTCACCCTGACGACGAGGACGGCGGCATGATGACGCTCGAGTCGCGCGGTGTCGGCGCCCGCACAGCGCTGCTGACGCTGACCCGTGGCGAAGGCGGGCAGAATGCCATGTCCAGCGATACCTACGACGCGCTCGGGCTCATGCGCACCAATGAGCTGCTGCGCGCCGACCAGTTCTCCGGCACCGAGCAGCTCTGGGGGCACTTCGCCGATTATGGTTTTTCGAAGACCAAGGAAGAGGCGCTCGCCCAGTGGGGACACGACCAGGTGCTCTACGACGTCGTGCGTGCGGTCCGGATGGAGCGTCCCCTGGTGCTCACATCTGTCTTCGTTGGCGGCATCACCGATGGTCACGGGCACCACCAGGTTGCAGGCGAGATGGCGCAGGAGGCATTTGTAGCAGCCGGTGATCCAAATATCTACCCCGACCAGATTGCCGCTGGCCTGCGCCCGTGGAAACCGCTGGCTGTGTTCGCGCGCACACCCTTTGCGCCGGTCACGGCCAGGGGCATGTTTGATTACGCGACCGGCAAGTGGGCGCCAACGCGCTTTTACAACTATGTCAGCAAGCAGTGGTCGACCGAGGCGCCGTCTGCGGACGTCACGATTCCCGAGGGCAGCTTTGACCCTGTGCTGGGGCGGTCCTACCTGCAGATGGCGCGCGAGGGCTGGGGCGAGCAGCGCTCGCAGTACGGCGGCGGCACGCCACCTTTGCCCGGCCCGAATGACGTGACGTATCACCGCTTCGGCTCGCTTGTGAATCCTGGTACAGGCGCCGGGGTTTTTTCGGGCATCGACACCACGCTGCCCGGCCTGGCTACGCTCGCGCACGGAGACACCGCCTTCCTGACCGCAGGCCTGCGTGAGATCGATCGCAGCGTCACGCGTGCGTTCTGGGGCTACACGCCCGCGGCCCCGGAGAAAATCGCGCCTGACCTTCGCGACGTCTATCGCAAGACCCAGGCACTGATCGCCGCTGTGGACGCAAGCGCGCTCAGCACGGGAGACAAGGCCAATGTCAATCACGAGCTCGGCATCAAGCTGGTGCAGTGCAACACGGCACTCGTTGAGGCGCTGGGGCTTGAGGTGCATGCGCTCGTCACGCCCACGCCAAAGAACGATGCGAGCGGCACTGATCCGCGCGTACTCGGGCTGTATCCCTCGGTCACACGGCAGCATGCGACTCCAGGCGAGTCGCTCGATGTGCGCCTGCATGTCACGGCAGGCGCAGGCTGGGGCGCGGGACGGCTGCTGCAGCTCACTCGCACCTGGCTCACCACGCCCGCCGACGAGCGCTGGCAGGTCAACCGGATCGAAGCGCCCGGCATGGATGCCGCAGTCAGCTCCGTTGGGGACGCGGTCTTTCGCGTCGCAGTGCCGCACGATGCTCACGCGACCGAGCCATACTTCACACGTGCGTCCATCGCGCAGGCGGTCTACACGGTCGAGCAGCCGGCGCTGCTGGGGCAATCGTTTGCGCCCTACCCGGCGAGCGGCTGGGCGGAGTTTACCTACGACGGCGTGCCGCTACGCGTAGGCCAGGTGGTGCAAACGGCGCACCGGGTGCAAGGTCGCGGCCTGGTCTACCAGCCTCTCGTCGTGGTGCCTCAGCTCTCCGTCGCGCTTGACTCAAGCATCGCGGTGCTGACGCAGGCTGCTTCCGTCGTACGCGTAACAGCTACAGTTACCAATGAGCAGCCTGACAATGCCACGGGAACGTTGACCTTGCATGCGCCCGCGGGCTGGCAGGTCGAGCCGCAAACGGTTGCTGTCACGCTTGGCCCGGGCGAGCAGCGGTCGCAGCAATATACCGTGACGCCTCCCAGCGGCGGCGCGGCCGCAGCCGAGATTGATGCGAGCGTGGCCAGCGGCAACGCTGTCTACACGCGAGGCTTCACAAGCGTTGGCTATGAAGGTCTGCGGCCGTATAACCTCTACCGTCCTGCTGTGCTCAAGGCGCAGCCGATCGATGTGCAGGTCGCGCCGGGCCTCCGGGTCGGCTATGTGATGGGCACGGGCGACGACGTGCCTGGAGCCATTGCGCAGCTCGGAGTTACGCCGCACCTGATCGATGCTCAGGAGCTTGCCTCTGGCGACCTGGCGCGTTACAACACGATTGTGCTCGGCGTGCGCACCTACACCGCGCAGCCCGCGCTGGCTCAAGCCAACGCGCGGCTCTTGCGGTGGGTTGCCGCAGGCGGCACGCTGGTCGTGCAGTACCAGGGGCCCGAGTTCGACCACAACTACGGACCCTATCCAATCTCGGTCGGAGGCACGCCAGAGCGGGTGGTGGATGAACATACGGTGGTGCGCCTGCTCGCCCCTGGCGATCCCCTGCTTACGTCTCCGAACCCTATCGGCGGGTCGGATTTCGCCGGCTGGCTGGAAGAACGCGGACACGGCTTTGCAGCCAGCTGGGACCCTCGCTACGTGGCGCTGACCGAGACCGCAGACGCCGGCCAGGACCCGCAACGCGGAGGCTTGTTGCGGGCGCAGTATGGCCAGGGGGAGTACATCTACGTCGCCTACGCGCTCTACCGTCAACTGCCCGAGGGCGTCCCCGGAGCCTGGCGGCTGCTGGCCAACGTGTTGAGCGCGGGACACGTGCACGAGGCCGAGAGACATCCGTGACCGGCACATACTCGATGCCGCTAGGCTGTGTCTGGTGTCCTCCGCACGTCGCGTATCAGGGCACTGGCTCTCGATTCGTCACCTTGTAACAAAGCAATGCGACGATACAACCGCTTGAGCTTTGCGGAGCGATGGGGCGCGCACCAACCGCCCCCAGTCTGCGCAGCGTCGAAGCACAAACGAGAGAGGCCAAATGAAGACGAATTTAACCACGCTCGCAAGTCTCGTGTTGATCTCGGCAGTCGCCGGGAATGCGCAGACCGCAGCGTCATCGAGCACCCTGCCCATGTATGCAGCGGCAGCTCGCAAGGGCAAGCACGTACGAGTCGTCAAGTCGACCAAGCCAACGCTGCAGAAGCAGATTGAAAGCCTGCGGGACGAGATGCAAGCGCAGCAGGCAGCGCAGAAGACGCAAATCGACGCGCTGCAGCAACAGCTGACTGTTAGCCAGGCAGCGCTCGCGCAGACACAGCAGCAGGCGCAGGTGGCCATTCAGCAGGCGGGCGACGCACTCGCCACCCAGCAGGCGGCGACCGCGCAGAACACCCAGGCCGTGGGCACTCTGCAGTCTGCAGTCACTGACCTGACGACGAACACGCAGTCCATTGCAAGCACCATGCAGGCTGACCAGGCCGCGACGAAAAAGGCGATCAACAACCCAGACGTGCTGCACTACAAGGGTGTCGGCGTGTCGCTGACCAACTCGTTCATCGAGTTCGCGACCGCTGACCGCACGCGCGCCACGGGCTCTGACATTCCGACTCCCTTTGCGTCCATTCCGTTTCTTGGCGCGGATGCTGCCCACCTCAGCGAGTTTTACGCGACGGGCCGCCAGTCGCGCCTGGCCATCGGCGCCGAGGGCAAGCTGAACAATGCGACGTTGCGGGCCTACTATGAGCTGGACTGGCTCGGCACCGGCATCACGTCCAACAACAACCAGTCCAACAGCTACGTCATGCGTGAGCGCCAGTTGTTTGCGCAGGCTGCGCTGTCCAACGGCCTGACCTTTACCGGTGGCCAGCAGTGGACGCTCGCCACCGAGACCCGCCATGGACTGGACAACAAGACGGAGGTCTTGCCGGACACGATTGACCCGAACTATAACGTTGGATTTGTGTGGGCACGGCAGCCTGGCTTCCGCGTCACCAAGGACTTCGGGGACAAGGTCTGGCTGGGCATCTCGGCTGAACAGGCGCAGACACTCACACCGAGCTGCGTAAGCAGCGCCACCACCACCACGACCACTGCTGGTGTTACGACCACTGCCGCGCAAGCCTGCCCAAGCAACTACGTCCTTGGTAGTGTCGGTACTGGCGGCGGTCTCTACAACGCAACCGCAGCCTACTCCTACAACCTGGCGCCTGACCTCATTGCCAAGGTTGCCTTCGAGCCCGGCTGGGGTCACTGGGAGGTCTTCGGCGTAAGCCGTTTCTTCCGCGACCGGGTCTACACCCCGGGGGCGCCGACCTCGACAGCCTACAACAACACCAGCGTTGGCGGTGGCGTGGGCGGCGGCTTCCGCGGTCCGCTCCTCAACAAGAAGCTTGAAGTAGCGTTGCATGGTCTCTGGGGCAACGGCATGGGGCGCTACGCCTCGGCCCAGCTGCCCGACGTCACGCTTCGTCCGACCGGCGAACTCGCGTTGCTGCGCAATACGGCAGCTCTGGGTGAGGTCGTTGCACACGTCACGCCACGATTCGACCTCTACGCTGATTGGGGTTTTGAGGAGGCAGGGCGTCGCATCTTTACTTTTGGCAACGGTTTTGAGGGCTACGGTCTTCACACGACCAATGACACGGGCTGCTACACCCAGGCTGCTCCCGGAACGGCTGCCGGAGTTTACCCCCCGGCTCCTCTCGGCTACGTGCCGGGCAGCGCATCCAACTGCGGCGGCTCGAACAAGGACGTGACCGAGGGCACCACAGGTTACGACTACTACTTCTATAAAGGACCGATGGGCCGCTTCCGCCAGGGCATCCAGTACAGCTGGGTTGAGCGCGCGCTCTGGTCCGGCTCCACCGGCACCTCACCCAAGGCGATTGACAACGTGATCGAGACCAACATTCGCTACTACCTGCCGTAAGGCTTCGCTGGGCAGCTGCAAACAGGAACGGCACCCTCTACGGGGTGCCGTTTCCTGTTTGCGTCCAGCTGGGCAGTCTTCGCTCAAGGTACCTTCGCGCTGTCTGCCTTGCTTGGCTTGGCGCTTACCTGGGCAGGTGTGGGCAGATCCGTACGATCCCAGCCGCCGCCAAGCGCCTCCACCAGGTTCACCGCCGCCGTCATCTGCTGCATTTCCAGGCTGACAAGGTTCTGCTGGTCTGCCAGCAGTGTGGTCTGCGCAGTAATCACGTCTAGGAAAGGGTCTAGGCCGGTGCGAAAGCGGTCCTGCGCAAGGTCGGCGTAGGTCTGGGCGGCGGCTGTGGCCTCGCGCTGCTTCTCGATCTGCTCGGAGAGCACGCGGACCTGGGCCAGGTAGTCTTCAACTTGCTGGAAGGCAGTCAGCACGGTCTGGCGATAACTGGCGACGTCCGCGTTGTAGGTAGCGGTGTACTGCTGGATGGTCGCGCGCCGCAAACCGGCGTCGTAAACGGTCTCGGAAAAAGTAGGCCCGATCGACCAAAAGCGGCTAGGCCAGTCAAACCAGTGCTTGAGGGTTGAGGACTCGAAGCCGCCTGAAGCACTCAGGGTGAGGCTGGGATAGTAGGCAGCCGTCTCGACGCCGATCAAGGCATTGGCCTGCGCCATGGTGCGCTCGGCTGCGGCAATATCCGGGCGCCGCTCCAGCAGCTGTGAAGGAACACCGACCGGCAGCGGCGGTGGCCCTGGGGTGGCAGGGCGGAACGGCAGCGAGAAGTCGGTCGCCGGCTTGCCGATCAGGGTCGCAATGGCATGCTCATACTGTGCGCGCGCGACACCTACGTTGATAGCGGCTGCCTCAGCGCTGCGCAGCGTGGTCTCTGCCTGTACGACGGCAATACGGTCTGCGATGCCAGTCTGGTACTGGGCCTGGGTCAGGTCGTAGGAGCCTTTGTCCGAGGCAACCACATCGTTGAGGACCTTCTGCAGGGCATCCTCACCGCGCAGCTCAAAGAAGGCAGTTGCGAGCGTGGCTTCCTCGGTCAGCCGCTGGTTTTCAAGGTCCGCCGCGGAGACCTGGGCAGAGTACTGCTCCTCCCGCACAGTGTTGCGGATGCGGCCCCACAGGTCCGGCTCCCAGCTGATGTCAAGTGGCGCATTCCACAGCGTGCTTTGGCGTCCGGAGGTTGTGCCGGTGTTAGTGCCGGTGGTGCCGGTAGTGCCCGTTGTCCCGGTGCCCGTCGTGCCGAAGGAGTTGATCAGGTTTGATGAAGAGCGCGAGCGTGTGAATGCCGGCCCGACTGTCACCTGAGGATAGAACTGCGAGCGCGCCTCGCGGATGAGGGCGCGTGCCGCCATGAAGTTCTCAAAAGCCTGCTTGATCGTCTCGTTGTTGATCTCGAGCTGATCCTCAAGCGAGTTGAGCTCAGGATCATTGAAGACCTGCCACCACTTGCCGCGGAGCATGGCGTCGCTTGGCTGCGCAACCTTCCAGGTACTGTCAGTCGGCAGCGGGCTGGTAACGGCGTTTGGATTGGCCGGCGCCGGCGCACTGTTCGCCGCGCGCGCCTCCTTGTAGTTTGGGGCGGTCGGCGTCGAGGCCAGCGGCACGTGGTACCTGGGCCCGACGTTGCAGCCTGCCAGGGCGCAAAGCGACGCCGCAGAAGCAACGCCCAGAAGCGCGATGCGGCCGGTACGGGTTGCCGAGGGATCGTTGGTCAGGCGCGTGCGATCTTGCATTCTCATGAGGCGAGCTCCGGATGGGCGGCGGGGCGCTCCATGGAAGGCGGATGAAAGGTATCGGTCACCGGCTTGCCCGACAGGCGGAGGCGGAGATGGTCCATGTAGAGATAGATGACCGGCGTGGTGTAGAGCGTCAGTAGCTGCGAGACAAGCAGCCCACCGACGATCGAGATGCCGAGCGGCCGCCGCAACTCAGACCCCGTGCCTGTACCAAAGGCCAGCGGGAGTGCGCCGAAGAGCGCAGCCATGGTGGTCATCAGGATCGGGCGGAAGCGGAGCATGCACGCCTCAAAGATTGCATCCGAGGTGCAGAGGCCGTGCTCGCGCTCTGCTTGGAGCGCAAAGTCAATCATCATGATGGCATTCTTCTTGACGATGCCGATCAGCAGCACGATGCCGATGATGGCGATCACGCTAAGATCGGTGCCGGTCAACACCAGGGCAAGCAGAGCGCCAACGCTGGCTGAAGGCAGGGTGGAAATGATGGTGATCGGGTGCACTAGGCTCTCGTACAAGATGCCGAGCACCACGTAGACCGCCAGCAGCGCCGTCGTGATCAGGTACTTTTGCGTCTTGAGCGAATCCTGGAAGGCCTGCAGCGTGCCGGAGAAGAAGCCGCGCACGGTTGCGGGAGTGCCGAGGCGCTCCTGCATCTCCTGGATAAGGCGCGTTGCATCCGAGAGTGCGACGCCAGGCGCCAGGTTGAACGAGACGGTCGTCGAGGGGAACAGGCTCGTGTGGTTGAGTGAGATCGGGGTCGTCGTAACCTGCGGCGTCGTAAATGCGCTGAGAGGGACGGCGCTGTTGTTGTTGGCGCTCTTGAGGTAAATGCTGTTAAGCCCGGACGGCGACTGGTAGTACTGCGGGTCGACTTCAAGCACCACGTAATACTGGTTGAGCTGCGTGTAGATGAGGGAAACCTCGGACTGGCCAAACGCTCCATAGAGAGAGCTGTTAATCGACTGCGGCGTGATACCAAGGCGGGCCGCGGTCTCGCGATCGTAATTCAGGAATTCGGTGAGCCCGGCTGACTCGGCGTCAGAGTTGACGTCGGCGAGCTGCGGAATCTTTTTCATGTTGTTCAGCAGGATCGGTCCCCACTTGAACAACAGCGGCAGCGAGTCCGCCTGGATCGTGTACTGGTAGAGCGCGTTGCCGCCGCGGCCGCCAACCCGGATATCCTGCGCCGGCTGCAGGAAGACGGACGCGACTGGAAGCTGCGCAAACTTCGGGCGCAGGCGGTTGATGACCTCCATGGCGCCGACCTTGCGCACATTGAGAGGCTTGAGCGCGATATAGACAAAGCCGCCATTCTGCGCGCCGTTGCCTCCGGTGTAGGCGTTTACATTCTCGACCGCCGGGTCTGCGGTGATGATCTTGACGATCTGGAGCACCGAGGCATTCATCGCCTTGAAAGACGAGTCCTGCGGGCCCTGAAGTCCGCCGATCACCGCTCCCGTATCCTGCTGCGGGAAGAAGCCCTTGGGCACCCGGATAAAGAGCATCACGTTCAGCGAGATAGTGAGCAGCAGGACCACGAGCGTGATCGCCGGATTCTCAAGCACCCATATCAGCGAGATACGGTAGACCCGCAGGATGAAGTCAAAGCCCTTTTCGCTCGTGCGATAAAGCCAGTTGTGCTGTGTTGTCTCCGCCGGCTGATGCTTGAGCAGGTGCGCGCACATCATCGGCGTGGTCGTGAGCGAGACGACCATCGAGACCAGGATCGCTGTCGAGAGCGTGACGGCAAACTCGCGGAAGAGGCGCCCGACAATGCCACCCATCAACAGGATGGGGATAAATACAGCAATCAGCGAGATGGAGATGGTGAAAACGGTCGAGCCGATCTCTTCCGCGCCTTTGAGTGCTGCGTCCATCGGCGTCATACCCGCCTCGATGAAGCGCGAGATGTTTTCCATCACGACGATTGCATCGTCGACTACAAAGCCGGTCGCGATGGTGAGCGCCATCAGCGACAGGTTATCGAGCGAGTAGTCGAGCAGGTACATCACCGCAAAGGTCCCGATGAGCGAGACCGGCACAGCCACGGTCGGGATCAGCGTCGCGCGCGGATTGCGCAAAAAGACAAAGACGACGCCAATGACCAGGAAGATCGAGAGGATCAGCGTACGCTCGACATCATTTACCGATGCGCGGATGGTGGTCGTGCGGTCGAGCACGATGGTTGACTTGATCCCCTGGGGGATCGACGCTTCAATGCTGGGCAGCTGCGCGCGGATGCGCTCGTTGGTCTGGATGATGTTTGCGCCTGGCTGCCGCGAGACGAACATCGTTACAGACTTGATCCCATTCAGGTAGCCGGCGGTGCGAACGTTCTGCGTTGCATCCTGAACGTTGGCCACGTCCTGCAGCCGCACCGCTGTGCCGTTGTGATAGCCGATGATCAGCGGACGATAGTCAGCCGCTGCTGAGATCTGGCCGTTGGTGATGATGTCGGTGCGGATGTTGCCGTCTTCAAAGTGGCCGCGCGGCCTGTCCGAGTTCTGCAGGCTGAGCGCAGACTGGATCGTCGCGAGCGTCATGCCGTACTGCTCAAGCTGCGTGGGATTTGCGTCGACGCGTACGGAGGGAAGCGCTCCGCCGCCGACGCCTACCTGGCCCACGCCATTGACCTGCGAGAGCTTTTGCTGGATCACGGTGGAAGCCACGTCGTAGAGCTTGGCCGTGTCATATTTGTCTGACGTGAGCCCAAGAATCATGATGGGCGCGTCGGCCGGGTTTACCTTGCGGTAGGTCGGGTTGGCCGGCAGGTTAGCGGGCAGATACGTGCGCGCCGCGTTAATTGCAGCTTCGACATCGCGTGCCGCGCCATTGATGTCGCGGTTCAGATCAAACTGCAGCGTTACGTTGGTCGAGCCAAGCGAGCTCGACGAGGTCATCTCGGTAACGCCAGCGATGTGCGAAAACTGCCGTTCAAGCGGAGTCGCGATCGAGGACGCCATGATCTCGGCGCTTGCGCCTGGGAGCGAGCCCTGCACTTGAATCGTCGGAAAATCAACCTGCGGCAGCGGCGAGACAGGCAGCACTGTGTAGCCGATGATGCCTGCAATGGCGATGGCGACCGTGAGCAGGGTCGTCGCGACAGGCCGGTAGATGAAGGGCGAAGAGATGCTCATGCGCGACCTGCCATCTGGGGCGCGGGCGAACTCGTCTGCGGCTCGTTGCCAGTGTGTGCTTCCCGCGTCTCGCCGGTCTTCTTCTGCAGGCGCTTGGCGATGTTGTCAAAGAAGATGTAGATCACAGGCGTGGTGTAGAGCGTGAGCACCTGCGAGACGAGCAGTCCGCCAACCATCACGATGCCCAGCGGCCGCCGCAGCTCAGAGCCAATGCCATGCCCGAAGGCCAGCGGCAGTGCGCCAAGCAGCGCCGCCATGGTCGTCATCATGATCGGCCGGAAGCGAAGCAGGCTCGCTTCGTAGATTGCCTCAGTGGAACTCTTGCCGTGAACTCGCTCTGCCTCGAGCGCGAAGTCAACGATCATGATGCCGTTCTTCTTGACAATGCCGATCAGCAGGATGATGCCGATGATGGCAACCACGCTCAGGTCCTGTCCGAACAGGGTAAGCGCGAGGAGCGCGCCAACGCCCGCGGATGGCAGCGTCGAGAGGATGGTGATGGGATGGATGAAGCTCTCGTACAGCACGCCGAGCACGATGTAGACCGTCACCAGCGCGGCCAGGATCAGCAGCGCTTCATTCGAGAGCGAATTGCGAAAGCTTGCTGCGGTTCCCTGGAAGTCAGCCTGCAGACTGGCTGGGAAGTGCATGCCGTCGGCTACCTTGTCGATGGTGGTTATGGCATTGCCAAGCGCTGCGCCAGGCGCGAGATTGAAGCTCACGGTCACGGCCGGAAACTGGCCCTGGTGGGTGACAGCAAGCGGGTGCGTTGTCTGCGTGATCTTTGCAAATGCGCTTAGCGGTATCTGCTTTGGCTGCGCGCCGGTCGCGGTCGTATTGACGTTTGCGCTGGTCGAGGTGGTGCCGGTGCCGCTGAGCGAAAGCGCGTTAGCAGGCGCGGTAAACACGCCCGAGCTTGGCGTGTAGAGCACGCTCGTCGTCAGCGCGCTTGAGCCAGCTGAAGAGGAGCTGGACGACGAGAACGATGAAGTCGCGCCACTGCCCGTCGCACCGGAGGATGCATTGGCCTGGATATAGATATCGTCCAGGTGCCGAGGGTCGAGCTGGTAGAGCGGCTGTGTTTCCAGGATGACGTGATACTGGTTCAGCTGCGTGTACATCGTAGAAATCTGCCGCTGTCCAAAGGCATCGTACAACGTGTTGTCGATAGTCGTCGGCGCAATGCCCAGGCGTGATGCCGTGATGCGGTCGATGTGAATCGCGGTGGCCAGGCCGCCGTTCTGCTGATCGGTGGCAACGTCTTCAAGCTCTGGCAGTGTCTTGAGTTTGGCGACAAACCGGTTGGTCCAGGTGTCGAGTTCGTCGGCGCTCGGGTCCTGCAGGGTGTACTGGTACTGCGTGCGGGTAGCGCGGTCATCGACGGTAATGTCCTGCACGGCCTGCATGTACAGGTGGATCCCTTCCACCCTGGTAAGCTTGCCCTGCAGTCGGCGGATGACGTCGGACGCATTGAGATCGCGCTGAGCAAGCGGCTTGAGATTGATCGAGAACCGGCCGCTGTTGAGCGTCGTGTTGGTGCCGTCCGGGCCTATGAAAGACGACAGGCTTTCCACCGCCGGATCAGCCAGGATAACGGCGGCTAACTGCTTCTGCAGGTCGGCCATGCGCGCGAAGGACACCGTCGGCGGCGCCTGCGAGATCCCCTGGATCACGCCCGTATCCTGCACGGGGAAGAAACCTTTTGGGATGATGATGTAAAGAAAGATTGTCAACGCGAGCGTTGCCACGGCAACCAGCAACGCCACCAGCTGGAAGCGCAGAACGTAGCGCAGCGTACGCCCGTAGAAGGCGATCATGCTTTCAAACACGCGCTCGGACGCCCGGTACATGCGTCCCTGCTGCGCCTCGGGATCATGCTTGAGGATGCGCGCGCACATCATCGGCGTCAGGGTGAGTGAAACAACCGCCGAAATCACGATCGTGACAGCAAGGGTGACCGCAAACTCGCGGAAGAGTCGGCCTACCACGTCGCCCATAAACAAGAGCGGGATCAGCACGGCGATCAGCGAGATCGTCAACGAGAGAATCGTGAAGCCGATCTGCCCGGCGCCCTTCAGCGCTGCCTCCATCGGCGCGTCACCTTCTTCAAGGTAGCGCGAGATGTTTTCAATCATCACGATCGCATCGTCTACGACGAAACCGGTCGAGATGGTCAGCGCCATCAGCGAGAGGTTGTCGAGCGAGTAGCCCAGCGCGTACATGGCGCCGAAGGTGCCGACGAGCGAGAGCGGCACCGCGACCGAAGGGATGATGGTCGCAGCAAGCGAGCGCAGGAAGAGGAAAATCACCATTACGACCAGCGCGATGGTCAGCATGAGCTCGAACTCAACGTCATCGACCGAGGCCTGGATGCTGGTGGTCAGATCCGTCAGGACCGTAATCTGCAGGCCCGCGGGCAGCGTCGCCTCGAGCTGGGGCAGTAGGTTCTTGATGCTCTTGACGACGCTGATCGTGTTTGCGCCTGGCTGTCGCTGGACGTTCAGGATCACGGCGGGCGTCTGGTTCATCCAGGCTGCCTGTTGCGTGTTCTCGACCCCGCTGATGATGGTGGCGACATTTTTGAGCAACACGGGTGCCTGGTTGCGGTAGGCGACGACAACGTTTTGGTAATCGCCTGTGGTCTGCAGTTGGTCGTTCGCGTCGATCTGGTAATCCTGCCGCGCGCCGTCAAAGCTGCCCTTGGCCGAGTTGACGCTGGTGCTCGCGAGTGCGGTCCGCACGTCCTCAAGGTTCATGCCGTAGGAGGCGAGCGCGGTGGGGTTGACCTGGATGCGGACCGCCGGCTTCTGCCCGCCGGAGATTGACACCAGGCCGACGCCGCTCAACTGCGAGAGCTTTGGCGCAAGCCGCGTGTCGATGAGGTCCTCAACCTGCGGCAGCGGGATAGTCTTTGACGTGATGGCCAGGGTGAGAACAGGAGCGTCCGCCGGGTTCGTCTTTGAGTAGACCGGCGGCGTTGGCAGGTCGGAGGGCAGAAAGCTTTGTGCCGCGTTGATCGCCGATTGCACTTCTTCCTCGGCGATGTCAATCTCGAGCGCGAGCGAGAACTGCAGCACGACGACGGAGACCCCGCCCGCGCTGGTCGAAGTCATCTGGCTCAGGCCCTGCAGCTGGCCAAACTGGCGTTCAAGCGGCGCCGTGACGGTGGTTGACATCACGTCAGGCGCGGCGCCCGGATAAAACGTCAGTACCTGGATGGTTGGATAGTCGACCTGCGGCAGCGCCGAGACAGGCAGCTGTGTATAGGCCACGACACCGACCAGCAGGATCGCGACCATGAGCAGAGCGGTGGCGACAGGCCGCAGGATAAACGGGCGGGACAGGCTCACGGAGCGCCAGTCTCCGAGTCTTCCTCGGTGCCGATCTTCTGCTTCACCACCCGGACCTGGGAGTGGTTCTGCAGCTTTTCAAAGCTGGAGTCGGCCACCTGGTCCCCCTCGTTGATGCCCTGCACGGTGGTCAACGCTCCATCACTGACACCAACCTTGACGTTGACGATGGTGGCGATCATGCGCGGCTGGTTTGCGTCGCGAGCATTTCCCCGGCCCTGCCCTTGATCATGTCCTTGATCCTGGCCGCCAGCCTCAGGAGCGCCTTGTGCTCCGGGTGTGCCCGTTTGCGTCGGCGGGTGCGGGCTCTTGTCCTCAGTGACACGGTAGATAAAGGACTGCTGCCCGTTGCGCTGGATCGTCGCCGTGGGCACCATGACCTGATTTTGTAAAACGCTGGTAAGCAGGCGCGTGTTGACGAACTGGTTTGGGTAGAGGGCGTTGTCGCGGTTGTCAAACTGGGCGCGCAGCTTGAGCGTGCCAGTGGTCGTATCGATCTGGTTGTCAAGCGAGATCAGCTTGCCCATCGCCAGCTGATTCTGGTTCGACCGGTCAAAGGCAACTGTCTCCAACGGGCCCCGGCGCATCGCTGACTGCACTTGCGGCAGGCTGTCCTCGGGGATCGTGAAGACGACGGTGATCGGTTGTACCTGGGTGATAACCACCAGCGCTGTGGTGCCATTGGCAGACACGATATTTCCCGGGTCGACCAGCCGCAGGCCCACGCGGCCAGTAATCGGCGAGACGATGTGGCAAAAGCCTACCTGCACCCGGTCGCTCTCGACTGTGCCTTCATCGGCCTGGACCAAACCCTTGTCCTGATCTACCAGCTTTACCTGGTCATCGAGCAACTGTTTGGCGATCGCGTTGCGGGCCCAGGCAGCCTGGTAGCGCTCGAGGTCCATGCTTGCCTGCGCCAGCACGCCGCGATCGCGGGCCAGGGTGCCGAGCGCGGTATCGAGCGTGGCCTGGTACTGCCGGGGATCGATATCAACCAGGGGCGTGCCTTTGCGGACCGACTGGCCTTCACGGTAGTGCACGCTCAGGACCTGCCCGCTCACCTGGCTCACGATGGTCGCCGTGTAGGTCGGAGTCACGGTGCCTATTGCGTCAAGCTTGACAGACATCTGCCCCCGCACTGCAGGGGTCACATTGATGGTCACGGGACCCTGGTTGCGCCGTCCGCCGCCCGGAGGCCCGCTCGCCGAATCTACCGGCTTGTGCCGCCAGATCAGGAAAAAGGCGAGCGCAAAGAGGGCGAGAAGGACAATCCAGATCCAGCGGCGCTTCTTGCGTGGTTTGGTTGGCAGCGGGGAAGCAGTGGTACGCGGCTCAGGCCTCTGGGTGAGAAGCGGGGCTGCAGGTGGTTGCTGTTCCATCAGTTTCGCGTCGCCTTCCTACTCACGTTCTGCCTTCCAGTAGCAAGAGATGCGGACTTGGCCGTTACTGCCGCGAAGGCGCGGTTTGCAGGCCTCGCCCGGATACAGGGAGCGCCCCCTGCCGCAGCAAACGCGCCAATCCAATGCCTGGGGGACGTTACCATCCTAACTGAGCCGCTGTTCCAAGTTCACCGCGCCCGATTAAACAGGGTGACCGGCACGCCCGCGGGTCGCTGGCCAGCCGATCGATACCCGGTGACATCTGCCTTACTGACGAGCTACTGCGCTCAATGGTTGCAGACCTGATACTCCAGGTCGCCTCATTACAATCAAGCTGTGCAAAGCGTCGTGGCGGTTGCGGACAGGGGCGGGGCGCGATGGTGGCAGGCACCCGCACGCGCGCTGGTGCTGTGGCACCTGTGCAGTCTTGATGCGCCGACAGTAGCAGTCACGTGGGCCTGGGCAGTGGGCCATGCGGCTGCGGCCGGAGTCCGTGGGGCTGACCTGCTGCTGCTCGCGTTGGGCACCTGGATCGTCTACGTGCTCGACCGGCTCCTGGACGCCTCCTTAGCCGCAGAAGACGACGGGCTGCTCAGAGAACGGCACTACTTCCATCAGCAGCACCGCAGGCTGCTCCTCTGGCTGTGCGGGGCAGGTGCTGCCGGCGTGGCCGCGCTCTGCTGCCTGGTGCAGGCGCGTCTCGTTGCTGCATATCTGCTGCTGGCAGTGCCGGTCGGCCTGTATGCAGCCAGCGTCCACGGTGGGCTGCTGCAGCGCTCCAGCGTACCCGTGAAGCCGCTTGCTGGGCCAGCCAAGGAGGCGGCCGTCGCGATTCTCTTCACCGCGGCCGTACTTGCGCCGCCTCTGGTCGCAGCGCTGCCTGCGTCGCGCGCGAGGCTGCTCCCGCTCGGGGTGCTGCTGGTCCTTGTCGCCTGGCTGAACTGCGCCTGCATTCGCCTGGCGGAGTGGCCTGGGCGCCGTGCAGCGGGGCCTCGTTCGGATCGCCCGCATCTTCAGGCAGCCAGCCCCTGGCTGCCGCTGAGCCCGGTTGCACTTCTGCTCGCACTCTGCGCAGCCGCCTACGGAGCCAGCCGGTGGAACCGCCCTGAAGCAGCAGTGGCCGCCTGCCTGGCGTTGACGGCCATGCTGCTGCGCATGCTGATCCGGGACAGCAGCGGCGATGGCCACGTGCCAGCGCTGTGGGTGCGGGTTCTTTCTGATCTGGCGTTGCTGACGCCCCTGCTCCTGCTGGTACCCGCACCCTTGTGAGCGGCTTTGACCGACTCGCCCGCGCCTATCGCTGGCTTGAGTATCTGAGCTTCGGTCACGCACTTGAGCGGTGCCGCTTCGCGCAGCTTGGGGCACCGTCGGGCCCAGCCGATCCTGCGCTACCGGCTGCCCGGTACCGGCATGCGCTCGTTCTCGGCGACGGCGATGGCCGTTTCACCGCCCGCCTGCTCGCCGGCAATCGCGAGATCATGGTGGTCGCAGTCGACAGCAGCCCGGCGATGCTGGCACTCCTCGCGGCGCGTGTGAGGCGGGCAGGCGACGAGGATCGCCTGCTGTGCCTGTGCGCGGACGCGGTCGAGTTGTTTGCCAGTCGTGAAGGGTGTAAGGACGCGTCGCGCGTTGCTCCCTGGCGGGCAGCAGCCGCTGCCGCCACGGGGGAGCCGGGCGCTGCATCGCTGCCGCCCGGGGCAGAGAGGTTTGACCTGGTCGTCACGCATTTTTTCCTGGACTGTCTCTCGACAGCACAGGTTCGCGAGGTGCTACGCGGAGTACGCCCGCACCTTGCACCCGGCGCCACCTGGATCGTCTCGGAATTTGGAACGCCCGCGCCCTGGGCGGCGTGGATTGTTCGCTCGCTGTACCTTGGCTTCCGACTGCTCGCCGAGCTCCGTGTCACCGCGCTACCGGAATACGCCAGGGTTCTGCGAGAAGAACACTTCACGCAGACCAGGCAAACGCTCTTTCTAGGCGGGCTGCTGATCAGTTCTGTGTGGACGCTACTACAAGCGGACACTTGCGGTGCAGGCGCTTGCGAGGCAACCAGCGTGCAGGATGCTGTCTCCCACTGAGCACCATGACAAACCTGCAGCCGTTCACCGCGCTCGCACCAGAGGGAGCGCAGCCGTACCGTCTGGACACGATCCCTGGCATCGACCCGGGTCCACTTCCTATGCCGGTCCCCGGGCCCTTTCCTGGATCTGATCCGGACATCGAGCCCGACGCCGACCCGGATCCCACTCTGCCGAGCGAGCCGATATCGCCCGGGATCGACCCGGGCTTCCCGGGTACCGGGGACCCTGGCTCTCCTGTCTTTGCCTGATACAGAGGCGCCGTGCGCTCGCCGGCGCCGTTTCCTGATCCCTGGGCGGGTCGGGCGCTGAGCTGGATTGTTACAATAGGATGAATCGCGGGGATGATGCCCCGCTCGAGGATCCTGTTGTCATGAATCTGTACGTGCTGCGCCATGCAAGTGCCGGAACCCGGCGCGTGAATCCTGTTGTTGATGTAAAACGCCCGCTGGACAAGGAAGGCAAGCAACAGTGCATGCTGATAGGCAGCTACCTGAGCGCCTTGAAAGTGCACTTCGACCTGATCGCCTCCAGCCCTCTGAAACGCGCGCTGCAGACTGCGTCACTGGTTGGCACCGAGGTAGGGTACGACGCCAGGATCCAGGTAACTCCCGCCCTTGCCCCCGAGGCCTCGCTGGCGTCTTTTCAAACAATGGTTGCGGAGCTGGAAGGCCACGAGAATGTGCTGATCGTCGGGCACAACCCGAACCTGCCGCAGTTTCTCGGCTCCCTGATCACCACGCCCGGACGTGCAGCCATCCGGGTGCGCAAGGGTGCGATTGCCCGCATCGACTGCACCCGCCGGCCCGGCACCCTGCACTGGCTGGTTGACCCACGAATCCTGCGGGGCGTGTATGGCAACGCCACCAAGACGGTTCGCCGCCGGGTAAAAGGCAAGTCGTAGAACGCGCGGAGCAGGTGACTTGCAGCGGCTGCTCTTCCACCCCACCCAGTAAGACGTGCTTCGAGCCTGCCCACTGCCTACCGCGCCCGCTGCTATCCTGACACTTGGAAGCCTATGAACCACGCTCGGCCGCGCCCTTCGCTCGCCCGCTCCGACCAGGCGCGCCTGCTCTCTTCTCCTCGCAAAGCCTGGGCGCTGCTGCTGCTCCTCTATGTTGCCGTGCATGGGGCAGCGCTGTTTTCGCCATCGCTGCTCGATGACGCCGACGCCACCCACGCCAACGCGGCGCAGCACATGGCACGCACCGGCGACTGGGTCACCCTGTATGTGAACGGGGTGCGCTACCTGGAGAAGCCGCCGCTGCCCTACTGGCTGGTAGCGCTCGATTACCACCTGTTCGGATACAACGTGTTTGCGACGCACCTGCCGATGACGCTGGCTGTCCTTGCCTGCGCGATGCTGGGGTGGGTGTGGGCGCGACGCGCGTATGGGGACCGGGCAGCCTTCTACACCGCGCTCGCGATCCTGACGTCGATTGGCGTCTTCCTGTTTACACGGCTGTTTATTCCGGAAGCGATCCTGACGTTTTTCCTCTCGCTGGCCTTGTACGCGTTTCTCACCGGGCTTGAAGACCGGCGGCCCGCGCGGTTGTATCTCTGCTACGCATCGCTCGGTATCGCCATCCTGGCCAAGGGGCTGATCGCGCCTGTCTTCTTCCTGGCGGCTGCCGTGCCGTACCTTCTGCTGATGGGCGAGTGGCGGCGCTGGCGCGAGTTTCGCCTCGCCTCGGGCCTTCTACTGCTGCTCGTCATTGCCGCACCCTGGCACGTCATGGCGGCCATCCGCAATCCGGACTACGGCAACCCGGTCGGCAACGTGCCGTCTCCGGGGCATGTGCACGGCTTCCTGTACTTCTACTTCATCAACGAGCACGTGCTGCGCTTCCTCGGCAGGCGCTACCCGCACGACTACAACAAGCAGCCCTGGTGGGTGTTTTGGGTCGGCCACCTGGCATGGCTCTTTCCCTGGTGCCTTTTCTTCCCTGCTGCCCTGGGCCGGGCGTGGCAAAGGCGCCGCGCAATCTGGGCCGACCTGCGCCACGACGCGTCGAACACGCTCCACTTCCTCGACCCGCGGGCGACCGCCGCAGAGGCCGCCCTCCTGGCGCGCCAGGTGCGCTTTCGCGCCCGCACCGGGCTGCTGCTGTCGCTCTATGCGGCCTTCATCCTGGTGTTCTTTTCGCTTTCAACCAACCAGGAGTACTACACCTGGCCCGCATATTTCTCGCTTCTGCTGTTGACCGCGGGCGCCCTGGCGCAGATCGAGTTGCAAGGTGAGGAGCCAGGCAAAAGCGCGAACCAGCAAGACCCGCTGTTGCTGCCGGACCGCTGGTTGCTCGCAGCGCATGCTCTGTTTGCCGTGGTCGGCACAGCAAGCGCCTGCGCCCTGGGTTACGGTTTATGGGCGTCGCGTCATCTGCCGTTTGTCGACGACATTGGTCTGCTCCTGGCGCATCGGGGCGTCGGCGATTACTCGCTCGCCATGTCGCACTTCTTCGACCTGACCGGCCCATCCTTCGCCGCGCTGCGTCTGCCAGCTGCTGTCGCCGCAGCGGCGCTGCTCGTGGGACCTGTGATCGCTCTCGTGCTGCGGCGGCGTCGCTGCGACTTGGAGGCGACCGTCTCCGTCGCGTTTACCACGGCCGTGTTCCTCATCGCGGCACACATGGCGCTGGTGCGCTTTGAGCCGCTGCTCTCCTCGCGCGCCATGGCGGACACCATCAACCGCATGGACGGGGCCCTCGACCGCGGGCAGGACCAGCTCATCGTTTACGGCGACCAGGCAAATGCTTCGTCGGTAATCTTCTACACGCATCGGCAGGCGTTGCTGGTGAACGGGCGCTCCAGCTCGATGATCTGGGGGTCGTATTACCCTGACGTGCCACACATCTTTATCGACGATGCCGAGCTGCTTACCGACTGGGGACACGGCGTCCGGCACTTCCTGGTCGTACCGCCCGAGTCCGACGCGCACGTGCGGGCATTGCTCGCGGGCCGACTGGTTCAACTGCAGGTCGTCTCCGATAGGACGCTCTACACGGATCGGCTGTTTTAAGCCCAGCCTAGCCCTTGCAAATCCCTCTTGATACCTTGTGCACCCTCACGCAGTGGTAAGTTAACCCGCGAACGGGGATCCTGACATAAGCGTGTCATACCCGCTGCCAAGATGAAGATCTTCCGCAGATGAATCGCCGCCGCGGCCCCCGGGGTTCCGGCGGTGAGCAGAGAGATCCAGCACGAGCCAGTTGTTGCCGCCCGGCTTGTTTGATCTTCTGACGATACTTGTGTGGGCAGAACTGGCCAGACCACGAGTATCTTCAGGCTGACTAAGCCCCTGCGACGTACTCCGTATGTCGACAAGCAGCCAACCAACCTAAGTCTTCAGGCTAGTCGCCGGCAAGCTGCATCAAGCCATCCTGGGCAAGCCGGTACACCTTCCCCCGCCACAGGATGCGCCCACTGGTATAGCTTGCGACCCAGAAGAAGAAACCCATCAGGTCGCGCAGCGGGTACAGCACAACTGTGCGCGCCAGGCGCTTTTCCTCAACAGCCAGGCCGGCGATGACCGCAGCAAGCGCTGCTCGCGCAAAAATGCTGTAAGCCAGCGATGCAGCGGCCCATCCCGGCCAGCCGAGCGCGCCAGCCGCAGCGGAAGCCAGAATGCCGAAGGGCACGCTGAACGTTAGCCCGGTGCCGAAGTGTCCCTTGGGGCGTGAGAAGCGGGTCGACCGCATCCAGCGCACCTGGTGCTTGATGGACGTCGAGAAGCTCAGGTTGAGCACGATGTGGTCGATCACATGCGTCGACAGCACGACCTTGTAGCCGAGACCGGCAATGGCCTGGCCGAGCAAAAAGTCGTCCGAGCAGTAGGCGCCGAGCGTGCGAAAGCCGCCCATCTCCTGCACACACTTGCGCCGGACAGACATGGTCGGGCCCAGCAGGAAGCCCATCTCCTCCATCACGCTTGCCGCCATAACGCCGCCGGTCATCTCGACCGACATGCCGGCAGCCTCAAGCTGGCCCCAGAAGCCCCGCGCCGCGACTCCGCGGTAAAGACAGGTGCTCGCGCCCACCTGGGGGTCGGCAAAGTCGCCGACGATTGCGCGCACGTAGCCAGGGTCCACGCGCACGTCGCTGTCACTGATGATGAACAGGTCATGCGCGGCGGCACGCTCCATCTGCTCAAGCGAGGAGACCTTGGCGTTGACATGCACCGGACCCGGAACGCAAAGGAACTGGGCAGGCACGTGCGGATAACGCGCAGCCACCTCGCGCGCGATGGCCAGGCCCGGATCATTCGCGTCGCGGGCGCAAAAAAGGATTTCATAGCGGGGATACTGCTGCTCAAAGAAGCTGGAGAGATGCTGCGCGAGTGCGGGCTCGGCACCGTGCACAGGCTTGAACAGCGATACTGGAGGCGCAAACCCGGCGGCCTTCGGCGCGCGGCGTCGCTGCTTCACAAAGCGAAGCACACCGACGCATACGATACCCGAGTAGACCGTAGAGGTGACTAATCCAAAAACGCCGACTGCAAACAGAAGCTTGATGGTCATCAAAAAGCGCTGCAGACCCAAACGCCACGCCTGCTTGAATGTACGCTATGCAACACGCCTGCTGCCAGCCAAGCGGCATAGGGTCGGCGCGGACAATTCATGAGCGCTTCGCCTTCGATGCGGGCACAACCACCGGGCGCCGCAGGGGACCGATGGCTGCCTGGGATGGCTGGAAATCCTGCTGCATGCGCGTGAGCATCTCGGTGCGCACGTAGTCGACGAAGCCCTGCATTTGCCTGTTCATCTCCTCCATGCGCTCACGCATCTGGAGGATAATTGCGATGCCGGAGATGTTGACGCCAAGGTCGCGCGCGAGATTGAGGATGAACTCGAGCCGCTCGAGATCTTCATCGGTGTAAAAGCGAGTATTGCCCTCGGTGCGCGACGGTTTCAACAGGCCCTCGCGCTCGTAGAGCCGAAGCGTCTGCGGGTGAATCTCGTACATCTCGGCGACCGAGGAGATCATGTAGGCGCCCTTGGTCTTGCGTTTTGTCGGCATGATCTGCTTCCTCATGGAGCTTTTTATGTTTGGCGACCTCGAACGACCACTGGCACTTCCGCCCGCCTGTCCGCCTGTCTCTGCTACACCTGCGCCCAGATGCTCGCGCGCGGGTCGTCCGGATTGAGTTTGCCCAGCTCGCGCAGAATCTCCTTTGAGCGCTCGTCGCGAATCTGCGGCACAACTATTTCAATGGTCACCAACTGGTCGCCGCGCTTGCCTTCAACGGAGGCGGAAGCCACACCCCGCTCCCGCATGCGCAGCTTTTGGCCGCTCTGGGTACCAGGTGGAATCTTCAGCTGAGTGCGGCCGTCGATCGTTGGCACCTCGATCTTTGCGCCCAGGGCTGCTTCGACCAGCGTGACTGGCACCTTGACCGCGATGTCGTCGGCTTGGCGGGTGAAGACCGGGTGCGCGCCGGTACGCATCACGAGGTAGAGATCGCCCGCCGCACCGCCATGGGTGCCGGCATTGCCCTTGCCCGCCAGGCGGATGCGCTGGCCATCCCGGGTGCCGGCCTTGATGCGGAACTCAACCGGCTCGGCCTTGCGGACCGTGCCCTGGCCTTGGCAAGTGGCGCACGCGTTCTCAACCTTGCCGCTGCCGCCGCACATTTTGCACTGCACGTTGAACTTCATCTGGCCGTGCATCTGCGTGACCTGCCCGGTGCCGCTGCACTCCGGGCATTGCCGCGGTCCGCCGGCAGACGCCTTGCCCTTGCAGGTGGGGCAGGTATCCTGCCGCTCGATGGTCAGGCGCATGGTGCCGCCCTGGATCGCGGTCCAGAAATCGACGTCGACGATGTACTCCATGTCAGAGCCGGGCTGCGGGCCATGCTGCACCTCGCGACCGCCGCCGCCCTCCTGCGAGAACATGCTGCCGAAGAGGTCGCGCCACCCGCCGCCACCCGTGCCGGTCTGCGTAGCTCGCGCGCGCGCGCCGGCGCTCGTCTGGGCTGTGTAGTCGGAAAAATCGAAGCCACCAAAATCGAACGGCACGCCCTGCTGACCTCGACCGCCGGCGCCAGGAAAGCCGCCGCCGTAGCCGCCACGTGCCGCCGCCTCGGCCTGCGCCGGGTCGATCTGGTCCGAGTAGAAGCCGACCTGGTCGTAGACCTTGCGCTTCTTGTCGTCTGAAAGCACGTCGTTGGCTTCCGAGATCTCCTTGAACTTTTCTTCGGCCTTCTTATCGTTCGGATTTACGTCCGGATGGTACTTGCGCGCGAGCTTGCGAAAGGCCTTCCGGATCTCGTCCGAGGTCGCGGTCTTCTTGATGCCAAGTGTGCCGTAGTAATCCTTCTGTTGCGGTGCGGCCATAGCTGCTGCTTCCTCGTTGTACTCTAAGCCGCCTGGCAAGTGGGGCACCAGTAAACGGCGCGGCCCGCCATGGGCTTGCTTTCGATCGGTGTGTCGCACACGCGGCAGGGTTTCGCCTGCCGGCGATAGACGTAGTGCGTTTCTTCATCAAGCGCTTTGCCGCGCGGATGCGGCCGGTCTTTCGCGCGGGTGGTCACCATGCGACGATCTTCCATACCGGCGCGCATCAGCGTGACGGCATCGCGCCAGATCGCCCTTAGGTCAGCCAGCGGAACGTCTTTGCCCGGACGGTCGGGATGGATGCGGGCGCGGTAGAGCAGCTCGGCCCTGTAGATGTTGCCGATCCCGCTGACCACCGACTGGTCCATCAGCAACACGCCAATCGGTGTTTTTTTCTGCGCGATGGTCGCATAGACGCGCTCCGGGTTGGCGTCGGCATTGAGCGGGTCAGGACCAATGCGTGCAGCAAGTTCGGTCCACTCCGCGTCCGAGAAGATGGAGCAGTCAGTGGGACCGCGGAGCTCCATCCAGTCAGCCTTCGTCCACATGCGCAGCCGCAAGGCCCCCCTAGGCTCAGGGTACGGCATCGTACCTTCCCAGAAGTCGCCATACTGCCCCAGGTGAACATGCAGCGTGAGGTCGCGGCCGAAGCTGTAACCGAGATGCTTACCGATGGCCAGCACGCCAGTAAGTTTGCGCCCGTCGAGCGCTTCGGCATTGGCGAAGCCGCCATTGGGCGAGGCCACGTGCACCTTTTTGCCGGCAAAGGCGTGTGCGTGGCGCTCGGCGAAGCGATGGATCTCATGACCTTCCGGCATTAAACAGCTCGTGCTGCGCAGAGCGCGCCTGTTTTTTCGTCGCGGGGCGCGGGGTGGACCTTGCGAACCACTACAGCTTCGAGTTCGTCACGAGCCACGTCCAGCTCAACTCTCTTTTGCACGTTCATCCAGAACTCGGCGGTCATATCGAAATACTGACCGAGGCGCAGAGCGGTATCAGCCGTAATGCCACGCCGCTCGTGCACGATCTCAGAGATGCGCGTGGCCGGCACGTGAATCGCGAGCGCGAGTGCATTCACGCTTAAGCCAAGCGGCAGGAGGGACTCTTCCCGCAGCATCTCGCCGGGATGGAGAGGCTTCATGCGGCGGATGCGCAATCTAGTGGTAGGCTGCGATTTCGACTTCGTAGGCATTGCCATCCTTCCACACGAAACAGATACGCCACTGCTGGTTGATGCGGATGCTGAACTGCCCGACGCGGCCAAACCTCAGAGCTTCTAGGTGGTTGCCGGGCGGCTGCCGCAACTCGTCTCATCTTGGATAGTGAGTGAATCTGTACAAGGTTGCAAAAAGCCATTCGTTCAATGATCGAAACCGTCGGCCCGCCACCCGCGCGAACACAGCTTCCGTTTCGCCGTTGCGGAAACTCCTGATAACACGCGCATCGTAGCACGGGAAACGTGCTACGCTTCACGCTCAATCAGCCCTGCCGCCAGCTAGTTCCACACCGCGGCTACTGGTACCGGCTCGATCCGCCAGAAGATATCCGGTTCGACCTGGATCATCTTTCGCATGAACTGCTCGGCTTCCTTCTCAGTATCGAAAAGAATCTTATTGCCCATCTGCCCTGCTCGAAACTGCTCACACTTCCAAAGTGTTTTTGTCATTCCTCTGGCCTGCTGTGCGACCCCCTGCGTGCGTGGCCGCTGTCCTCTTGCTACTGGTAAGAACACTTGATGCTGGAGAAAGCTGCGGGGCGCCTCGGTGGAGGAGCCCCGCTTGTTGATCCGTTACAAAGGAAGCCGCGTGCGCGGCCAGGTCGGGACGCGCGTTTGTTCTGCGCGCGCCGGTTGTTTGGCGCCGAGAGCGCACCCGCCCGTCTGCCAAGGACTAGGACTTAGGCACGTCGACGTACTCGGCATCGATGACGCCCTCGTCGTGCTTGGCATCTGCCGTGCCGGCGCTGGCTGCTGCTCCGTCAGTCGGCAGCGGACCATCGCCAGCCGGCGTTGCCTTGTACATAGCCTCGGCAAGCTTGTGCGAGGCTGCAGTCAGCTTTTCGTGCTCGGCCTTCAACTGCTCCGCACTCGGGCTGCCAGCCAGCGTCGACTTGGCCGAAGCAAGCGCTGCTTCAACGTCTGCCTTCTCGCCGCCGCCTACCTTGTCGCCGGACTCCTTGAGCATCTTCTCGATGTTATAGACCATCGAGTCAAGCCCGTTGCGTGCCTCAATCTCCTCGCGCGCCGCCTTGTCCTCGGTCGCGTGTGCTTCGGCTTCCTTGGCCATGCGCTCCACCTCTTCCTTGCTCAGGCCGGAGGACGAGGTGATGGTGATCTTCTGATCCTTGCCGGTGGCGTTGTCCTTTGCTGTCACGTTCAGGATGCCGTTCGCGTCGATGTCAAAGGTGACCTCGATCTGTGGAATCCCGCGTGGCGCTGGGGGAATGCCGCTCAGCTTGAACTTGCCCAGGGTCCGGTTCTGCGAAGCCATGGGCCGCTCGCCCTGCAGCACGTGCACCTCGACCTCGGTCTGCGAGTCAGAAGCGGTCGAGAAGGTTTCGGTCTTCTTGGTCGGGATCGTCGTGTTGCGCGGGATCATCGGCGTTGCCACCGAGCCCATCGTTTCGATCGCGAGCGTCAGCGGGGTTACGTCGAGCAGCAGCAGGTCCTTCACATCACCCGAGAGCACGCCCGCCTGCACCGCTGCACCGATCGCGACGACCTCGTCCGGGTTCACGCCCTTGTGGGGCTCCTTGCCAAACAGCTGCTTCACTATCTCTTGGATCTTCGGCATGCGCGTCTGGCCGCCGACGAGCACCACCTCGTCAATCTGCGCCGCGGTGACGCCAGCATCCGCCATGGCCTTCTTGCAAGGCTCAAGCGACCGCTGCAGGATATCGTCGACCAACTGCTCGAGCTTCGCGCGGGTCAGCTTTTCGACCAGGTGCTTTGGGCCGCTCGCGTCCGCCGTGACGAAGGGCAGATTAATCTCGGTCTCCATTGCTGTCGACAGCTCGATCTTCGCCCGCTCCGCCGCATCCTTGAGACGCTGCAGGGCCATCTCGTTGCCCTTGGCGCGCAGGTCCAGCCCTTCCTTCTTCTTGAACTCGTCAATCAACCAGTCGACGATCTTCTGGTCGATATTGTCGCCACCCAGGTGCGTGTCGCCGTTGGTCGCCTTGACCTCGATAACACCATCGCCGACTTCAAGGATCGACACGTCGAACGTACCGCCGCCGAAGTCATAGACTGCGATGGTTTCGTCCTTCTTCTTGTCCAGACCGTAGGCCAGCGCTGCTGCCGTCGGCTCGTTGACGATGCGCTTGACGTCGAGGCCCGCGATCTTGCCGGCGTCCTTGGTGGCCTGGCGCTGCGCGTCGTTGAAGTAGGCCGGGACCGTGATGACCGCTTCGGTGACCGAGCCGCCAAGGTAGTCCTCTGCTGCCTTCTTAAGCTTCTGCAGGATCATCGCCGAAACCTCAGGCGGGGTATAGTCCTTGCCCTGCGCCTCGACCGACAGGTGGTCGCCCTGTTGCTTGACCTTGTAGGGCACCATCTTCATCTCGTCGTTCACTTCGTTCGCGCGACGACCCATGAAGCGCTTGATCGAGTACACCGTGTTCTCAGGATTGGTGATCGCCTGCCGCTTGGCGACCTGACCGACCAGACGCTCGCCAGACTTGGTGAAACCTACGACAGAGGGGGTCGTGCGCCCGCCTTCTTCATTGGCGATGACCTTGGGCTCGCCGCCTTCCATCACTGCTACCACCGAGTTGGTCGTTCCTAGATCGATACCAATAATCTTTGCCATGTGTGTCCGCTCTCCGCGTGGGTGTTGCTGGTAATTGCCGCATCCCCAGCATCTCACTTGAGTGAGTTGCTGTCAAGTTTTCTGAGGCTATATTCCCCCTATCATGCGCAGTGGGACGTACAAGGCAAGATTCGGTGAAAGATGCACCGGGACCCGCCGCGGAGCGAACTGCCTGCCTGGCATCCACATGTCGGTTGCCATGTACTAGCCACTTCGCCACCACGTCGCGCGCCAGGAGCTAACAGTGCGCGACCGTTTCTTCATCCACGGCACTCAGCTGGCGGGTCTACTTTCTGACGCCGCTTACCCGGCAGTACGTCATCGCTGCATCCAATCGTCAGACTCCACCTCCGAAGGACACTCTTCCCCAGAATGGCCTCATCTGCAGCCCAACAAGCCGCACAGGCAGGTGCGCAGAACCAGGGCGTCAACCCCTGGTTAATCGCCGTCTCCGTGATGCTGGCGACCTTTATGGAGGTGCTGGACACGGCGATCGCCTCGGTCGCTCTGCCCTACATCGCCGGCTCGCTCTCGGCCTCAAACGATGAAGCGACCTGGGTACTGACCAGCTACCTGGTTGCGAACGCCGTCATCCTGCCTGCCTCGAACTGGTTTGCGCTGCGTTTTGGACGCAAGCGCTTCCTGATCACCTGCGTCATCATCTTCACCGTGAGCTCGTTTTTCTGTGGCGCCGCGCCATCGCTCGCCTTCATGCTCATTGCGCGCATCGTCCAGGGCGCCGGCGGTGGCGCATTGCAGCCGCTCTCGCAGGCAATCCTGCTTGAGAGTTTTCCGCCAGCAAAGCGCGGCGCGGCCATGGCACTGTTCGCTTTTGGCGTCGTGGTGGCTCCGGTGATAGGGCCAACCCTCGGCGGTTGGCTTACGGATACCTACAGCTGGCGCTATGCGTTCTACATCAACCTTCCCGTCGGCGCGCTGGCGGTCTTCATGATCAGCCGCTTTGTGCATGACCCGCCTTATATTGCGAAGGCCAAGACCTCTCCCTTCGACGGGATCGGCTTTGGCTTGCTGGTCGTCTGGATTGGCTGTCTGCAGGTGATCCTTGATCGCGGACAGGAAGACGACTGGTTCGGAGCAGTGTGGCTGCGGTGGGCGACGCTTTTCCTGGTGATCAGCTTTGTCTGGTTCATCGTCCACTCGTTACGCAAGAAGGACCCGCTGGTCAACCTGCGCACGCTCAAGGACTGGAACTTTGCCGTTGGCTGCGCGCTCATCGGGATCTTCGGGGTTGCCATCTACTCACTGGTGACGGTGCTGCCACTCTTTTACCAGGAGCTGCTCGCCTATACCGCGTTTACCGCCGGGATGGTAGTTGGGCCGCGCGGCATCGGCTCCATCCTTGGCATGCCGGTGATCGCCTACCTTGGCTCGCGCGTCGACCCGCGCTACCTGCTCACCTTTGGCTTTGGCATCTTTGGCGCGATGGCGCTGGTCTTTGGCAACCTGACGCTCGGCCTCGGCCCCTGGACGCTGCTCGTGCCGATCCTGGTCTCCGGCTTCGCACTAAGCTTTGTCTTCGTGCCTATCACAACGCAGGCCTATGGCACCCTGGCCAACAACCAGATCGGCAATGCCAGCGGTATTTTTAACCTGACGCGGAACATTGGCGGGTCGGTCGGCATTTCGCTCGCGCAGACCCTGCTTACCCGACGCACGGACGTGCACCAGAATGAGATTCTGAACTCGGTGCCGCAGTCGAGCTTCTGGTTCGAACAGCGCATGCGCTCGCTGACCAGCTACCTGAGCCACCAGACCAACCCTGCCAATGCCGCAGCAGCCAGTCAGGGCCAGCTCTACCAGCAGCTCGGCGCCCAGGCCCTGCTGTGGGCCTTCGTCGATGTCTTCCGCTGGCTCGCGCTGATCTGCTTCGCAGGGGTCGGCATCGTGTGGATGTTTAAGAAGGTGAAGCCAGGCAAGCCGCCTGCCGGAGCACACTGACGCAGTCCACTAGGTGAGCAGCCCTTCACGGCTCAGCTCATCGGTGACCTTCGCCACGGCGCGCGCGGCAATCTCGACCATATCGTCAACATCGGCGCGGGACATAATGAGCGGCGGCGCAAAGCCCAGCATGTCTCCCTGCGGCATGGCGCGAGCGATCAGCCCAAGCTGCCTGGCGGCCAGCGAGACGCGGGCACCCACCTTCAGGCTCGGGTCGAAGCGGGTCGGGCTGGGGGGCCGGGGAACAAATTCCAGGCACGCCAGCATACCGACGCCACGTACCTCGCCGATCATTGGCTGATCGGCGAAGGTCTCCTGCAGCCGCCCAAGCATGTACGCGCCAGTCGAGGCGGCGAGCGCCGGCAGCTGCTCGCGTTCGACAATGTCAAGTACCGCGTTGGCGGCTGCCGCGCCGATCGGGTGCCCGGAGTAGGTATACCCATGCGAGAAGGGACCGACCTTCGCCGAGGCACCCTCCATGACCGCGAACACCTTCTCGCTGATGATGCAAGCAGAGAGGGGCACGTAGGCCGAGGTAAGCCCCTTGGCAACCGTGACCAGGTCAGGCTCGATACCATAGCGATGCGAGCCGAACGGAGTGCCGACGCGGCCAAAGCCACAGATCACCTCGTCTGCGATCAGCAGCACGTCGTACCTGGCCAGCACCGCCTGGACCGCGGGCCAGTAGCCTTCCGGCGGCGGGATAATGCCGCCGGTGCCGAGCACTGGCTCCGCAATAAAAGCGCCCACTGTCTCCGGACCTTCGCGCAGGATCATGGCCTCAAGCTCATCAGCCAGCCGTTGCGCAAACGCCGGCTCTGCCTCGCCTGCGTGCGCACCGCGCCAATAGTGCGCGAGCCCGGCGTGGAGTATCCCTGCTACCGGCAGGTCCATGTTGTCGTGGTAAAAACTCATGCCGGTCATCGAGCCCGAGACGACCGAGCAGCCGTGGTACGCCCGCTCCCGCGCAATGATCTTCTTCTTCTTCGGCAAGCCGCGCAGGTTGTTGTAGTACCAGACCAGCTTGGCGTTGGTCTCATTCGCGTCTGAGCCGGACATGCCGTAGAAGACCTTGCTCATGCGCCCGGGAGCCATCTTGACCAGGCGAGCGGAGAGCCGCGCCAGCTCCTCTGTCGTGCTCCCGGCGTACACGTGGTAGTAAGCAAGCTGGTGCGCCTGGCGCGCGATCGCGTCTGCTACCTCTGTGCGTCCGTAGCCAATGTTGACGCAGTAGAGCCCCGCGAAGCCGTCGATGTAGGTGCGTCCGGTCGCGTCGGTCACGCGCACACCGCTCGCGGTCTCAACGACCATGGGGTCGATCCGCCCTGCTGCGAAGTCGGCTAAATTGGTAAACGGATGCAACGTGGAGGCGCGATCGAGTGATGCGACTTCGCTCTGCGCACTTTCGTAGATGGCTGCGGGCGCGAACTCCTGGTTCCTCATGCAGCCAGAGTAGCGTCTGGGCGTGTTTAGACGAAGCACAAATATGCACGAGCGCGAAAAACAAAATCCTCCTGAAAGTTCAGGAGGATTTTGTCTGTTCACGATCTGTGATCGCACACAGAGGTGCGTCCTAGAACTTGACGGTCGGCGTGGCGCGCGACGCTTCCGAAGCTTCGAAGTACTCGTTGTTAGGCTGGAAGCCGGCCATGCCTGCCCAGATGCTGTTGGGGAACTGGCGGATATAGGTGTTGTAATCCTGCAGCGACAGGTTGTAGCGGCGGGTCGCGACAGCAATGCGATTCTCCGTGCCTTCAAGTTGATCCTGCAGCGCAAGGAAGTTCTGGTTCGACTTGAGGTCGGGGTAGTTCTCGCTGATGGCGAGAAGGCGTCCGAGGGCTCCTTCCATCCTGGTGTCAGCCTGCAGTTTGCCTTGCGTTCCCTGCGCATTCAGCAGGCCGGCGCGAGCGTTGGCGATATCGCCGAAGACTGTCTCTTCATGCTTGGCGTAGCCCTTGACCGTCTCGACAAGGTTCGGGATCAGGTTCGCCCGGCGCTGCAGGTCGACGTCAATCTCGGAGTGCGCCGCGCGAGCGGCTTCCTGCTTGGCTACCATGCCGTTCTTAGCGCTTACATAACTGCCGAATGCCATGAACAACACAATGACAATCACGATCAGCAGCCCGATCCCAACCAATCCACCACGTTTCATCTTGCTTCCTTCTCCTGGCACACGTCTTATCGCCTGCCTCGCACCCTATCTTACCTTGCGCTGCGTAAGCAGAGTTGCAGCTACCAGTCGCCACCGGCACCGCCACCACCTGTGCCTCCTCCGCCAAAACCGCTGAAGCCATCCCCACCGTCATCGCCGCCGCCACTACCACCGCCGCCGCGCCCACCAAAGCTGTTGCCAAGCAGCATGCCGAACAGGAACGGCAGCAGGCCGAGCCGAGAAGCGATGAAGACAAAGATGACGAGCAGAATGCCCATGACGACGATCTGCCCGAGCGAAAGCTTTACGGGCTGCGCGCGGCCAGCTCCGGCGCGCGGCGCGGGCTGCTGAAGCGTGACGCCGGCGTCGGCTGCGATCACACCAGCCATCTGGTTCACCGCCAAGGAGACAGCTCCGTCATAGTCATTTGCGCGCAGGTAGGGCACCATCGCGCGGCCGATGTCACCCACCTTTGCGTCCGGCAGGATGCCTTCAAGCCCGTAGCCAGTCTCGATCCAGCGCTTGTGGTCCTTTACAGAGAGCAGCACGATCAGGCCCCGATCGCTGCTCTTCGGGCCGACCTTCCATGCGTCTTCTAGCTGAACTGCATAGTCGTTGATGGCCTCGTCGCCGATCGTGTTGACCGTGACGATGGCAATCTGCGCGTGGGCCTGGTGGTCGATGGCGCCACAAAGCTGGTCCAGTTGCTGGGTAACGCCGGGCGAGAGAACGTGGGCAAAGTCACTCACATAGTCCGTTGGCATGGGGAGATCTTTGACCTCCTGTGCACTGGCAAAAGAGCCTCCAGCGAAGGCCAATGTCAGCCAAAGAACGAGTTTGCGAACAGAGATGCGTTGTCTCATCTGGGCTTCATTCTATCGGTAGACAAGGCCGTCCGCCGACCCAGACGCAGCTGCTGTTGCAGCGCCCCTTCGCTGGTTGTTTCTGACCAACTCCTGCTCTTACATGCTCACGCTTACATGCTGCTCTTGCTACCGCTACCTGATCCGCTGTGTGCCTTCTGAAGGTCCATGGCCATCTGCAGATGCTGCTTGATGATGGTGTCGCCCTGGGTCGCCGCGTCCTTCTCCTGCGGGTTCTGGCCGCTGGAAGCTTCCTTCTGGAACTCCTTGTCGTCCTTCATGTGATCCTGGACCTGGGCCTTGATGTACGCCTTGTCAAACTCGGTTCCCGAGAGGCCCTGGAGCTTGGTCGCAATTGCCTGATCATGGGGCATGGGTGCCGTCGGCGGGGTAACCCCGAGCTGAGTCGCGATCGGCGTCATCTGATCATTCAACTTGGTGTGATCGTCGATCATCTGCTGCGCGAACTTCTTTACGTCGTCACTGTTGCTCTTTTGCAGCGCGAGCTGCGAGGTCTGGATCTCGGCGAGGCCGCCGGCAATCGCCGTCTTCGCAAACTTCTTATCCTGCATGGAGCCCATATCGCCAGATGTGCTGCCCTGGCCCATCGGCATACCGCTGCTCATGCTGCCATTGGCGCCGCCATTCATGCTGCCGCCGCTATTGGCTGTGCTGTTGCCGCCGGTCGTGTTGCCGCCGCTTGTGGTGCTGTTCGGCATGGTCGACTGAGCGCTCATTACGCCTGTTGCCAGCAAAGCTGCCGCTGTGAGTGTCAGGACCTTGTTACACATTCGCTGGGTGCTGAACATTGTTGTTGCCATGTGAGTTTCTCCTTGGTTCACGTTTCATTGCATTATTCTTGGCTAGCCATGCGCGCTTGCACGCCTGCTCGGGAATGGGTTTGCGCGAGGTGCGCATAATAACTAAGGTGTTGGTTTCCGAAATTTTGTTGCTCCTCCACGGCACGCACCTTGTCACCCACTCAACGGAGACCTTGCAGAGGCAGCCAACCCCAGGCCCGGAACCTGGGGAGGATGGCGAGCGGTTATCCTGATGGATATGAGGAAACTGCAAATCACCGCGCCGGTCGCGCGCGCCGAGCGCAAGGAAACACAGCTGCACGGGCATACCCTTGTCGACGACTACGCCTGGCTTCGTGAAAAGGAGAGCCCGGAGGTGATCGCCTACCTGGAGGCTGAAAACGCGTATACCGAAGCGGTGATGGCGCCCACCCGCGCCCTGCAGTCAGCGCTGTATGACGAGATGCTGTCGCATATCAAACAGACTGACGTAAGCGTGCCGGCAGAAGAAAACGGCTACTGGTACTACACCCGCACCAGCGAAGGCGCGCAGTACCCGGTTTATTGCCGCAAGCCAGGCACGCGCGAGACCTACGAGCAGGCCGAGGAACAGATCGTGCTCGACGTGGAGGCGCTGGCAGTCGGTGAGTCGTTTATGTCGATTGGCGGGCTGGATGT
The DNA here is from genome assembly GCA_964658255.1 of Candidatus Babeliales bacterium. Lineage (GTDB taxonomy): Bacteria > Acidobacteriota > Terriglobia > Terriglobales > Acidobacteriaceae > EB88. The sequence continues at coordinate 38,260 of CAZZYO010000020.1, forward strand.
GTCGGATGACGGCACGCTTGTCGCCTACTCGGTCGATACGACGGGATTTCGCCAGTACACGCTGCAGGTACGCGACCTGCGTACCGGTGAGACGCTGGGCGAGCGCGTGGAGCGGGTCGGGTCCATCGTGTGGGCGGCTGATAACCGCACGCTTTTTTACACAGTGGAAGATGAAGACCAGAAGCGCCAGTATCAGCTGTACCGACACGTGCTTGGCCAGCCGCATGCTGAGGACGCGCTGGTGCTCGAGGAGCAGGACGAGCGCTTTAATCTGGGCGCCGGCAGAACACGCGACGGCAGCTACATCATCCTTGAAAGCGGCAGTCATACGAGTTCGCGGGGCTGGCTGTTGCCTGCGCATGATCCGCAAGCAGCGCCCCGGTTGATTGCCCCCCTGCGCGATGGGATCGAGTATTACTCTGACCACCGGTACGGGCAGTTGTATATCCGCACCAACGATGCAGGCCGCAACTTTCGCCTGGTTACCGCGCCGGTGGACGCGCCAGGGCTGGCGCAATGGCGGGAGTTGATTCCGCATCGCGACGAGGTGATGCTTGAGGATGTGAGCCTTTTCGGCTCGTTTGCTGTCGCGAGCGAGCGGCGGGGCGGGCTCGAGCACCTGCGGGTGTTGCGCTTCGCGGGCGAGGGCTCAGCCTTCGCAGGCGAGGAGGAGATCAGCTTTCCTGAGCCGGCCTACAGCGTGCACCTGGCAGGCAATCGCATGTTTGCCGCCGATAGGCTGCGCTATGCGTACCAGTCGCTTGTCACACCGAGCTCGGTGTACGAGTTTGACCTGGCGACCGGCGCTTCCACGCTTCTCAAAGAGCAGGAGGTGCCGGGTGGGTTTGATCGCACGCTTTACGCGTCCGAGCGCATCACCGCCACTGCACCCGATGGGACGGCGGTGCCGGTTTCGCTGGTCTACCGGCGCGACAAGCGCGCATCCGGGAAGCAGCCGCTGCATATCTACGGGTACGGCTCGTATGGATACTCGCTGCCGCTGGGGTTTAACTCGAACCGATTAAGCCTGCTTGACCGAGGCTTTGTGCTCGCCTACGCCCACATCCGTGGCGGAGGAGACCTGGGCAAGCCCTGGCATGATGCCGGGCGCCTCAACGCAAAGAATAATACGTTCAGCGACTTCATCGCGGTCACAGAGCACCTGGTGTCCGGGAGCTACGGCGATCCTGCGCGGGTCGCGATCCAGGGCGGCTCAGCGGGGGGCTTGCTGATGGGGGCGGTCGTCAATCTTCGCCCCGACTTGTTTCGCGCTGTCATCTCGCAGGTACCGTTTGTCGACGTGATGAACACGATGCTTGATGCTTCTCTTCCACTTACCGTGCCCGAGTACGAGGAGTGGGGAGATCCAAACGAGCGCGCGGCGTTCGAGACGATGCTGAGTTACTCGCCCTACGACAACTTACGCAAGGCAAACTATCCAGCGATGTTGGTCAAGACCTCGCTGTACGACTCGCAGGTGATGTACTGGGAGCCTGCAAAGTACATTGCCAGGCTGCGCACGCTGCATACTGGCGAGCATCCGGTGCTTCTGCATACAAATATGACTGCAGGACACGGGGGAGCCAGTGGACGGTATGACTACCTTAAAGAAATAGCGTTTGATTACGCGTTCTTGCTCCAGGAACTCGGAGTTACTGAGCGAAGCTAAACAGCACTTCATTCAGAACCTGGATAACAGGTCATCTTGAGCAAAGGAAGGATCTGCGGTCGACTTACTCCGCATGAACGCGAACCGCAGATCCTCTTTTCCTTCAGGGTGGATGTCGCTCTTAGGGTGCGACCAGGCCACCTTTCATCAGTCTGGATAGCCCGACGCAGCCAACCCGCCTCCGCGCTTAACTCTTCGCTGCTGCTAACTGCTCGGCCTGCAGCACAACCAGCTGCGACAGGTCTTTCTTCTCCAGCCCGTGCACTTCCCTGTTGAACTCATCCACCTTGCTCGACCAATTCATCGAGCAGAACTTCGGCCCGCACATCGAGCAGAACGCCGCTTCCTTGTAGTAATCATCCGGCAGCGTTTCGTCGTGCATAGCGCGCGCAGTCTCGGGGTCAAGCGAGAGCGCAAACTGCTTTTCCCAATCGAAGGTGTAGCGCGCGTAGGAGATTGCGTCGTCGCGATCCTGCGCTCCCGGCCGATGCCGCGCAATATCTGCTGCGTGCGCCGCGATCTTGTAGGCAATCATGCCGTCCTTGACGTCCTTCTCGTTCGGCAGTCCGAGATGCTCCTTGGGTGTGACGTAGCAAAGCATCGACGCGCCTTTCCAGCCGATCATCGCCGCGCCGATAGCGCTGGTGATGTGGTCGTAGCCAGGAGCGATGTCGGTGACGAGCGGTCCCAGTACGTAGAAAGGTGCGCCGTCACACAACTCGACTTCCTTCTCAACCTGCTCTGCAATCTTGTCGAGCGGCACGTGGCCCGGTCCTTCGATCATGACCTGCACGTCGGACTCCCACGCCTTTCGCGTCAGCTCGCCCAGAGTCTTGAGCTCTGCGAACTGCGCTTCGTCCGACGCGTCCGCAACGCAACCCGGTCGCAACCCATCGCCGAGCGAGAAACTGACATCGTGCCTGGCCATGACCTTCACAATGCGGTCGTAATTCTCATAGAGAAAGCTTTGCTTATGATGGGCCGTCATCCACTGCGCCATGATCGCGCCACCACGACTTACGATGCCAGTGATGCGCTTTGACACCATCGGCACGTACTGGATCAGGACGCCGGCGTGAATTGTAAAGTAGTCCACACCCTGCTCGGCCTGCTCCTCAATCACTTCGAGATAGAGGTCGATGTTGAGGTCCTCGACACGCTTGACGCGAGTCAGTGCCTCGTACAAAGGCACGGTGCCAATCGGCACAGGCGAGTGGCGCAGGATGGTGTTGCGGATCTCGGGAATGTTGCCGCCGGTCGAAAGGTCCATCACGGTATCGGCGCCATGCTGCACGGCCATGTATAACTTGCGAAGCTCGTCGTCGATATTTGAAGTGACAGCCGAGTTACCTATATTCGCGTTGACCTTGCAGCGGCTCTCGATACCGATTGCCATCGGCTCTAACTCGGGATGGTTGATGTTCGCCGGAATGATCATGCGGCCAACGGCGATCTCGGACCGGATGAGCTCCGCGGCCACATTCTCGCGGCGGGCCACATACTCCATTTCCTCGGTGATCTGTCCAAGGCGTGCAAAGTGCATCTGGCTCATGTTCGTTTGACCGGTGCGGGCTGCTTCGGCGCGGCGCCTGGCGATCCACTCGGCTCGGGGGGTAAGCATCTGTCCGGTCGTCTGTATCGACTCGATCGGGGAAGCAGTGCCATGTGTCGCCATTCTCACCTCATCCTGCCGTGCCGGGCAGTTCGCCCGTGTCACAGCCTTTTCCCGATCATACTAGCGTGCGTGCAGCTACGAGCGGCTTGCCGTTGGTTCCTGCAATTAGGCCGACGAAACCCGGTGCGGCTCGCACGCTTGACTACGCCCGCGCTGCCCCCTACCCTCAAAAGCTGAGGCTAATCGTAGACACCATGCAGAGCCAAAGGCAGAGGATGCCCATCGCCATCGCCGTTCTTCTCTTCGTCGGCGTCATTGCGTGGCTTGCTATCAGTGGCATCCAGTCCGATAAGAGCTACTACGTCACCATCAATGAGCTGCAAACGATGGGCGGCAAGGCCTACACTCGGCATCTACGCGTGGCGGGAAACGTGGCTCCGGGGTCGATCGAGCATCGTGGCACCAGCGCCAACTTTGTGCTGGTCGAGAATGACAAGAAGCTGGCGGTCGCCTACCAGGGCTCGGAGCCGCCGCCCGACACCTTCAAGGATAATTCCCAGGCCCTGGCCATCGGCACCTACGGGCGCGATGGTGTCTTCCACGCCACACAGCTGCAGGCCAAGTGCGCATCGAAGTATGCGCCCGCTCCTGCTGGAAAGCCAGGCGCGAATCCAGGCGCCAGCCCAGCTGCTGCTCAGACTGCTGGACGCTCGACGGCCACGCTGACCAGGCCGCCTCTCCGGTAGGCTCGCTGCCTGACCTCGCGGGTCTTGGTCCCCGCACTTGCCTGGCAAATTCCATTGGGTGTCAACGCAGGTGCGCGAACGCAACGACTTGTGTACTGTCGAGAAGACGCCCTATGCCTTACCTCTACATCGACAAGGTTCTCAACGAGCTGCGCGACGAACTGCTCTCTGCCATGCACGCGGCGGTTGAGCGAGAGGTGCGCACGGGAGTGAAGGTGGATGTCAGCCGGCTATATCGCGCCTTTACCCGCGCAGCGGTGGGCAAGATGGCGAACCCTGTGCGCGTCTCAGACCGCTGCGTGGAGAGCGCTCCAACGCGAACAAAAAAGGGCGCAGGCCGCCAAGACGCGTAGCGTCGGCAACAAACAGTGCTTGACACCGAGCAGATACCAGGCTCGACAGGGCACGCTATACTTTCGCAAAGCATGACCCACTCAGCCCCGCCCCGTGACGCCGTTCATCCAACCATTGCGGTCAATCTGAGTGACGCTTCCAAGCTATACGGCGGCTTTGCGGCTCTGCGACAGATGACGGCAGAACTGCACGCGGGCCGATGTTACCTGCTGCTCGGAGAAAACGGCGCAGGCAAATCGACCCTGCTGCGCATGCTTGCCGGTTTGCTGACGCCCAGCTATGGATTGGTCACGGTCTTTGGCCATACCCCCTTTGCTGTACGGGAGCGGATTGGCTACATGAGCCATGCCAGCATGCTTTATGACGAGTATTCGGCGCTCGAGAACCTGCGCTACTATGCGGCTCTTTATCGCGGCTTAACCTGCCTGGCGCCCGCGGAAGCGCTGCGGATGGTGGGACTTGACCCGGCGCTCGGCAGGCCCGTGCGTCAGTACTCCCAGGGCATGAAGCAGCGCGTCTCGCTGGCCAGGGTGCTGGTGCCGCAGCCTGACCTGCTGTTGCTTGATGAGCCCTTCTCGAACATGGACCGGGCGAGCGCGCTGCAGATGCTTGCCCTGCTCGCCAGCCTTCGCGAGGCGGGGCAAACCATCATCCTGACCACCCACCAGAGGGAGCTTGCCCAGCCGGTCGCCGACGACCTGCTGCTGCTTGCGGGGGGCAGGCTGGCGCAGGTGGTGCCTGCTCATCGCGGCTCTGGGTCCGGCACACAATGAAGACCAATGCAGCCCGCGCGCTCGACTCCCTCGGGATCCAGTACTCCTTGCGGGAGTACACGGTTGATCCTGATGATCTCTCAGCCACCAACGTCGCACGCAAGATCGGTATGCCGGCCGAGCAGGTCTTTAAAACACTGGTCTGTGCGACCGAGGCTCACGACCATCTCTTTGCCATCGTTCCCGGCGACGCGGAGGTCGACCTGAAGAAACTCGCAGCGGCCGCTAGGGTCAGACGCGCAGAACTGGCGCGGCTCAAGGATGTGCAGCCTCTCACTGGCTATGTCCGCGGCGGAGTGACAGTGCTGGGTGCGCGGAAGGCCTTCCCTGCCTTTGCTGACGAGACGATCGAGCTGTTTGACCAGGTCTCCGTATCAGCCGGCGTGCGCGGCACACAGCTCATCCTTGCGCCCGCCGAGTACCTCAGAGCCACCGGCGCACT
>CAZZYO010000021.1:0-43855 GCA_964658255.1 Candidatus Babeliales bacterium
CGCAAGCTCAAGGCGTTCGTCGATACCACACGCGACTAGCGATGTTAGGCGTAATCAGCTAGAGGCCGCTCTCCTGAGAGCGGCCTCTAGCTGTTTACGGAGGGCAGGTCATTTACAGAGGCAGATTTAGGAGACGAGGCGTTCGCGCGACGCCGGGGCCATGCGCACCGGCGCTCCACTCAGCAGCGCCGCGGCCGACATGTGCGCCACACCGTGCCAGGCCGGAACGTTAAACACATCGGCAGGGTGGGCCGAGGGCGAGCTGTCATGCTCGTGGTGCGCTACAAGGGCGGCGCTGACGGATGCGAGTGCGCGCTCGCACTCAACCTGATCCTGCCGGGAGAAGTAAATCGCATAACGCTGGTCGCAAACAGGACAGACAACGTCGGCACGGTCGTCGTTTGAAGCTACACACAGGACTTGCATCGCAGAGGAACTCCTTGTTCGAGTGAAATGGTGGCCAGAGTGTGACAGCCACGGATGAAGACCGTTCCGCTCATGAACAGCCGGCGATTCAGTCAGGGAAACAGTGGGTTGTTACAGATGGTGCGTAGGGCGGCTGTCTGGTGTGCACGCTTCTGCTTTGATGCAGTTCCCTCGTAGGCTCCTGGCTGTGTAAATCGCAGCCTGCATCGCTTCTGTTTTGAGACACGTCACCCTGCAGGCCAGCAGCTCATGGAACTGTGCCACGTAAGGATCCCGGCTAGGGAAGACGGGCACGCAAGGATTTCCTTTCCCTGCACACTGGCAGGCATCAGCAACAGCTTCGCCTTCGTACTTCGAGAAAATTTAGTCGCTGCAATGTCCCGCTTTGGGACGCCATGCGTTAGGTGTCCTAGCCTGAAACACCACTTCTTCGCACACCCGCTTTTGCCCCTCTCCTCCTGCTCCGCACCCGGCATGATGCCCATGAGGAGATTGATCATGAACATGCGCAGCGCACTCCAGGCATATAGGTTTGAAGAAATGAACAGCATCGCTCGTCCCCTTGGAGGGCTTGCGATGCTCCTGCTCCTGGTCACGCTGCTTTGCCTGCTTCCTGTCGGATGTGCGGTCAGCTCGAGCAGCGCTGCACTGCCCTCAAGCCAGCAGGCCAACCAGGCGGCTACCAGCACTGGCGTTGTTCCTTCTACCTTCTTCGGCATGGTTGTAAAAAGCAGCAGCCATACGCCGACGGTTGCTACAGGCTCGCGTCGGTTATGGGATTCGGGCGTGACCTGGGCATCGCTTGAACCATCCGAGGGCAACTTTTCCTGGCAGACTCTGGACCAGGAGGTAGCCTCGTCTGAAGCCGCGGGCGCCGAGGTGACACTCACTCTGGGTATGACGCCAACCTGGGCTTCGAGCCAGCCCAGCGTGCCTTCTCTCTATGGGGCAGGGGCAACGGCTGCCCCGCGAAACATCTCGACGTGGGACGCCTACCTGTTGGCGGTAGCAAGCCGGTATAAGGGCCGCATCGCCAACTACGAAGTCTGGAACGATCCCAGCGATCCCCAGTACTGGGCCGGCGCGGTGACAAGCCTTGGCGCGGACATGGCCTTGCTCACGACCCACGCGGCTGCTGTGATTCACGCGGCCGATCCTGCCGCCAAGGTGGTCGCGCCCGCGCTCGATGCAGATGGTATGCGGCTGTTCCTTGCCGCAGGCGGCAACACTGCTGCTGACACCCTCACGGTGTCGCTTTCGCTCGCCGGCCAGGCACCGGAAGCCCTAGTCCCCGAGCTCGCCGCAGTGCGCGCGGCCATGAACGACAGCCAGGCGCAGACCAAGCCGCTCTGGAACGACCAACCGTCCTGGACCCTGCCTGAGGGTCTCGCCGGTGCAGATCAGGCAGGCTACGTAGCCCGCTCGCTGATCCTTAACGCGTCGTTCGGCATCAGCCGGCTGGCCTGGTATGCCTGGGATGAAGGCAATGCGGGAGCGCTTCGCTTGAGTGACGCCAACGCGCAGCCGACCGCCGCCGCCGGTGCCTACAGCGTGGTTGAGGAATGGCTAGCGAACGCGCAGGTAAATGGCTGTGCGGCAAACGCCGAGCAGGTCTGGACCTGCCAGGTGATCCGCAACGGAGAACCAGCGTGGATCCTGTGGAGCACGGCCGGCACACAGCCATCGAGCAGTCTTGGCATGTCGACCATCACTGATCTCTCCGGCACGGAGCGCGCCCTGGACCAGAGTGGATGGGTGTCGGTGAGCGGCAGCCCGGTGCTTCTGCAGTAGGAGGCGTAGCACTCCGCAGGCGCCGCGCGCGCCCGAACAACCCGAAGAGCTGTGGAGTTACGACCGGCTCGGCAGCCGGGATGCGCAGCAGAAGCGGATGGGGCCGTAGTGAAGTTCCAGCTGCTGCCGACTACCCGCGGGCCAGACCTGTCCGGGCGAACACGTCAGCAGCCACCGCTTCGCTGCTCCCACCACGGATCTGTGCAAGCGCGTCCGAGAGGCTGCCAACAACGCGATCAGGCCGAGCTGGTCCGAACCTTGACTGCAGAGTTGCCGGCACCAGAACATTGCCCCACAAGCCGATCAGGATCCTGTTGCGGGGTAGCTCCTTGCGTAGCCGCAGGCACAATGCGCGGGCGGGAACAAAGGCCAGCGGCGGCACGGCAGAGATACAGAGGGTCATCGTGGGGTCTTCAGCAAAGCGCGCCAGCAGCTCTGGAGAGAGCGCCGCAGACGGAAGCAGGAGCGTCTTGTGCCCGGCTCGTTCCAGCAGCTGTGCGAGCATCGTCGCGGCAATCTCATCTGCCTGGTCGCTGGTCGGTATGCAGACCACGGGACAGTTGCCACTGGCAGCGATCGTGAGCGGGCCATCTATCTCGGCAGTGCTCTGGTCGGTGAGTTCCTCGATCAACTCCTGCGCGCTTTGCAGCAGGAATCCGGCCCGCTCCTCGGTGAGCAGGCCCTTGTGGCGATCGCGCTCAGCCAGTGCAAGCGCAGGGAGTACAACTTGGTCGTATAGCTCGAGCGTGGTCCGCTTCTCAAGGAATCGATCGGCGATCACCTGCGCTTCAACCGGGTCCATTGCCAGCAGGCGCTCGTAGAAGTGGGCTTCAGGCGCGAGCTCTGCCTCGTCGCCGAGCAGGATGTGCAGGAACGACATCTGTGGAAGCACCCGCCCCATCACAATCAGGCACACTGTCAACGGCGTCGACAACGCTAAACCAGGCCAACCCCAGAGCAGTGTCCACACGATGGCCATTACCAGCAGCGCAAGCTCAGAGATGCCAGTGTGCGAGCCATACAGCCAGGGCTCCAGGAAGTTCGCAAGCACGGCCTCGAGAAGAACGATGAGGCCAATCACGCACGAGGCTTGCCACCAGGTAGGAAAGAAGACCAGCGCGAAGGCTGTTGGCAGCAAGCCACCCACTACCGGGCCCAGGTAGGGCACCATCCTGAGCAGGGCCAGCAGGGCTCCCCATAGTGTTGCGTTAGGCACGCCAATGGCGAAAAGGCCACCGGCAAACACGATGCCGCAGCCTGCATTCACACTCACGTTCGCGATAAGAAACCGGCTGATGCGATCCGCGGCATCGTCCAGGGCCTGCGTCATCACGTTGAGGCGCCCGATGCCCGCCAGCAGCAGCAGTCGGTTGCGCAGGTCCTCACGTTTGACGAGCATGTAGATGGTGAAAACAATGATCATGCCGGCAGTGCCGAGCGGTCGAAGCACCGGGATGAGCAGCGCCTGCAGCTTGGAAGCAGCGGAGACTGGCGGCTCGATCACGACCACTGGCGACGGTTGCTGGCCTGGCGCAACCAGCGTGCCGATCGCAGTTGCGCCCTGCGATGGAGCCTGCACTCCCTGGTTCAGGCTGCCGTGGTGGGCAGCCGAGTTGGCGCTCAATGCCGGTCCGGGTGTCATCACGGGGTCCGTGTTCCTGCCGGCCAACTGCTGGCCCACTTCCTCCAGGCTGACGATCGCCTTCCCAATCCGGCTGTCGGTCGGCACGTGCGTGAGAGCCAGTTTGGCACGGATGTTCTCGCTGTGATCCGGCAGCTCGTTGACCACCGTGAGCAGTTGCCCTGCGACCAGCGCGACGATGCCGGCGAGCAGGGTTGTGGCTGCAGCCATCACGACCAGCGTTGCAGGAACTCGCGGTATCCGCATGCGCTCAAGCCGCGCCACAAGAGGGCCGAGGAGGAAGTTGAGCGTAAGGGCAAGCGCCAGCGGGATCAGGATCGATCGCCCGTAATAAAGCGTGATCAGCACCAGCGCCAGCAGGAGCACCGGCTCCTGCGTGAAGAGGCTGGTGCGTGGCGTTTCTCCAGGGCGGGTGGAGTCCGGCTTAGGGCTTGGGTTCATAGGGCGAAACGGCTGGTGCAAACAAGCGTCAACCTGCCCCGGACCGGGATTGCGGTGCTGCGCTGCAAGCTGTAGATGCATACTGGCATACAAATGCGGTGCCTGCGCCAACAAAGAGCGTTACCTTGGTTTCGACGGAACAGGGTAGATGGATTTTGCGTATTCTCAGCAGGACGTTGCGCGCCACCAGGCAAGCTGCGCCCGAGCGGCTCTCACGGCAGAATGTCCAGGGCGCACCGACAGCGGAGGCACAACGATGAACCAGCAGGTGGGCACCATGTCCCCGGAGCAAAACGCCATCTTCCACGCGCAGATGAATGCCTACGCCAAGGACGAGGTGGCTGGGGTGTTACTGGCGTTCTTCCTGGGGTGCTTCGGCGCGCACCACTTCTATCTCAGGCGTACGGGGCTGGGCGTGCTGTATCTGCTCTTTTTCTGGACCGGTATTACGGCGATTCTCGGGTTTGTCGAGTGCTTCCTGATGCCGGGCCGCGTGCGCCGGTACAACCTGGAGCAGGCCTCGCTGCTGGCCGCAAACCTGCTGCCAGGCGTTCCTGCTGTTCTGGCGCCGGCGGCTGCCCGGCACTGCGCCACCTGTGGTACGGCCGTTGCCGCCGGCGTGCGGTTTTGCGGCCGGTGCGGAGCGGCCGTCGTCTAGCTCGCCTACATGTTCGTGTGGCCGCCGCGCATGGCCTCGTTGAAGGTCGGCTTGATCGCGGTCAATGCTTCCGCGAGCTTGCCCTGGTAGGTGGACGCGCGGTCCAGCAGCGCCGGGGTCGCTTGCGCGTACTCGGCGCCAAGGGTCGCCACACTTGCCGCCAGCCCCTGCTTGTGGAGCTCGCCGGTCAGCTTGATCAGCTCCTCTGGCGTCGTGTTCAGGTACTGCGCGTCTCGAGGATCGGCGATCCAGATCGGCTCAGAGCCGCCAAGCGCGCCCGAAAGCCAATACAGCTTCGAGGTCAGGAACTCGATCCGCTCCGCATCGTTGGTGTCCGTGAAGATGAACCGGTTTTGCCAACGACTGTAGTACCGCATCGTGACGGGGACAGGCTGGCGATTGCCGCTCTTGAGCAGCTCAAGCTGACCGTAGTCGTAGGTCTTGCGGATAGCATTATAGATAAAGTTCTCAGCATAGGGCTGCTCGGCCGCCGGCACCACCTCGGCAAAGGTCACGGTCATGCTTGCCGAGACCTTGGTGTGCAGCGGACTCTCAGAGCCGTCCTCCAGGTGCACCGTGCCATGAACAATGTAGGTATCGGCGCCCGAGGTCGACCGGTGAAACGGCCACTCAAAGCCGTGGAAGCGCAAAGGCAGCCCGGCTGAGGTCACGTACACATCAGGACGAGGGTTGACGAGCCGCTTGGCGGCTTCCCGCAGATGTTGCGTCAGTTCATCCGCCAGGGGTCCCGAGGTGATGTGAAAACCTTCGGTGATCTCGATGTGGAGCCGGCGGCTCTCCGGGGCGTCCGGCGTTAGAGCCAGGGTGAGCCTGGCCGTGGGGCGCTGATGAAAGTCGTGGCCCGCTTCTACAGCAAGGACCACCAGTCCGGCAGCGCGCGCGGCCTGGGCGACGGCTGCGCCGGTTGCGGTTTCTAGTTCTGTACTCATGAAGGAAGGTCCTGGGCCAAGGTATGGCCGCTTCCCCTCTAGTCTACCGTGCGGAGCGGGTATCGGCTGGGATCGGGGAACCAGCGCGCAGGTCAGCAACCCTTCGCGACTGCGGGCTCACCCGACAGGTTAACGATGCGACCGATCGTCGGGAGCAACTCCTCGCTCTCCGCGTTGCAGGCTCTCTGCAGGTGCATACCGCCGCAGAGCGCACTGCCTCCTTGCCTGCGATTCCTGAGTTTAGTTAGTGACCCGTCACCATCAGTAACTCCATTCTTCTTTTCTATCTGCCGTATAAGGCCAGGCTGTTCTCCTTGATTTCGTAACTGCCTCTGCGGATAATCTGACTCACGCCGCGCTCATCATGGCTTATCGTTCTCGCTTCGCAGACTGGCTTGTGCCATCTGGAAGGTCGCAGGCGCTCGTGTGCCGACGGTACAGAAATGTTCGCGAGCTTCGCGTTCCTCCTCGTGCCGCTCAGATGTCCTGCTGCCTGCATTGCAGGGCGGTGTACCAAAGCTTCCGTCACACTTAGGCCAAATGGAGGGCTGCTTGATACGTTTCCCGCGCTTCACCCCTACCCTCTTGTTGCTGCTTCCGCTTGTTCCCAGCGCTCTTGCTCAAACAGCTACGACGACGCTTCGGGGGGTTGTCAGCGACCCGTCAGGCGCGGTGATGGCCAACGTGGATGTCCTGCTTACCGATCCTTCGACGGGCTTCTCGCAGGCCCACAAAACGAACGCGCAGGGTGAGTACAGCTACCAGCAGCTGCCTCCAGGCAAATACCAGATCACTATTGTCGCGATGGGTTTCGAGAAGCAGGTCACCGAGACCGAACTGCTCGTCAATCAACCCGCAACGGTCAACGTTTCGCTTGCCGTGGGAAGCGACAACACGACTGTCGAGGTGACGGCGCAATCGAACACAATCAACCTGACCGATGCCTCGCTCGGTAGCGCGTTTAACACGGCACAGGTGCAGAACCTGCCGTACCTCGCAAACAATGTCACCTACCTTTTGTCCCTGCAGCCCGGGGTGCTCGCGCTTGATAGTGGTGCACAAAGCGGGGGATTGAATACCGATACACGCACCGGCATTGTCAACGGCGCGCGCCAGGATCAGAGCAATATCTCGCTGGATGGCGTGGATAACAACGATCAAATCTTCGGATACGCCTTCAACGGTGCGCTGCGTTCCACGCGTGACTCTGTCGAGGAGTTTCGCGTGACCACTACGAACGCGAACGCCGATGCAGGTCGCTCTTCAGGAGCCCAGGTATCGCTTGTAACCAGGAGTGGGACCAACACCTGGCATGGCAGCGCGTACGAGTTTTATCGCGATCCGGCGACGACTTCGAACAACTGGTTTATCAAGCAAGGGCAGCTGAATTCCGCTGAACCTAACATCGCCGCCAAGGTACTGGAGCATACCTACGGCGCCTCGCTCGGCTTTCCGATCAAGAAAGATAAGTTGTTCTTCTTCGGCGCGTATGAGGGATTTAAGCAGGCCAGTGACATTCCAGTCGGCGAGGTCGTACCCTCGACGCTGGCCGGCGGCGGCCTGGTGACAGGCAACGTGACGTATGAGGCATGCCCGACCTCAGCCCAGTGTGAAAACGGAACCGCTCTGAAAACGCTAACTCCCGCTGACATCGCGCAGCTTGATGGGAGGGCTTCGGACCCGGACTGTAAAACCGCGAACTGCTACGCGCCGGCCACCAACGCTGCTGCGGTAGCCTTCTTTAAGCAGTACCCGCTTGCCAACGCTCCAGGGGGCGATGGTTACAACACTGGTGGCTATAACTTCACCTCACCCGCACCTATCAACCAGATCACAAACATAGCTCGGCTCGATTACAACCTGAGTTCCAAGCAGACACTGTTTGTACGCGGCAATCTGCAGAGTGACAACCAGGCGACGTCGCTTCAGTTCCCTGGCCTTCCGGCTGCTGCGACCCTCTACGGGAACAACAAGGGCATCGCGGCAGGGCATGTCTGGTCCATGAACGAGCACACAACCAACAATGCGCGCTATGGATATACCCGCACCGGCAGCGCCACTCGTGGGACCGGCAGTCAGCCCTACACTGCTTTTCAGGTTTTTGATAACCTGACCGCCACAACCACTACTAATATCTACGAAGTAGGAACCAACAACTTCTCCGATGACCTGAGCTATACCAAGGGGCGGCATACCCTCCAGGGCGGAGCTAACGTTTACCTTATATCGAACGCCCAATACTTCGATAAACCCGTAGTGCCCGTCTCGAATGTAACTCCCATACTATTGGCCACTGCCGCCATCGCCAACCAGGGGGGAAGCCTGGACCCTGGCGCTTTCGCCTGTCCGGACTGCGCGACTGTCTCGACAGCAGGCGCGAGTAACTACAACAGCGCCATCATTGCAAACGTTGGCGTGATTGAGACAGCCACGTCGGGCACTGAGTTCAAGGTGCAGAACAACATGCTGGTTCCCCTGCCGAGTGGCGTGATTCCTACTCACACCTTTAAAAACGTCGAGCAGGAATATTACCTCCAAGATCAATGGAAGGTGACTCCTCAGCTGACCCTTACGATGGGGCTGCGCTACGTCTATCTGGGGGTGCCGTACGAGGAGACAGGTCAGCAGATCGCGCCGTCTATTTCGCTGAACACGTTCCTGAACAACCGAATCGCCGCAGCGAACGCCGGTACTGGATACACGACTGATGTCACCTTTCGCGCAGCCGGAGCAAAGAACAACCAGCCTGACTTCTGGACGCCACAGAAGCTGAACTTTGCTCCACGCGTTGCCTTTGCTTATGCCACTCACGATGGCAGAACCTCGGTTCGCGGTGGCTTTGCGCTCGCCTATGACCACTTCGGCGGTGGAGTTATCGACTCGTACCAGTCCAACACGCAGTCGCTCTTTTCTCTCTCGCAGACAAACCTGGCCACCTATACCAACATCGATACGAACCCTCGGTTTACCGGCTACCGGGATGTGCCCCCTGTACCCGGAGCAGACGCACCGGTACCTCTGCCGTATGCTCCGCCAGAGAGTCCCTTCACCTTTGACTTCAGCATCAATGACAAGCAGAAGACGCCGTATGGCGAAACTTACAACCTCACTCTGCAGCACCAGTTATCCCATAACCTGAACGTGACTGCATCTTACGTTGGGAGGATGGGCCGGCACCTCATCCAAAACCTTGACGTAGCCATGCCGACCAACACCTACGACGCTGTGAGCGGCACCAGTTACTTCCAGGCAGCGACCGCCTACGACAAGATGATCGACGCCGGGGTCCAGGCATCGGCAGTGGCCAACACCGGGTTCTTTCAAAACTTTTTCCCTCATTACAAATTCGCCGGCTATACAGGCGCTCAGGCCTACTATGCGTCGCTGGCCGCCAATCGTGGAAATGAGACCAATACGCTCTTCCAGGCGGATACGGATCCAACGGCATCGCCGTCCAGCCAGAGTTTCCGCTTCTTTTACCCGCAGACCTCTTCGATCTTTGTTCAGTCGACCACAGGCGTAAGCAGCTATAACGCCCTGCAGCTCTCAGTACACCAGACGCTGCGCTATGGGCTCGACTACTCGCTGAACTACACCTACGCAAAATCGCTTGATGAGGGTTCGGACCCGGAGAGAACAGGCTCACAGGGTGGCAGCTCTATCGTGAATGCCTTTGCTCCTCACCAGTGGTATGGACCTTCCGACTTCGACGTGCGCCATAACATTACCGGCAACTACACGGCTCCTATTCCTTTCGGCAAGGGCGCTCCCTTCCTCAACAAGGGGGGCATCCTGGACAGGTTGGCTGGTGGCTTCCAGTTGAACGGCGTGGTCCACTACAGTACCGGATTCCCTTTTAGCGCCGTGGCTGCAAACAACTGGGGCACAAACTTCGCCGAGAGCAGCAACATGGTTCAGACCGCAAAGATACCGACAGGCGGGCATCATTATGTGGCTGCGACACAGCAGGAGACAGCGCTGAACGGCATCTCCTCGGCCCAGGCATTGGCTAACTTGCGCTTTGCGTATGTTGGGGAGAGCGGCCAGCGAAACAATTACCGCTCGGATGGTTACCTCTCAGTCGATGACGGCCTGGCCAAGTCCTTCCACACCATTCGCGAGCAGCAACTGCGGCTGTCAGTAGAAGTGTTTAACGTGGTCAACACCAACCGGTTTGCTGATGTGCAGAATGCCGGGACCAACAGCAACTTTGGCATGTACCTGAACGGCACCAGCCAATATCAAAACAGCAGCGTGCAAACGGGGACAAATTCACTGCTGCTGCAGCCGCGCCAGATGCAGTTCTCAGGCAAGTACACCTTCTAAACGCAGGTAGGCTTAAATAGGAGCAGTGTTGGCGCTTGCTGGCCCTGCTCCTATTTTCGTGTAGGCGTCGCCCAGGTTTAGGCGCGCGACTGCAGGTATGCGCGCCATCCGCCTAGATGCGTGATCTCCTGCGCGTTGTCAATGGCGTATCCCTCGCAGAGGAAGCCCTTGACCGTCTGCCCATTTGCCAGGTGTATGTTGCCGAGCGCGAGCGGTGGTGCGATAAGCGCGAGGAAACTGCCCACTGTCTCAATCGGCAAGTCCCATACCTCAACCTCTATCCCCGAACCGGCAAAGCCTGGTTGATAGACAAGCCCCGGCTTTGCAGGGGTTGTATTGGCGAGAGCGTAGAAGCGGTAGTCGCCGGTGGTGCGCGTGGCTTCCAGCAGCGTGGCACCACGCTCCTTGAGCTGCCAGTTCAGCGGCTGCCCAGTAAGATGTGCGCCGACCACGACCAAGGGTAAGTGGGTTACAGCGGTGGCGGCTGCTGCAAGTGGAGGGGTGGAGGCGAGGAGCCTTTCTGATGCTGCTATGTTTGTATTGAGAGCCCGGTGTAGCCAGTCACCCAACTGCAGCAGTGCAAAGTCTGTGGCTGCGGGCGCGACCAGCGATGCTCCGAACGGCAAGCGGTCCGGCTTGCGCCCCGCCGGAACAGCGACCGCAGCAAGGTCGAGTAAGTTGACGAAGTTCGTGTAGTAACCCAGCTGTGTATTTCGCTCTACAGGCGACTCGGCAATCTCGGCGTGGGTAAAGGCGCAAGGAGTTGTAGGCAAAAGCAGTACGTCGATCTCTGACCAGACCTGAGATGTCTCGCGCCTCAACTCTTCCAGGCGATAGGCCGCTTGAAAAGCATCGACCGCAGTAAAGCGGTTCGCACTCAGGATTATTTCGCGCACGGTGGAGTCCATCTGCTCAGCATGCTCTTTAATAAAGGGCTCAATAGCCGCGAGCCGCTCGGCGACCCAGGGGCCATCGTAGAGCAGCTTTGCAGCGGAGCGAAAGGGTGCAAGGTCCACGTAGATTTTCTCTCCCCCAAGAGCCTCCAGTGCCGCAACGGCTGCAGCGTACGCCTGCGCCGATCCTGCATCGTTAAAAAACTCCAGCTGCTGATCTTGAGGAACACCAAACAGAAAGCCGTGGCTGGTGCCGAAATCATAGGCGCCCGGTTCCACATTGCGGGCATACGGATCGAGCGCATCAAAGCCGCGCGCTATGTCAAAGACCATCGCAGCATCCGCGCACGTTTCGGCAAAGATGGACACGCAATCGAGTGTGCGACAGGCGGGCACGACTCCTGCTGTGCTAAGCAGCCCTGGCGTTGGTTTCAGGCCGACGATCCCGTTGAACGCTGCGGGCACGCGTCCTGATCCGGCGGTATCTGTGCCGAGCGCAAAGCTCACAAGGCCCTGGGCAACCGACACTGCGGATCCCGCGCTGGACCCACCGGAGATATAGTCTGGATGGAACACGCTCGAACACGCGCCGTAAGGAGTGCGGGTGCCGACCAGGCCTGTGGCAAACTGATCCATGTTGGTCTTGCCTACCAGGATTGCGCCCGCAGCGACTAACTTGTTGACGACGGTCGCGCTCTTCTCGGGTGTGTACGCAAATGCCGGGCAAGCCGCGGTCGTCGGCATGCCTGCCACGTCGATATTGTCTTTCACTGCGAACGGTATGCCGTACAAGGGTTTGTTCGTCAGCGCGCTCAAGCCTTCAGCCTCTAACTGCAGCGCCACTGTTCGCGCTTGGTCGTGTGGCACAAGCGAGATCCAGACAGGGCTGAGTGGAGCAGCGGTGAGGCGCGCGTATAAATCGTCCACCATGGCTGCCGGTGTCAGCCGTGCATCGCGATAGAGCGCGTGAAGTGCGGATATGTTCATAGCTCCCTCAACTCACTCGAATAATCGCCAGCATTTGTCCCGCGTTCACGAGCATGCCTCGCTTTACAAGTAGGCTCTCGATCACCCCTGAAGAAGCGGCGCTCACTACAAGTTCAGTCTTCATTGCGTCAAGCACGATCACCTTGTCTCCCTCCTCCACGCGCTGCCCCGCTTCCACCGAAAGCTGAAAGACGCTCGCCGTGGTGGGCGCGATCACTGCTTCGCATCCTGCGGGTATCTGCGCGGTGTCGCCTGAAGTCTCGGGCTCAGCCTCTTCTGCAGGGAGGGGTGCAAGAAGCTTCCAGCGTTCACGCTCTGCGTTAAAGGCAGCCTTCTGTGTTGCCTGGAACTGCGCTGTTTCGTCGGCGATCGAGGCAAGAAAGCTTTGATAGTCGTGGAGGCTGAACTCTGCCTCCTCGATCCTGATCTCATACTTGCCGTGCAGGAATGACGCGCGCGCGGCGAGCAGCTCCTCGCCAGATACAGGGAAGAACCGTATCTGGTCAAAAAAGCGCAGCAGCCAAGGGTGGCCGGGCGCGAATCTCCTGGTTGTCTGGTAGGTATTCCAGACCTGGATGGTCCGCCCGACTAACTGGTAGCCGCCTGGACCTTCCATGCCATAAATGCACAGGTAAGCTCCGCCAATGCCCACGGCATTTTCTGGCGTCCACGTGCGTGCAGGATTGTACTTGGTCGTGACAAGGCGGTGTCTTGGGTCAACCGGCGTAGCCAGCGGGGCACCAAGGTAAACGTCGCCTAGCCCGAGCACTAGATAACTGGCGTTGAAGACCGTGTCGTATACATCTTGTACCGAGCCAAGCCCATTGATGCGACGAATAAAGTCGATGTTACTCGGGCACCAGGGAGCATCGGGGCGGACTGCCTGCATGTACTTGGCCTGCGCCAGTTGGGCCTGCGGGTCATCCCAGGATAGAGGCAGGTGAACGATGCGGGAAGGGACGGTGATGTGTGCCGGGTCAGGCAGGCGAGCGTATAGCTCATCAAGGGTTGCTATGAGTTGAGCACGCGGCAGTATGCGGTTGTCATAGTGGATGTGGAGCGAGCGTACGCCAGGCGTAATGTCCACGATGCCCTGTGGAGATGCAGCGCGCAGCGACTGCTCAAGAACGTGGACGCGGAAGCGAAGCGTAAGGTCTAAGTGGTTTTCCCCGAGTTCAACAAGCAGATACTTGTCGCCATCGGCGCGGTAGGTTACAGCCTCATTACGGCGCAGGACTGCAGGCTCGTGCGGTGAGTTGGCGGGCAGGGCAGGCAATGCTCCTTGCAGGTCAGCGAGGAAAACTTCCTGGGCTTTCTCCAGCGCTTCTGCATCTGCAAGCGCAAGACGCACAAAGTGAACCGTGTCCCCAGCTTTCAGCTGACCTAACTTCCATAGCTCAGCCTGCACCACAACGCCGGGGCACACAAACCCGCCAAGCGATGGACCATCAGGGCCCAGCAGGATGGGCATGTCGCCGGTGAAGTCGATCGCACCCACAGCATAGGCATTGTCATGCAGATTGGAGGGATGCAGCCCCGCCTCGCCACCATCAGGCCGAGCCCATGCAGGCTTTGGTCCGACCAGCCGTACGCCGGTGCGGTCACTTTGATAGTGCACTTTCCAGTCTGCTGCGAAGAGCATGTCTATATCGGCTTCAGTAAAGAAGTCTGGCGCTGTATGGGGTCCGAAGAGTACACCGATCTGCCACTGCCTGGTATAGCTCGGGATCTGTTCCACGGTAAGCCTGGCGCCTGCCATCGCCGGGTCCATGAGACTGGCTGGCGTATGCACGTGCAGGACGTCGCCGGCAGCCAGGGCGCGGCCCGCATGACCGCCGAACTTGCCCAGCATGAAGGTGCTGCGGCTGCCAAGATAGGCAGGTACATCCAGGCCGCCGCGAACAGCGATGTAAGTGCGAGCGCCTCCACCGCGAACAGGGGCTAAGTTCAGCGTGCTATTCGCAGCGACGGAAATGGATTGCCACAGCGGCACGAGCTCGCCATTGATTTTGGCTTCCATGTTTGCGCCCGTGAGACATATCTCCGCATCCGAGTGGAAGCGGATGCGGCCCCCTACGGTGGTCACCTCGATGGCAGCGGCACTCATCTCGTTGCCGACTAATCGATTAGCGAGACGAAATGCGAGGGCATCCATGGGCCCGGAGGGTGGCACGCCTACGTGCCAGTAATTCAGGCGCCCGGGATAATCCTGCACGGTCATCTGCGGACCGCTCTCGAGTATCTCGATGGCGTTGCGGTGAAATGTAAAGCTGCCGAGATACGCCGTGGTGATCGTGCCCTGCTCGAACTCCTTTGCACGCGTGATCGAGCGCAGGTAGCGAAGGTTGGTCTCGGTTCCGTAAAGTTCTGTTGCGGCCAGGGCACCTTGTAACTTGCGCACAGCATCAGCCCGGTCTACGCCGGTGACGATAATCTTGGCCACCATCGGGTCATAGAAGGGAGTGACCTGGCTGCCGGAGGCTACCCAGGTCTCCACCCGCGCCTGCTCAAGCGGAAAGCGCACGTGAGAAAGAAGCCCAGGGGTTGGCTGGAAGTTCTTTGCTGGATCTTCGGCGTAGATGCGAGCCTCGATCGAAGCGCCGCAGGTTGGGGGCGTCTTGAGCGGCGGCAGCTCGCCCGCAGCCTGCAGCACCATCCACTCGACCAGATCGATGCCAGTTACCTGCTCGGTGACCCCATGCTCCACCTGCAGCCGTGTGTTTACTTCGAGAAAGTAGAACTCGCGCGTATCTTCGTCGTAGATAAACTCGACCGTACCGGCATTGGCATAGTTGACTGATTTCCCCAGCAGCACGGCTGCTTGTAACATGGCGCTGCGCGTAGCAGCGGCAAGGTTTGGAGCAGGCGTCTCCTCCAGAACCTTTTGGTGGCGGCGCTGCGCGGAGCAATCCCGTTCGCCGAGCGCGATGACCTCGCCTGCTCCATCCCCGAAAAGCTGCACTTCAATATGCCTTGCGCGCGGCACATACTTCTCGAGAAACAACCCGCTGTCACCGAAGTTGCCTTGGCTGAGACGGAGCGCTGGCTCCCAGGCCTCGGCAAGTGCCTCGGGGGCAGCACACACGCGCATGCCGATCCCGCCGCCACCGCCAGAGCTCTTGAGCATGACAGGGTAAGTAAGTCGTGCCGCGCCCGCAAGTGCTTCCTCAAGCGTGCGCAGAACACCCGTGCCGCCCAGGATCGGTACGCCTGCCTGCTCAGCCAGGGCACGTGCGGTGTGCTTGAGGGCAAATGCCTCTACGTGCTCCGGTCGTGGTCCGATGAAGCGAACCCCGGCACCCTCGCAAGCGCGCGCAAATGCGACATTTTCGCTTAGGAAGCCATAACCCGGATGGATGGCTTCGGCATTGGTTTGCCTTGCGGCAGCCAGAACCTTATCCACTGCCAGGTAGCTTTCGGTAGCAGGCGCCGGTCCAAGCAAGACCGCCTCGTCCGCTTCCAGTACGTGCAGGGAGTGCGCATCGGCCTCAGAGTAGACCGCAACCGATGCGATGCCCATGCGGCGCAACGTGCGGATGATACGACAGGCAATGACCCCGCGGTTGGCAATCAGGACCTTAGCGAACATGCGCGCCCCAGACGATCACTTCAATAGGCGTAGGGTTATAGCCATTGCAGGGGTTATTCAGCTGGGGGCAGTTACTGAGCAGCATCAGCGTGGACATCTCACTCCGCAGCTCGACATACTTGCCCGGCTCCGAGATACCGTCAGCAAAGGTAAGTCCACCATCCGGGGTCACGGGCACGTTCATAAAGAAATTGATATTGCTGGTCAGGTCTCGCTTTGCAAGCCCATGTCCCCACGCCAGCGCACCCTTGAGGAAGGTCTGGCGGCAGGCATGCATCGGCCGCTTGTCAATCGAGTAGCGCACCATGTTGCTCTCCGCCGCGCACGCGCCACCAAGCGTATCGTGACGACCGCAGGTGTCGGCGGTGATGGTGAGGAGTGCGTTGCCTGCGTTTGACATCAGCTGGAAGCCTGTAGTCAGGTAGATGTTGCCCTGCCCGCGAATCGTGTCCTGCGCGCTGTAGCGCTCCGAGTAATCGACCGCGTTGTAGAAGAGCGTATCCGCGGCCTGGTTTCCTTCCAGATCCACGATGCGTACTGTTTCGCCCTTGGCTAACTGACACACAAAAGGCTCACCGGCCTTCACGATGGTACGCAGGCGCGCATCTTCTGGAGCAAGCGCGCTGGTAGTAAATGCCACGAGTCTCTCTCCTGCTGGTTATAGGTGGTAGCGGTCGGTAAGGATATGCGCGCGCTCATTCTCAGGCCGGAAGGTAAAGCAGAAATCATCCGGAAGCGGCGGCGGTACGCGCTTGATGCACAGCTCAACAGGCTTTGGCGCGTAAAGGGGAGATGGATCGAGCGGGTGCTGGCAGGTGTTCAGGATGACGAGCGTCGGCATTTCGGCGCGAAGCTCCACATAGCTTGCTGCCGCAGAGTGCCCGGCCACATAGTGCATGCTGCCGTCATCTGCGACCGTCACCTTGCTGAAGAAGTTGACGGTGGCCTGCAAGTCGCGTCGGCCAAGACCGTACTTCGCCAGTTCGATCAGAAATCCATCTTCCGCATTCTGGTGCCAGGCGTTACGGTGCTCCTGGTAGTCGGCGCGGCCATATTTCTTCTCGACCGATTTCGCATTGGAGGAGCCGGAAAGCGGATCGTGCCAACCTAGCGAGTCTTCGGTGATCGAACACAGGATGCGCCCCATGTCCGACATCAAGACGTGCCCGGCCGTCAGCTTGGCGGTGTGCTGCGCCTTGAGCGTGTCCGGAAGGTTGAGTCGCTCCGCCGGCAGCTCGAAGTTGAGTAGATACGCACCTACATTGGCGCCGCCTTCAACGTCGACAATGCGCAGCGCCGTTCCGCGCTTCAGGACGTGAGACCAGGTAGCCGCGCCGGGGAGTACTTCAGTCCAAAGAGTAAAGCTGTCCGTCAACAGTCGCTCCTGTGCAGCTTTGTGTAGATTCGCCGAATCCGTGTCGCGCGAAAGATTAGTGCAGGTCTGCGGGCAAGCGCCAGATCGTGCCATGGAATAGATCCGTGAGCCACAGCGAGCCTAGCCCTGCGCGGATGCTGTCGCCGCCGATACCTTTCCATTGTGCTGTCACCTGGTTAGTTGCAGGGTCGACGCGGGTGATGGGTAAGCCGATGACAGTAGCCCAGACCGCGCCTGAGCCAAAGGCGATCTCGCCGCCCTCGCCTGGGATACCTGCATCTATCGTCGCCTCTACCAGCCCTGTCTTCGTATTTACGCGCGAGATGGTGCCATCGCCCTGGTTGAGCGTCCACACGGCGCCGGCGCCTGATGTGAGAAAGCGCGGCCCCTTGCCCACCGGGATTGTCGCGACCACGGTGTTGGTCGCAGGGTCAACCTTCACCAGGGCATCGTGCGCGTGCGAGCTGACCCAGACAGATCCGTCCGCAAACAGCGGGTTGGACGAGCCGGATGGCAGCGCGATCGTCGTCTGCACCTTGTTTGTCGCGGTGTCGATGCGGGTCAGAGTGCTGTTTGCATCCGTCACCAGCCAGACGGATCCGGCGCCCGCGGTGACGCCCCCCTCGGAGTCGGCTGGTCCTGCGGGGATGCGCGCAAGTGTTTCACCCGTTGCAGGATTCGCGCGCACCAGGACATGATCGCCGCAGCTCGGCACCCAGAGGCTGTCAAAGGCGTACAGCAGCCCTGAGCAGCCTTTCGCCACGCTCAGCGTTCGGCCCACTTGATTCGTTTGCGCGTTCAGTTCGGTCACCACGCCGGCGCGGGAACTCGTCACCCACACAGCGTTCGGCGTCACGGCCATCCAGTCCGGCATGCCGGGCGCGTGGAAGGTCGCGCTCGGGTGCAGGTCTGCCATCGCGCGGGCAACGCCCGGCCGCGTGACGCCAGGCTTTACCGGCTCATGCTGCGGCGCTTGTGCTGCCAGGCTCGCGATTGCGAAAGTAAAAGCAGCACAGCAGAGCAGAAAGCTGTGTGCCGGGCAAGCGGAACCACGAACAGGACGCATACCTTCCTTCATCAACGTAGGGCCAAGCCTTCCAGAGCGCATTGTGTGCGGCGCGGGAGCCTGCGTCAGTTGTACTACGCCTGCTCGATTCGGCGAAGCTTGCGTCAGTAAGGGAGCGAGCCATTCCCGTTGATCGAAAACTTTCTTTATAGGCGGGATAAGTAGATGTGCAACAGCGCTGCCAGAGCGCCATTGTCGGCTATCTTGTTACTAGATGGCTCTCTGTGCGATTACCATGCCACGCACCAGATATAAGAAGATCAGCCCTGGGATGGCTCCTCGCCAACTCAGCGCCCGGGTCGGCGCGCATGCGGCTCTCATCGCGTGCCTGGCAGTGGCTGTGCTTGCCGGGGCGGCTCCGCAGGCGCAGGCGGCCACTCCGCGCTTCGTTGTCGGATGGTCGGTCTACGCTGGTTGGAACCCGTACTACTACATGGCCAAGTCGGGCATCCTGAAGAAGTGGGCCGACAAGTACGGGGTGCAGATTGACGTGCAGCGGTTTGATTACGCAGCCTCCCTGGATGCCTTTGTCTCGAAAAATCTTGACGCCTGCACCATGACCAACATGGAAGCGCTCGACATGCCGGCGGCGTCAGGCGTGGATTCAACCGCGATCGTCGTTGGTGATTACTCGAACGGTAATGATGCGATCCTGACGCGCGGCGGACTCAAGCTCGCCGGGCTGCCAGGCAAACGCGTGATGCTGGTGCAAAAGACAGTCTCTGAGTACCTGCTTGAGCGCGCCTTGGTCTTGAACGGCCTGCAGGATCAACTCACGCACGTCAAGCTTGTGAATACCTCGGACTCCGACATCGTGGGTGCCTTTACCGGCAACGCCAGCAACCCGGCAGTTGTGACCTGGAAGCCGCTTGTGTCCGAGATCCTGCGGCAGGATAAGTCAGTCACCAGCGTCTTCGACTCCTCAAAGATCCCGGGCGAGATCATGGATCTACTCGTTGTCCGCACGGAGGTTCTAAAGCGCCCTGACGGCTCGGGTGCGCGCTTTGCCAAGGCTATCTCCGGCGCCTGGTACGAGACGATGGCGCAGATGGCAGGCACGGGCGCCGCGAATGACAAGGCGATAGCGGGCAGTGCTGCGGCGTCAGGCGACACTGTTGCCTCCTACCGCGAGCAGCTCAAGACCACCTACCTCTTCTCCACGCCCCGGGATGCGTCCGGATTTGCTGATTCGGCAAAGATCAAGCAGGAGATGGAGCTTGTGCGCCAGTTCTGCTTTCATCACGGACTGCTTGGCGAGCGCACGCCCTCGGCCGACGACGTAGCGATCGCCTACCCGGATGGTGCGGTGCAGGGAAAGAAGGACCGCGTGCGCCTGCGCTTTGACTCGACCTACATGCACCTGGCCGAGCGAGGTGGCCTCTAATGTCCGCCGCTGCGTGGAGTCCTGGTCAGCTTACGAACATCCAGGCGCGGCCCGGGCGCTCTGCCGCGCAGCTTTTATCGTGGCTGCTGTTTCTTGGGGCGATGGCTCTGTACATGCACTTCTCTGCGGCGCGCCACCGCGACAATCCGGAAGACCGCATCGCCCCAGACGGCCACCAGTTGATGCAGGGTATTCACGCCTCGGTGCTCACGCCGGCCGAGGAAGACGATGACCTGCCCGCGGGCGCAAGCCGCTGGCAGCAGGTGCATCACAGCATGCTCTGGAAAGACACTGTCGCGAGCGCGCGCCGCTTCTTCATTGCACTGGCGTTGATGGTGCCTGCCATCCTGCTCGGCCTGCACATGGGCGTGTTTCCCTACGCCGGCGCGTTCTTCATGCGCTTCACGCTCTTCCTCGACAAGATCGTCGCGCTCTCGCTCCTGCCGATTCTCTTCATCCTGTTTGGCATCGATGAGTGGTCCAAGATCATGCTGATGGTCATTGGCGTTGCCCCGACACTCGCGCTCGACACCTTCCAGATGGCGCGTGCCGTGCCGCGTGAGCAAATCGTAAAAGCATTTACGCTCAAGTGCGCCAACCGTGACGTGGCCTATCGCGTGGTGTTGCCGCAGATCCTGCCCCAGGTCATCAACAGCGTTCGCCTTAACCTCAAGCCGCTCGCACTCTTCCTCTTTGCCGGCGAGATGATTGCCTCGACCGATGGCCTCGCATATCGCATCGCCCTGATGCGCCGCCACATGGGCATGGACATCATCATCCCCTACGTACTCTGGGTCGCACTCCTGCTCTTCGTGCTGGATGCGTCGCTGCGCATGCTGAACCGGAGGCTGCACCCATGGCTCTAGCCGCGGCGCTTCCGCACCCTCCGTTAGCCGCGACCGCCGTGTGTCCGGAGATCGGCCTGCGCGCGGTCTCGAAGAGTTATCTTGCGAGTACTGGCGAGACGCGCACTGTCCTCTCCGACATCACGCTCGCGATCGAGCCAGGCGAGTTTGTCTGCGTTCTCGGTGAGACCGGCTGCGGCAAGAGCACGCTGCTAAGGCTGATCCTGGGCGAAGAGCTGCCGACCTCTGGCGCGGTTGAGGTAGCAGGCAAGCGTGTGCACCAGATCGACGCCCGCTGCGGGTATGTGCCCCAGCGCTACTCACTCTTCCCAAACCTGACGGCGATCGAGAATGTCATGTTCGGGCCAAAAACGGCGCGCCACCATCTTTCCGGCTGGCTCCGGCCCGCGTACTATCGCTTTCGCCGAGAGCTGCGCGCCGAGGCCATGCAGCAGCTGTTGCGTGTTGGTCTCAAGCCGGCAGACGCCGCCAAGTATCCGCATCGCATGTCAGGCGGGATGCAGCAGCGGCTTGCCATTGCGCAGGCGCTGATCATGCAGCCATCCGTGCTCCTGCTTGATGAGGCCTTCTCGGCGCTCGACCCTTCGACGCGTATCAGCCTGCAGGAGCTGCTGCTCAGCATCTGGCGCGAGACCCGGCCTACGCTCGTCTTTGTAACGCATAACGTTGCAGAAGCACTTTTTCTAGGGAGCCGGATTCTCGTCCTCGCGCCTTACCTTGACACCATGGGCGGAACCACCAACGTGATTGCTGATATGCCTGTCCCGCGCTCATCGCTACCTTTCCTTGAGCGACGACACACGCCCGAGTTTATGGAGCAGCTGGCCTATGTTGAGCAGCTCTCCTACGGCATTCACCGATCCTGACTACAGCAACAAAACACCAAAGCGCGGCAGCGGTAACCCCCAGGCACTTAGACCACGCTTTGTATCACCGGCCTGGTTTGCGGATTAACTTATGAAGGCATTCTCAGCACTGCTGGCTACGACGACTCTTTCCTTCGGCGCACTCGCCGGGCTCACCGCCGCGAGCATGCTCGCGCAGGATGCCGCACCGTCTTCGCCTGCGTTTTATGACGCGAAGATCAAGCCGTTGCTCTCGGCGAGCTGCTACAAGTGCCACACCGAGCGCATGGCTGGCGGCCTGCGCCTGGACTCGCGCGAAGCGATGCTGAAGGGCGGCGACTCAGGTCCGGCGATCGTCGCCGGCGATCCGGAAAAGAGCCTGCTTATCGAGGCCGTGCATCAAACGGGCGACCTGAAGATGCCGCCCAAGGGTGCCAAGCTCTCGGACGCTGAGATTGCCGACGTAGAAGCGTGGATCAAGGCCGGCGCAGTCTGGGGCGCGGCTCCCGCGATTACGCCGACTGCTGCGGCTCCCGCAGAGACCAGCCAGGCCACTCCGCCTGCAACGGGTGCCTCGGCGACCGAGACCCTGGCAGCCGCGCATGCGAAGCTTGTCCCTGCTGCCGCGCAGGATGCGGACTTTTTCGAGAACAAAGTTCGCCCGATCCTCGCGACCAACTGCTACAGCTGCCACACCGATGGCGCTGCGGCCAACCTTCACATCGACTCGCGCGAAGGCCTCTTGAAGGGCGGCGACGCGGGGCCGGCGATCGTTCCCGGCGATCCGTCCAAGAGCCTCCTGATTGCCGCCGTCGAGCAGTCAGGCCACCTCAAGATGCCCAAGGGCGGCAAGCTCACTGCAGCCGAGGTCGAGACACTGAACACCTGGGTCAAGATGGGGGCCACCTGGCCCGCCCCGGCCACAAATATCGCTGCTGCGCCTGTGCGCGCGGGTGACACGCTGACCGCCGAGCAGCGCGCTTTCTGGTCGTTCCAGCCAATCCGCATGCCGGCGGAGCCGCAGGTCAGGGACGCGCGCTGGGCAAGGTCGCCGATTGATAAGTTCGTCTTCGCACAGCTTGAAGCTGAGGGCCTCAGTCCCGCGGCTCCCGCGGATAGGCACACCCTGATCCGCCGGGCAACGCTGGACCTGATCGGCGTCCCTCCGACGCCGGAAGAGGTTGCCGCCTTTGAGAAGGATAAAAGTCCGGACGCTTTCGCCAAGGTCGTTGACCGGCTGCTTGCCTCGCCCCACTATGGCGAGCGCTGGGGTCGCCACTGGCTTGACGTGGCGCGCTACGCCGATGACGACGTGCGTGGGCTTGACCCAAAGGGCCGTGGATATATGCCGTTCGAGGGCGCTTATATTTACCGCGACTGGGTGATCAAGGCGACCAACAATGACATCCCATATGACCAATTTGTGAAGATGCAGCTTGCCGGCGATTTCATGGTCAAAGACGCCAAGACTGACGCTGCACGCAACGAGGCCGGTCATGATGCCCTTGCAGCTACCGCGTACATCGGCGATGGACCATGGCTCTGGGACCAGGCTGAGCCCGTGCAGGGGCGCGCTGACGAGCGCGCCGAACGCGTGGACTCTGTCTCCCGCGGCTTGATGGGCCTGACCGTTGGCTGTGCCCGCTGCCACAATCACAAGTACGACCCCATCTCGCAGAAGGATTACTACTCCATGGTCGGCCTCTTTGCGAGCTCCACGTTCAAAGAGTACCCAACCGTTTCAGCCCCGGAAGTCGCGGCCTACCGCGACAAGTTCCACCAGTACGTGGCTCTGCAAGAGGAGCGGGACGAGTTTCTGAAACAGGAGAACCGCTCACTCGCAAACGCGCTGAGCTATCAGACTGCGAACTACCTGGTAGGTGTGTGGCGCGTGCTCGGCAAGCCCAAGATGAAGATCACTGACGCGGCCGACAAGGACTCGCTCGACCCGCAACTGCTCGAGCGCTGGGTCGATTATCTGAAGGCGCCCGCAAAGCACCCTTTTCTCAATGACTACCGCGCAATGCTTACCACCGGTGGTGCAGAGGATCAGGCCAGGACGCTTGGCACCATCTTCCAAAAGCAGGTGCTGCATACCGCGAGCGAGCAGCGCGAGATTGAGAAGTGGAATGAAGAGCTGCGCATCAAGGCCGGCTCAGAAAAGCGTTCGCAGTATGAAGATACGACGCCGGACAAGTTCGAGACCTTTGACCAGTTTTGTCCTGGTTGCGCGCTCGATACCAAGAGTCTTCCTCAGGCGCAGGTGCAGTTGTTTGATGAGCTGTTTGTCGGCACCTTCCCCGAGGCAGGCGGCAGGCCCGTCCCCGGCGTGCTCTCCTTCCGTGGCTGGGAGTTGAAGCGCCGCCTGAGCCCGCAGTGGCAGGAGTACCTGGCCGCGCTCAACACGCAGATCGACGAGGCGAAGAAAGCGTTGCCGCCCTACCCATTCGTCAACGGCGTTGCTGACCAGCCCAAGCCTGTCGATGTGCGCCTGAACTTGCGTGGCAACCCGCACAACCTTGGCGACCCGGTCCCGCGTACGTTCCTCACGGTGCTGAGCAAGCCGAACCAGAAACCCTTTGCGCAGGGAAGCGGGCGGCTAGAGTTTGCGAGCGAGCTTGTTGCCAGCCCGATCTTTACCCGCGTCTATGTCAACCGCGTGTGGAAGTGGCACTTTGGCACCGGCATCGTGAACACGCCTGACGATTTCGGTATCCGTGGCGATGCGCCCTCCAACCCTGCGCTGCTCGAGTACCTGTCCGCTGACTTCCAGGCGAAGGGATTCTCGCTGAAGAAACTGCAGCGCGAGATCATGCTCTCGGCCACCTATCAGCAGGGCGACGAAGAATCACCAGCCGCGCACGAAAAAGATGCGGCCAACCGCTTTTACTCGCATTTCAGCCGCCAGCGCATGGACGCGGAGACCCTGCGCGACTCGGTTCTGTTTGTTGCCGGGGATCTCGATACAAAAGATGAGGGTGGCCCGCCAACCGATCTGAAGCTGGAAACCACGCGTCGCACCGTCTACCTCAAGGTAAGTCGCTTTCACCTGAGTCAATATCTTGAGGTGTTTGACTTTCCGAATCCAGGCTTTTCAGCCGATCAGCGCTTCTCAAGCAACGTACCCTTGCAGCGGCTTTACTTTATGAACGATCCATTCGTCTACGACCAGGCCGGCAAGTTTGCTGAGCGCGTCTATCCTGAGAAGACCGAAGAAGATCGCATTCGCAAGGCCTACCTGCTGCTCTACGGGCGGCCGCCACTGCCAAAGGAGTTAGAGCTTGGCCAGGCATTTCTCAAGAGCACTCCGGAGAAACCAGGCTATGCCGTCGATGGCGAACCAGTCACCGCGTGGAAAGAGTACGCCAAGATTTTGCTGAGTTCCAATGAGTTTGAATTCATCAACTGAGCTTTACAAGTAAGCAGGCGAGCAAGCAGCGACGCAAGGGTTAGAGGCGCGACGTCATCCTGAGCAAAGCAAAGGTTTTGCGGTTGACCCTCTTACCGCAACAAGCCAGCAGCACCGCAACAGTCGTCACTCAGAGATTTGCACCAGGGGAGCCACCATGATCCACCGCGAGAAACCATTGATCCTCAATCGTCGGCAAGCGCTCTGCAAGATGGGTGCGGGCTTTGGCATGCTCGGATTGGCGAGCCTGCTCGGCGAGTCTATTGCGAAGGCCGAGGCTGCAGGCCCAGCCGGTGTGCTGGTCAACGGGGGCGAGCCGGGCGCAGCACCATGGCTGATTCGCGGTGGCGCTTTCAAGCCGAAAGCCAAACGCGTCATCTTCCTTTTTATGAATGGCGGCATGTCGCCGATCGACAGCTTTGATTACAAGCCGATGCTTGAGAAGTATCACGGCCAGCCCATGCCCGGTGGAATTCTCTCGCATGAACGGCAGGTGGGCGGCATCATGAAGTCGCCCTTCGCCTTCAAGCAGTACGGACAGAGCGGCGCGCATTTTTCTGAAATCTGGCCGCACCTCGCCGAGTGCGCCGACGACATCTGCTTCATCAAGTCTGTCTTTACGGAGATCCCGAACCACGAGCCGGCACTGCGCATGATGAACACCGGAGCAAATATCCCAGGCCGCCCCTCCATGGGCTCGTGGCTCACCTATGGCCTGGGCGCCACTAATAAAAGCTTGCCCGGCTTCGTGGTGCTTTGCCCTGACACACCGACAACCGTCGGACCGCCGCTCTGGAGCTCAACGTTCCTCTCGCCTATGCACCAGGGCACGTATGTCTCTGACAAGGTGAACGAGCACGGCGAGTTCGATCCGAAAAAGCTGATCATGGATGCGTCCAACGATCGCTTCGACCTGAAACAGCAGCGGCGTGAGTTGGACCTGGTGGAGCAACTGGACCAGGTCAACATGGCGACGGATAAGTCAGCCGAGCACGACCCGCAGCTTGAGGCGACCATCTCGTCGATGGAGACGGCATACCGCATGCAGACCGAGGCGCCCGATGTGTTTGACGTGCGCAAGGAGACCGACGCGGTGCAGAAGCTTTACGGTGAAGGCTCAACCGCACGCGGCTGCCTTACAGCGGCGCGGCTAATCGAACGCGGTGTGCGCATGGTGCAGGTCTACTACGCCAAGGCCGACCCATGGGACCACCACTACGACATCGAACTCCACCGCAAGACGGCCAAGGACTCAGACCAGCCTTTTGCCGCGCTGATCAAGGATCTAAAGTCGCGCGGCCTACTCGACGACACCCTGATCGTATGCGGCTCCGAGTTCGGACGCACACCAGTGGTGGAGACTGGGGGCGGTTTTGGCGGCGGCGCGCACAACGGGCGCGACCACAACCCGCACGGCTTCACCATGTGGATGGCCGGGGGCGGCGTGAAGGGCGGCATGAGCTATGGCGAGACGGACGACTTCGGCTGGAAGGCAGTCCACAACCCAGTCCACGTGCACGATGTTCACGCGACGATTCTCTACCTGCTCGGGATCGAGCACACCAAGCTCACCTACCGGTATTCTGGTCGTGACTACCGACTCACCGACGTGTCAGGCAATGTGATTCAGGACATCGTCGCGTAGGCTCGTAGCGGCCAGAAAAGATCGCGGACGCGTTCCGCTTACAGGATCGGAGAACAGTTTTTGATGAACAAAAGAGCTATCCTTGCGCTGGCCATGCTCGCCGGCGGACAGACACTCGCACGGGCGCAGACGGTCAAGACGGTGGAAGTCCACGCGAAGCGGTTCGAGTATGTGCCGGCCGAGGTTACGATTCACAAAGGCGAGACGCTCAAGCTCGAACTTATCTCCGATGACGTGGCGCACTCCCTACGCATCGATCCTCTAAACGTCAACGTCAAGATGCCAGCGGGCGAAAAGGTGGAGACGACGATTACTCCGGACCAGGTTGGCGACTTCAAAGGCCGTTGCGGTGTCTACTGCGGCAAGGGGCACGGCGAAATGTTCTTCACCATCCACGTGGTAGGCAATTAGCAGCGTGCGCCGACGTGGCCAGGCTTCGGCGTGCGGGTGCCTGCTCCTGCTAGCCGGCTGCCGCGCCACCGTCCCTTCTGCTTTTGAGACCAACTCAATCGACTGGATCAAACACCATGTGACGATTGGCGGCAAGACGGAGGCAAACCCTGTGCCCGCAACGGCGGCCAACATCGATGATGGCAAGCAGGCTTTCACCCAGTACTGCATGGTCTGTCACGGACTCGATGGCCAAAACACCGGCGTGCCTTTCGCCGAGACAGTGTCGCCGCCTATCCCTTCACTCACCTCGCACGAAGTGCAATCCTATACAGACGGACAGCTCCACTGGATCTTGGTAAACGGCATCGAGCCTTCAGGCATGCCGCCAGCCAAGGGCATGTTTGCCGATGAAGATTTGTGGAAGATGGTGCTGTACATCCGACACTTACCCAAGGCTGGCTCGCTCGGCGAGCCGGCGGTGTATGGTGGCTCGCCGGCCAAGTAAGCGCCGACCGCCATGACAGGGTCGTCCGGAGCATGGGACTGGTCAGCCGTTCCGATTTTGCTCTCGCAAGATCGCGTCCCTCCCAGGATGCTTCAGCGATCAGGATCGCCTCAACGCGGCGCAGTCTGGTCCCACATGCGCGCCTTCTGTTCCCTCTGTCGCGCGTCAAAGTGTTCCCTGGTTTCCTGTCGCATGATGCCCGTCTCTGGAACCGGCCAGATAGTCAGGTTGGGAAGCGCGAGACGCGCCGGGTTGCCATGCAGTGACAGCAGCCCGACCTCGAGTTCAAGCAGGTCGCCGCGTGTCAACTCCAGTATGTGCTCATCCGGCTGGTACATCGTGCCCACGGGATAATCAACGTAGGGTATCCGCGTCTGCTCGATGTGGTTGCCAAGAATGTGCGCGACTAACTTACCCTCAGTGAACCGGATCATGCGCTCGGTTGAGGCCTGGAAGGCCGCAAAATCAGCCACATACAACCGGCCCGGATACACGCTGTCGCCTGCGAATAAAATCGCGGTCTGCCGGTCATAAAAGGCGACGCTCGCAGGCGAGTGGCCAGGAATGGCAAGCACATCGATGACGCGATCCCCGAGGTCAAGCTGCGCCACATCATTCGGCCAGTGTTCCATGTGGTAGAACCGCTTGGTCGACTCGAGGTCTGCGGCGACAAAGGTAATTGGCATGGCCGGATCATGCAACGCCTGCACGTCGGCGTCACCCGCAGTATGGTCTGAGTGCGGATGCGTGTGCACGACCGTGAGCGGGATGGATGTCCGGTTGTTGCGCGTGAGCCAGTTATGCACGGTCCGCTGCAGGGTAGGCACCAGGTTGCCGTTGCGCGAACCCGTGTCAAGGAGCAGTGCGCGCTCCTTGCCGAAGAAGAGAAAAAGGAACGGCTTCTCGTAGTCAGTACAGCCAGACTGTCGCAGCAGGTAGAGGTCAGGGTTGTATTCGTGTACCTGCCACTCCGGAACCTCCATGCATTTGGGTCCACCTGTTCGCCAGGTAAGCGGAAGCGAGCCTGTGCGGATAGCGCCGCCATCTGGCTCGGGTAGTTGCGCAGGCGCAGATGCGCAGGCCAGGAGAAAAGTACTGAGTGCGAGAACCATGCAGCGTCTCAACAAGGCGTGTCCTTTGGTAAACCTGAATGTGAAACCAGCGCGATGTGGACGTGATGCCGCTGAGGTCACAAATGGGTAGACAGATGATTTCGCGAGTGGACCCACTCTAAACCAGGTCAGAAGCGGCAACAAGAAGTATCCTGAGAAAGCGCGATGCACGCGTTGCCATGACCGCGAGGCGCGCGATCGGCACCAGGCTCCAGATGAGACTTAACTCCCCAAGGATAGCGAAGTGCATGACAGGTTTTCTTCAAGCACCGTTGCAGGCGCGAGCAAGGACAGCCATCCTGCTGGCTGGGACGCTTGTTGCTTCACCGTCAGGCGCGTCCAGCGCGCCTGCTGCTGCGCCTCAAACGCTTTACAACTTTTCGCTCGTCCAACCCGGGGGCGCGGTGATGCCACTCTCCGCCTACAAGGGTAAGGTCGTGGTGATCGTCAACCTTGCGAGTAAGTCGAGCTTCGCTGACCAGGTACCTGCGCTAGAGAAACTCGCGGAGCAGCATAAGGATCAAGGGCTGGTTGTGCTTGGCATTCCTTCTAATGACTTTGGCGCTGAGGAGCCCGATAACGATGCCGCCATCCAAAAGATCTACGCTGCCCAGCATGTGACTTTTCCCGTGTTAGCCAAAAGCGCAGTCTCAGGGAAAGACGCGCTGCCTTTGTATAGGTTCCTGGCGGCTTCGGCACACGCTACAAAGGCTGCCGCTCCTGCTTCCGCTTCGGGTGACGCTCCCTCCGCGAGCAACGAGGTGCACTGGAGCTTTACCAAGTTCATCATCACGCGCGAAGGCCAGGTGGGCGCGCGCTTTGAGCCGGACGTCGCGCCGGACTCCCCCGCCTTCCAGATTGATATCGACAAAGCATTGGCGGGTACGCTGAAGCAGGGCGCCAAGCCAGCCAAGGCAAGTGGCAGCGCTGACGAGGACGGCGATGATGACGATGGTGGGCTGTAGCAGCGTTACCTAATGCGAGGTGAGCAGTTCTGCAGCAGGTATTTTCTCAAAGCCCGGGACGACGATACGTAACAGGACTAGTGCCAAAAGGTAGACGCTGGCTGATACAGCGAACAGGATCGAGTAGCGATGATAGTGCGTCAGCACCCAACCTACGCTGCCCGAGAAGAGCACGCCGCCGACTGATCCGGCCATGCCGCCGATCCCGGTCACCGCGCCCACTGCCTCGCGCGGAAACATGTCAGACGCGATCGTGTAGAGATTTGCGGACCAGCCCTGGTGCGCCGCGGCTGCCATGCCGAGCAGCAGCACGGCCAGCCACTCGTGGTTGACGCTGCCCAGAAAATAAACCGGCACGACAAGAAGCGCCATGGCCAGCATGGCTGTGAATCGCGCGGAGCCCATTGCCAGGCCTCGCCGCGCGAGAAAGAGCGGGATGCCTCCGCCGCCAATTGAACCAACAGCCGACATGTTGTAAACCAGGATGAGTGGCAGGCCCAGGTGGAGCAGCCCCAGGTGAAAACGCCCGTCAAGAAACTTGGGCAGCCAATAAAGATAAAACCACCAGATTGGGTCAGTTAGAAACTTGGCCGCCGCGTAGGCCCAGGTTTGTCGATATACCAGCAGGCGCGCCCACGGTATCCTTGTAAGCGCCGGTGCCGCGTCCGAGTGAATATAAGCAAACTCAGCCTGCTCAAGGCGCGCGTGCTCGCCGGGCGCGCGATAGTGTGTCAGCCACCAGCCTATCCACGTTGCCGAGAATATTCCCGTAATCAGGAACGATGCATGCCAGCCATAGCGGATGGTGATGATGGGCACCAGCGCAGGCGCAATCATGGCGCCAAGATTGGCGCCGGAATTGAAGATCCCCGTGGCTAGCGAGCGTTCACGCTGTGGGAACCACTCTGCGGTTGTCTTGATCGCCGCCGGAAAGTTACCGCTTTCGCCCAAGCCTAAAAAGAACCGCGCGATTCCGAAGCCGAGCGCTGTTGTTGCGAGCGCATGCGCCATTGCGGCGAGGCTCCATACACCCATGATCAGCGCATAGCCAAGGCGCGTACCGATCCTATCAATGAGCCGCCCGGCAACCACCAGGCCGATCGCATATGCAAACTGAAACGCGATGACGATGTAGCTGTACTGCTGCTCTGTCCAGCCAATGCTGTGCTGCAACACGGGCGCGAGGATGCCGAGCACCTGGCGATCCATGTAGTTGATTGAGGTGGCGAAGAACAGCATCGCGCAGACAGTCCAGCGTACGCGGCCTACGCGTGTGGCAGGGCTGGCGGTCGGCGCATCCTCAGCCATCAGGCCGGGTTCTGTCGGCAAGGCGCGTCCTCCGTCCGGGGTGTACGGCTACAGCTTATAAGCCCGGCGAACGAGTCCGTTGGTCAACTCGTAGGCCAGGTCTGCCGCCTCATCCTCGTCCAGGCGGTGCTCAGCGACCAGCCGCGCCAGGAAGGAGCAATCGATGCGGCGGGCGACATCATGCCGCGCGGGGATTGAGAGGAAGGCCCGCGTGTCATCGTTGAAGCCGACGGTGTTGTAAAAGCCTGCTGTTTCAGTTGCCTGCTCGCGGAAGCGCATCATCCCCTCAGGGCTGTCGTGGAACCACCAGGGCGGCCCCAGTCGCAGGCATGGATAGTGTCCGGCGAGCGGCGCAAGCTCGCGGCTGTAGGTTGCCTCATCAAGCGTGAACAGGATGATCGTCAAACCACGCTCGTTGCCGAAGTGGTCGAGCAGCGGTTTAAGAGCATGCACGTACTCGGTTTGTGACGGTATGTCTGCGCCGATGTCGCGGCCAAACTTTTGGTAGAGCGCCTCGTTGTGATTGCGCACCGAGCCGGGGTGAATCTGCATCACCAGTCCATCGTCGAGCGACATGCGCGCCATCTCGGTCAACATTTGTGCGCGGAACAGATCGGCCTCCGCCGCTGTTGCGCCGCCGCCAATCACCCGCGTGAAGAGCGCGTCTGCCTCGGCAGAGGAAAGCGCTGCAGTCCGCGGCGTGGCATGCCCGTGGTCGGTCGCCGTCGCACCCTGCTGCTTGAAGAAGGCACGCGCAGCGCGCAAGGCAGCCAGGTAGCCGCGCCAGCTTCGCGTGTCCTCCTTGTAGCGCGCGCCCAGCCTCGCCACGTTGTCGGCGAACCCGGCAAACTCCGGGTCAACACACGGGTCCGGCCGGAAGGTTGGCACCACGCGCCCGCGCCATCCCGAGGCACGGAGCGCCGCGTGCGCGTCCAGGCTGTCGAGCGCTGAGTCCGTGGTTGCAAGCACTTCGATGTTTGCCCGTTCGTACAGCGCTCGCGGCAAAAACTCCGGCGTGGCGAGTTTCTCCGCGATGGTGTCGTAGTACACATCTGCCGTAGACGCTGAGAGTCGCTCCTCAAGCCCGAAGAGCCCGGCGAAGACATGGTCGAGCCACAGGCGCGTCGGCGTTCCGCGAAAGAGATAATAGCGCTCTGCGAACAGTCGCCAGATTCCGCGAGGATCGCTCACCGGCCTCTCTGCGGTCCCGGTGCCAATTCCCATCTGCTCCAGCGTCAGATCGCCCTGGCTGTACAGCATGCGGTACACGTAGTGATCCGGAATGATGAACAGGCTGGTCGGGTCAGGGAAGGGGCGGTTGTCGGCAAACCAGCTTGCCTGCGTGTGGCCGTGCGGGCTGATGATCGGGAGCGCGGCAACGGTAGCATAAAGCCTCTCAGCGATAGCGCGCGCCGTCGGGTCGGCAGGGAAGAGGCGTCGCTTGTCGAGCAGTGCCATGGGAGCCGTTTGCCTGTGTTCTCTTACGGAACTGAGTTCAGGCGCCGAGAAAAAGCGGCGCGATATGGCGATCAAAGAGGTTTTCCGTCACGTTCTTTGCAATCACCGCTTCGTTCTTTTCAAGCAGGTCAAGGTAACGCGGCCCCATCTTTGCCGCTACCTTGAAGCCTACATGCAACAGCTGCCTGAAGCTTGGATTGTAAGCAGGAGAGCTCTGATCGTGGCGCAGAGCGCCGGTGAACTGATCTGAAGTCCAATCCTGCACCTCTTCCGCCGATGGTAGCCTGGCGCGATCTATATCAATGACTGTGGCGTAAGGTCCGCATAGCTCGTCGATATGTGCCAGCGCCTCGCCGTAGATTTCCTTGGCCAGTTCGAGTCCCGCGCCACCCGCCTCCGCAAGCCCGATCAACTCTTCCAGCCAGGTGGTGCCGGCGGTCTTCAAGTGTACCCCGGCATCAAAGCGGGCAAGTGCCTCGCGGATGGGCGCATAGAGTGAAAACTTGTCAGAGCCGGAGTGCACGCTCAGCTTGAGAGTCGAAGGCAGCCCATAGTGCTTCTGGGCGTAGGCGATCACAGCGATGTCGTCTGAAAATTCACGGGCAAACTGCGCCAGGTCTCCGACGTAATCCACACCCTTGTTAAAACGGCCCGTAAACTTCGGCGCGATCGTCTGGATCGGGATGGCATGGTCTGCGATGGCAGCCAGGATGATCAGCAACTCGGCCGGGGTCTGCGGCGAGTCTGTCTCGTCCATGGAAACCTCGGTGACAAAGCTGCCTTGCCCTTTCTCCGCTGCAATCTTCTTGTAGATCGCCGCTGCCGACTCGACGGCAGCCAGGAACTTGCGTGCCGTTGCCTCGAAAAAAGCCTCGGTAATCTCCAGCTGGCCGACGCCCGGTACCTCGACGCTGCCGATCAACTCCGAATGCTGCGCTTTGAACTTGGCCAGCGAAGTATCGGACGCCGCCTTCCCGATCTGATCGGCCACATCGAGCGTGAAGAAGTCGCAGGGAGCCAGGAAGCGATCGACCGTGCTTAGATTAATGTGGTCCGCGTCGCAGAAGTAGGGCTCGGTCCACCCGAGGGCGCTTACCGCTGCATCGGCTGCCGTGCGCGTGCTCGCAGGCTCAGAGTCAATGATGGTATGTTCGCGATTACTCTTGTTCCACACAGGCGACACGATGGTTCCCTGTTCGCCAGCCTTGATGCAGGCGGCAAGCTGCGCCTTAGCCTGATGAGCAAACCGATCGCCAACGCCAACAGAATACTTGGGAAGCTGCACACCTGATCGAGACACGATACCCTTATAACCGGCGCCGCAGAGAACCGCCACAGAGCGGTGTAAGCGGTTAAGTAGTGGGATAAGGAACAAGTTGAAGATACGCGTTCCGCTTTGTACCAGTCAATGCAACCCCCGGATCACGCAGCCTGGCTCAACTACGAGGTTCGACGTAGGATACGGGCGCCGACCGCGGCATCCATGCGTGTTACGCGATGGGCGGCTGCTGAACAGGTCTCGCTCAGACTCGAATGGACTGCGCGGCTTTGAGGACAGTTGAATGGTGAGGGAAGGGTTGGCGTGCGCGCCGGGACGCGAGAAGAAGCAGGGCTCCAAGTACCTGAGGATCGCGGAATGGCTCCGCCATGGAATCGCTACCGGCAAATACCGCCATGGAGCTCGCCTGCCCAGCGAGGCCGAACTGGTAAGGCGCTTTCGCGTGAGCCGCATGACCGTCGTCAAGGCGGTGCAATACCTGCAGCACGAGGGGCTGGTGGTGCGGCGCCCCGGGTCGGGCACCTACGTTGCGAACAACAGCGACACCCTCACCTTTGGGCTCCTGATACCCGAGCTCGGCCAGGCCGAGATCTTCGAGCCGATCTGCCAGGGTATGGTGCGCTCCCATCAATCCCGCAAGCATGTCCTGCTGTGGGAGCGTCTCTCTGCCGCTTCGGGGGACAAGGAAGACAAGACTCTGCAGCTGTGTCGCCGCTATATTGAGCAGCAGGTGAACGGCGTCTTTTTCGCACCGATTGAATTTGGCGAGGAGCGGGAACGCATCAATCGCGAAATCTTCAAGGAGCTGGAGAAGGCCGCCATCCCTGTCGTGCTGCTTGACCGGTGCGGCCTCAGTTTCCCTCTGCAGTGTAATTACGACCTGATCGCGATGGACAACCTGCGCGCCGGCTACCTTGCGGCTGCTCACCTGGTCCAGCGAGGCGCCCGGAGTATCGCCTTCCTCGCGCGCGCTGGCTCGGCTGAGACAGTAGAGGAGCGGATTGCCGGCTGCCGCGAAGCACTACAGTCCGATGCCACCACGCTTGCGCACGTGGTGCGTGTCCATGAGGATGCGTCTGACTATGAGCGCATTGACCGCCTTGTGCGCGACGAGGGGGTCGACGCCATTGTCTGCGCAAATGACGAAGTGGCAGCTTACCTGATGCAGATCCTTCTGAGCCTGGAGTTCCAGGTGCCTGGTGATGTGCGCATTGTTGGTTTTGACGACGTACGTTACGCGCGGTTGCTGCCTGTGCCGCTCACCACCGTGCATCAGCCCTGCGCAGAGATCGGCGCAGCCAGCATCGCCGCCATGATCGAGCGGGTCAATAATCCTTCCCTGCCCCCGCGAACCATCCTGCTGCGCGGACACATCGTGGTTCGCCGCTCTTGTGGCTGGCAGGCAAACCAGCCTGCGCACAGCCATCCCTTGTCGAGAGCGCTCAACGGGCGCAAATCCAAGAACCTGTGAGGCTTCGGCCTGGGCCGCCCGCCAGGCCCCACTCGACTTGCACGGCCTGCTGTCCACTCGCTAGAGTAGCGGCTGGCTTCAACGAAGAAAGAAGGTGGCATGCACGATCAAACTGGCAGTTTGGTACGATTTGCGCGCACGGGCCTGGATCGCCGCACCTTTCTCCGCCTCACTGGCCAGGCAGCCACGGTCGCTGCTGTAAGTGCCGGGACGACTGGTCCGCTCTTCGCCGCTGCCAGCCAGCCTTTGGGGAAGGCCGCGAGCTTCCCCGCCCACTTTGCCTGGGGCTCTTCGACGGCGGCCATGCAGGTAGAGGGTTATCCTTACGCCGACGGCGGTGGACGCTCGATCTGGTCCGTGCTTGACAGCGAGCCCTCGAAGGTAAAGGACGGCAGCAATAACCTGGTTGCCGACGACACCTACCATCGCTGGGCGCAGGATATTCCGCTGATGCGCCGGATGGGCCTCGATAGTTATCGCATGTCGATCGCCTGGCCGCGCGTGATGCCGAATGGCAAGGGCACGCCAAACCCAAAGGCGCTTGCCTACTACGATCGCCTGATTGATGATCTGCTGCACGCCGGCATCGCGCCGTGGGTCACAACCTACCACTTTGACTATCCTGAGGCCCTGCAGCAGCAGGGGGGCTGGCTCAATCCAGACTCGCCGCGCTGGCTGGCAGACTACGCACACCTGCTGTCCACCCGCTACAGCGATCGCGTCCAGCACTGGTTCACCATCAATGAGCCCAACATCTTCTGGAGTTTCTCTGGGGAGGCGGGCTTTATGCCGCCGTTCAAAAAACTGAGCCAGGAAGAGCTCGCCCTGGGGGCGCACCACATCCTGCTCGGCCACGGCATGTCGGTTCAGGCCATCCGCGCCGGCGCAAAGAAGCCTGTCGAGGTGGGGATCCCATTCGCCGGCCAGTTCAGTCTGCCAGCGACCGCGAGCAGCGCCGACGTGGCCGCTGCACGGACCCATAGCTTTACCTTCGAGCCGGTCTCGATCGGGGCCCTGGCGCCACCCCTGCTCTTCCTCGGCAATGCCTGGTGGCTCGACGCGATCTACCTCGGCAAGTACCCCGGGAAGGGCCTGGCGATGATGCCTTTCATGGAGAAGCTGGCCACATCCGAAGCCATGGGCGCGATTCATCAGCCGCTTGATTTCTGCGCCATCAATCTTTACTTTGGCTCGCACGTACGTGCCGGCGCGGAGGGCGCCCCTGAAGTTGTGCCAGAGCCCGAGAACGCGCCGCGCACGCACTATGGCTGGACGATCACCCCGGAGCTGCTCTACTACGCGCCCAAGTTCCTCTACGAGCGCTATAACCGGCCTATCGTCATCAGCGAAAATGGTATGTCGCACGCCGACAAGCCCGGCGCCGACGGAAAGATCCACGATCCTGAGCGCAGCGCCTTCATTCGCGACTACCTGCGTAACTATCTCCGCGCCAGCCAGGATGGAGTGAAGCTGCGTGGATACTTCCACTGGTCCTTGATGGATAACTGGGAGTTTACTTCCGGCTTTACTGAACAGTTTGGGCTGATCTATGTCGACCGGCAGACACAGCAGCGGATCGTCAAGGATTCAGCCGCGACTTACGCAGAGATCGTGCGCTCGCGTGGCGCTTCGCTCGCCGGCAGTTAGCCCCGCCCCTGCCATGTTCGCCCGGCAGAAATGGTGGTCCCCCCGCCTTGCCGTACGTGCTGTGCCTGCATCCAAACCTGCGTAGAGGAACAGGCAAACCATGCAAACAGGCTCCACGATTCCCCTGCGGCGCTTTGGCAATACAGATGTCCAGATCTCGGCGCTGGGCCTGGGTGGGCACCATCTAGGCCAGGCCTCAAGTGAAAAGACCGCGATCGAGATCGTGCATCGCGCGCTCGACGCTGGCGTTACCTTTTATGACTGCTGCTGGGAGTACAACCGCGGCAAATCCGAGGTGTGGCTCGGCATGGGGTTGAAAGGTCTGCGCGAGAAGGCCTTCCTGATGACGAAGGTCTGCACGCATGGGCGCGATGCGTCGCTTGCGACCCAGATGCTGGAGCAAAGCCTGCGTCGCCTGCAGACCGATCACCTGGACCTGTGGCAGGTGCACGGAGTCAGCTTCCAAAATGATCCTGATTTGTTCATGCGCCCTGGTGGCGCGGCTGAGGCCTTGCTCAAGGCAAAGAAGGAAGGTAAGGTTCGCTTCCTGGGATTCACCGGCCACAAGGATCCTGACATTCACCTGGCCATGATCAACACCGGATTTCCATTCGACGCAGTGCAGATGCCGCTCAACCCATTTGACGGTAACTTCATGAGTTTCGAGCAGAAGGTACTGCCGCTGCTGCAGCAGAAAGGCATGGCGGCACTGGGAATGAAGCCTATTGGCGGCCATGGCGAGCCGGTGCAAAAGGGTATGTTCACTGCGGAAGAGCTTCTGCGTTACGCCATGTCGCTGCCGGTAGCTACCACGATCACCGGCGTGAGTGAGATGAACATCCTTGAGCAAAACCTCAAGGTCGCGCAGAACTTCACACCGCTTTCCGCAAGCGAGATGCACGCGTTGCGCGAACGCGCCAAGCCCTATGCAGGCGATGGTCACTTCGAGCTCTACAAGACGTCCATCAAGTTTGATAACCCTGAAGCCCGCATCGCGCACGAGTTTCCCATCGATCTCGAGCAGGCCGAGGTCAAGCAGATGATCTACGAGCCTCAGAACACTGGCCGCCCGTATCCGCAAGTGACACAGTCGCCCGGCGTCTAACTGAGGTCGCTACCTCCGCCAGCCACTTCGCACCCGAGTTACCCGAGAGATACATGACGAACGAAAATGAGTACTCCTCAGGCTCCGCCGAACCAACCACCGAGCAGCCACAAGCCGATGTAAGCCGCCGTAGGTTTCTGCAGACCGCTGCGCTCTCGAGCGCCATCGCGGCTGTCCCGGCACTTAGCCTTGCCGGGGCAGGCTCTGCTGCAGAAGCACAGGCGACTTATCCGCGCGCCACCGGTGCGGGGGCTCAGTCAAAGATGCCCAATCCTATCGTGCCCAATTTCCCAGGCCAGTACGGCGGATCATCCAACGAGGCGTTTGAAGTGCCAAAGCGCGCCATGGGTTCGACCGGGCTGCAGGTGTCAATCCTCGGCATGGGCGGCTTTCATCTTGGCACTGCCTCCGGCCAGGAAGAAGTGAACAACATGGTCGCAAAGGCGCTCGACCATGGCATCAATTTTTTCGACAATGCATGGGAGTACCACGGCGGTATGAGTGAGGAGCGCGTCGGCACCGCGCTGAAGGGCAAGCGTGATAGGGCAATCGTAATGACCAAGGTATGCACGCATGGCCGCAAGAAAGACGTTGCCATGCGCATGCTTGAGAACTCATTGACGCGCCTGCGGACCGACCACCTTGATGTGTGGCAGGTGCACGAGGTGGTGTACTACAACGACCCTGAAAAGTGCTACGAAGCAGATGGCGTGCTCGAGGCGCTCACGGCTGCCAAGCAGCAGGGCAAGGTCCGCTTCGTCGGCTTTACCGGGCACAAGAATCCTTCGATCCACCTCGACATGCTCAACCGCGGCTTCCACTTCGACACGGTGCAGATGCCAATCAATCCATTCGATCCGAGCTACCGCTCGTTCGAGAAGGAAGTGCTGCCCGTGGCCTTGAGCAAAGGCATGGCCGTATTTTCAATGAAGAGCATGAGCGGATCAGGCGAGCCGATTGTGCACGGGGCGCTGACGCCGACCGAGGCACTCTCCTACGCGATGAGCGTTCCCGGTATTTCGACGACGATCTCCGGTATGGACTCCATGGGAGTGCTGGACCAGAACCTTGACATCCTCCGTAACTTCAAGCCACTGGCTGAGAAGCAGATGGCCGAGCTACGCCAGCACGGTCGCCAGTTCAACGACGGGCGCTACGAGTTGTTCAAGAGTACCGTGAAGTACGACGGCGACCTGGGTCGCGAGCAGCATAACTATCCCAGCGCGTCTGAGTTGCCGGCGTAGGAACGCCGCTCGTAATCAGGCGCCCAGCTCCGCGCGGATCGCAGCTGCGATCTGCTCGGCGTGGTGGCGCATTTCCTTTTCCGACTCGGCCTCAATCATCACCCGCGCCAGGGCTTCTGTGCCGGAGTAGCGGACTACGACGCGCCCTCTCCCAGCAAGCGCTTGCTCCGCGTCCACAATTGTGCCTGCTATTGTGGCAAATTCTGCCAGCGGCCTTTTCTCGCGGACTCGCACATTCACAATCACCTGCGGAAATACCTTCAGGTCGGCCACCAGAGCCTCAAGCGTCTTCCCTGAGCGTTGCACGATATCCAGCACGACCAATGCAGTCAAGAGGCCATCGCCGGTCGTCGCCAGGCGCGGAAAAAGAATGTGTCCGGACTGCTCACCGCCAAGCAGGGCGCCATGCTGCTGCATCATCTCGAGCACATACTTGTCACCGACGGGCGCTCGCAACATCTGGATGCCATCTCGCGCCAAAGCCGCTTCAAGCCCCATG
The DNA here is from genome assembly GCA_964658255.1 of Candidatus Babeliales bacterium. Taxonomy (GTDB): domain Bacteria; phylum Acidobacteriota; class Terriglobia; order Terriglobales; family Acidobacteriaceae; genus EB88. The sequence goes on from CAZZYO010000021.1 coordinate 39,280, forward strand.
TTGGACATGGTCGTCGCCACAATCACGTTGCCGGCCAGCTTGCCTTCCTGCTTCATCGCGCGAGCAGTCAGCAGCAGCACTGCATCTCCGTTTACAACCCGACCACTCGCATCGGCAAAGAGTGCCCGGTCGGCGTCTCCATCGAAGGTGATGCCGATTGACGCACGACGCGCGTGGGTCTCGGCAGCGACGATCTCCGGATGAAGCGCGCCGCAGTTGGCGTTGATGTTCCGGCCGTCCGGAGTGGCGTGTGTCAGTTCAACGCGGCCGCCCAGCGCTGTTAAAAGTTCAGCTGCAATCGCAGACGCGGCGCCGTTCGCGCAATCAATCACCGCGTGTATACCCCCGAGCGAGAGCCCAGGCACAGCGCCGCGTAGAAATGCCTCGTAGTCATGCCGATAAAGCGAGTCGACCGCCGGCAGCGAAGAAGGAGAAGTGGGGTCTGCTTTCGCTTCCGCCAGCAGGCGAAAAATCTCCTGCTCGATCGCAAGCTCGAGCGCATCGGGCAGCTTATAACCGTCGCTTCCAAACAACTTGATGCCGTTGTCCTGCCATGGATTATGCGAGGCAGAGATCACTATCCCGGTCGCGAATCCGTACTTGCGCGTCAGGTAAGCGATGGCTGGCGTCGTGATCACGCCCGCATTGGCCAGGGTCGCACCGCCTGCGGCAAGACCGGCGGCAATGGTCTCAGTGATCCAGCCGCCCGACTCCCGCGTGTCCATGCCGATGATGATCCGCGGCAAAGGATGGCCGGCACCGCGCAACTGGTGCGCCAGCGCAAGCCCTACTGCGTAGATCGTGCGCCGGTCTAAGGGTGCTTCTCCTGCAACGGCGCGTATGCCGTCGGTACCGAACAGTCGTCTCATGCTTCCTCGTTTTGGCTCAAAGCGCGGCTTGTTACCGAGCCTTCAGCAAGCTGCACCCGCAGTAGGTCACCTGCCTGCACATCCGTGGCGCGCTTGACCAGGCCGCCTTTTGCGTCGAACACAAGCGCGTAGCCCCGGCTTAACACCGCGATGGGAGAGAGACTCGCAAGCTGGCGCGCTGCTCGATCGTGCCGATTGGCAAAGCGCCGGGTCTGCTCCTCGCCCAGGCGAGCGAGCCGGTTATCGAGCTGCGTCCATTGGTGGCGCAGCAGTTGCAGCTGGTGCGCGGCATCCTGGCGCAGCAGTGCTGCGGTCGCGCGCTGCAGCCGCTCTCCGTGCGCGCGCATGCGCTGGGCCTGGCACGCTTCAAGCCGGTGTCGCAGTGCATCTACCACGCGCCTCCGCCCGCCCACCCCGCTCAGCAGGCGCGCGTGGGTTGCCTCGACTGAGTGCGCAGCGATCCGTGCCGCGGCCGTGTGCAGCTGCTTCCGCATAGCAGCCTCCATGCGGAAGCGCAGTTCATCGACGCGCTGCTGCCTGCGGTTCAGGCTCTCTGCCATGCGCGCTGCGGCCGCATTCACGGCCAGCGCTCCCAGCCGCTGCCGAGCGACGATCAGCTGGTATCGGCAAGCCCGCTGCAGCCGTGCAGCCAATGCGCTCACCTGCTCTTCTACCTTGTGCTGCGCTTGGGTAATCAGCTCTGCTGCAGCCGAGGGCGTTGGGGCGCGCAGGTCGGCAACAAAGTCCGCGATGGTGAAGTCCGTCTCATGGCCGATCGCGGAGACGACAGGCAGCGTTGAAGCAGCGATGGCGCGTGCCAATAGCTCCGTGTTGAACGGTGCCAGGTCTTCAAGAGAGCCGCCGCCCCGCGCGATCACGATCACATCCACGTTGCGCGCCTGGTTAAAGTACGCGATCCCGGCCGCGACCTCGAACGCTGCTGAGCCTCCCTGCACCGTCGCCGGATACAGCAGGATTTGCAGAGCCGCATGCCGTCGCGCAGCAACCGTCATAAAGTCGCGGATGACCGCACCCGCAGGCGAAGTGACAATGCCAATGCAGCGTGGATAGGGTGGCAGCGCCTGCTTGCGCTCGGGGGCAAAGAGCCCATCGGCGGAGAGCCGCGCCTTGAGCTGCTCGAAGGCAATCTGCAGCGAGCCGGCCCCGACTGGCTCCAGGTGCTCGGCGATCAGCTGCATCTGCCCGCGCTGCTCGTAAACGGAGACCTTGCCGCGCAGCAGAACCTCCAGCCCATCCTCGGGCTTGAAGCGCAGCATCTGCGCCTGTCGCCGAAAGAGCACCGCGGGCAGCTGTGACTCGCCATCTTTCAGTGTGAAGTAAAGGTGCCCTGAGGGCGCTGCGCGCAGGTTTGAGATTTCCCCGTGAACCCACAGATCGGCCCAAGTTTGCTCTACACGCGTACGGACAGTGCTGACCAGGTCAGCCACGGTCCAGATGCGGCGACCGGCAGGAGCGAGCTCGTCCCCAGAGTCCGACCCGGGGACCGGCTCCATATTGGGCTCGAGTGTCTCCTGTCCGCCTGGAAAGGGCAAAGGCCTGGCCTCTCGCACGGCTTCCTGCTCACCCAGTGCGGGAGCAGTGGGGCGGCTCCAGGCGGGAAGCTCTGCCTCCTCGCGACGACGGGTGGCGGTTGCGGCAGGCGGGCGGCGGGGCGGCTGTACGCGACGCCGAAGCTCCTGAAGGTTGGCCGCCGGTTTGCGCTCTGCGGCCTCCGCAAAAAGCCCTAGCTGCGGCGCCCGGTCAGCATCATTTTGCCCGGCATCGTGCTCGCGGTCAGAAGGAGTTGGCACCCTCTGAGTGTATCGCGCAGCCATTCACCTCAAGCGTTACCGTCGAAAGCGGCCCAGCACCCAAAACAACAAAGAGAGCACGATGCTCAGCAGGAGCGAGGTCCCGAGCGGCACAAAGACGCCGCCCCAGCGTCCGCGCCAGGCCAGGTCTCCAGGAAGGCGGCCCAGCGGCAGACCGATGCGCGCGGCAAGGAGCACCAGCAGCCCGACAACCAGCAGTAGAGCCCCAAGTGAGAGCAGCAGGCGCCCAATCGATTCCATAGCAAGCTTGGATGGCTTTGGAGCTGCCCGTGAAGAAGCTGCCCCGAGCACTCCTGCAGCGTATCTGCTGGCTGATGCATCGACTACCCATCTGACTCGCCCGGGTATACTCGGGCACGGCGCCTGAGGAGAGCTCATCCCGTATGTCCCTGATTGCTTTTCTCGCCGGCGTCCTCTTCCTCCTGGCTGTGCTGCTGGACGCATTCCAGACCATCATCCTGCCGCGCCGCCCAAGCGGGCACCTTCGCCTCACGCGCCTGTTCTACATCGCTACCTGGACGCCGTGGTCCTGGGCTGCATCCCGGATACGCTCCAGCCGGCGTCGCGAGACTGTCCTCGGCATTTATGGTCCACTCTCGCTCGTCTTTCTCACCGCATTGTGGGCGGCGTTCCTGGTGGTTGGCTTCGGCCTGCTCTTTTATGCGCTACACTCCCCCTTCTCAGACCCCCTGGCGCTGAGGCTCGTCGGTGCGAAGGAAGGGCTCCCAGACCTCCGGCGTGACTTTCTGTCGGACCTTTACGTAAGCGGAACCACCCTGTTTACGCTTGGGTTAGGGGACGTGGTGCCCCACTCGCGCTGGGTGCGCGCTCTGATCGTGCTTGAGTCGGGGCTCGGCCTGGCGTTCGTTGCCGTCGTCATCGGCTATTTCCCCGTTCTGTACGGAGCGTTCTCGAAACGCGAGGTCAATATCTCGCTGCTGGACGCGCGCGCCGGCTCCCCGCCAAGCGCGGCCGAGTTGGTGCGCCGCCACGGCTTTGACGGCGGCCCGGAGATCCTGATTGTGCTGCTGGCGGACTGGGAGCGCTGGGCGGCCGAGCTGCTGGAGAGCCATATCTCCTACCCGCTGCTGTGCTACTTTCGCTCGCAGCATACCAACCAAAGCTGGCTCAGCGCGTTGACCGCGATCCTCGATGCCTGCGCACTGATGGTTGCCTCGGTCGGTGACCGCACGGGCCGCCAGGCGCAACTCACCTTTGCCATGGCCCGGCATGCGCTGGTCGATCTGTCGCAGGTCTTCGACCTCGAACCGATCGCGCCGGTCGATGACCGCCTGTCGGACGCAAACTTTCGCCAGTTGCATGACCTGCTCTGCCAGGTAGGTGTCAGGGTAGCCCGCGATGACGACTCCCAGCAGCGCCTGCGCGCGATGCGGGCACTCTACGAGCCATATGCCGAGTGCCTGAGCCGCTACCTGTGCATTCCGATGCCGCCCTTTGTGTCCGACAGCCCGCGTAAGGACAACTGGCTGACCGTGGCCAAGGTGAGCTCAGAGGCGAGGGCTGCCGCCGGGGTGCTGCATCCAGGGCGAGCAAAACCGCGTGTGCATGAGGAGGAAGAGCACCACATGTTCTAGGCGTGTGCAGGTTGATGCGGAGGAACCGCACTCTCCAACCCCGGCGCTGGCCGGGCTGTAGAAACGAGTAAGAGCGCCGGGGAGGCCGCCGGCGCTCTTACTCGTGTATGTCCATGCGGCAGCATAGGACCGCTAAGCCGCTGAAGGATGCGTTTCTAGTTCGTGTGAGTGGAAAGCCCGCCTGCGTTCCTGGAGTGACGGGTTCGTTGCGCCGAGATATGGCAGAGAGTCAGAAAAGCGAGAAGCGTCACAACGCCACAACCACCGTAAACCTGAATAA
>CAZZYO010000022.1:0-43557 GCA_964658255.1 Candidatus Babeliales bacterium
GAGCAAGGAAAGGGGCATGGAGATGCTGCGCATCGCAGCCGATCGCGGCGTGACGACCTCGGTCGAGGCGCGCACCTGCATGATGCTCTTTCTGCGTCGCGAGGCGAAGTATTCTGAAGCGCTTGAGATTGCGCACTCGCTCGCCGAGCAGTACCCGCAAGGTTTTCTCTTTCAGCTCGAAGAAGCAAACCTGGCCAAGGATGCCGGCCAGGGTCCGCATGCGATTGAGTTGTACCGCCGAGTACTGGCGCTCAACCAGCAGCCCGGGTACTTCCACTCTCCTCAGCTTGAGCTGGCCTACTTTGGACTCGGGGACACGCTGCGCGGGCAAACCCGGTACGCAGACGCGATAGCCGCCTACAAGAGCGCGGCCTACGCCCCGAGGACCAGCCCGGAGTTGAAGCGGCGCTGCCTGCTGGCGGCGGGCAAGAGCTATGACCTGATGGGAGACCACGTCAGCGCGCGCTCCATGTACCAGCAGGTGATGGACGCGGGCAGTGACACTGTGCAGGCGGATGATGCGCGCAAGCTGATGCGCAGGCCGTACTCGGAACGCTAAGCTGCAGGCAGTCCTTTTTGGCAGAGAGGGCCGCATCAACCGCGTTTTTGGAACCGCAGGCTCCAACGCGACGTATCTGCTACCAGCATCGTAGGAGGAGACGGACATGAGCACATACTGCGTGCAATGCGGCAAGGAACTGGGTCTGGAGGCGCGCTTCTGCTCGGCTTGCGGTACGCCAAATGCTGCCATTCCACCGGCTGCCTTACCCTTCTCGACCCGGCTCATTCGGCCGCGGGTAGGGCGCGTCATTGCCGGCGTCTGCCAGGGCATCGCCAAGAGCTACGGGTGGGACGTGGTCTGGGTGCGCGTCATTGCAGTCCTGGCTGCGGTATTTTCCAGCGGCGCCGGTGGCATCGCTTACATCATCTTCTGGATCGTCATGCCGGAAGAGTTGTTTGCGCTGCCTGCTTCGACGACAGCCTACACCGCACCACCGTCCTACACCGGCACGACAGAAGCAGGGAAGTAGGGCGGGTGGAGTTTCGCTCCGATAGTGACACTCTGTTCGCCGAGGTGGTCGAGCCTCGGTTGACGGCTTTTCCAGCCGGGACCAGGCCTGGCACGCTCGTGCTCCTGCATCCCACGCCGCTCAATCATCGATTCTGGCTCCCGGTCGCGCTCCATCTTCCAGGCTATCGACTGATCCTGCCTGACTTGCGAGGGCATGGGCGCTCGCCTCTGGGCGGGGCCTGCCAGCCGACGGAAGCGCCTGTGCTCACGATGGAGCAGCTTGGACGCGACCTGATCGCGCTGCTCGACGTGCTCGGGATTGAGCGCGCGGTCGTGGGCGGCTGCTCGATCGGCGGGTACACGCTCTATGAGCTCTGGCGCGCGGCCCCGGGTCGGTGCGCGGGCGCGATCTTCTGCAACAGCAAGCCGCAGGCCGACACAGATACGGAGCGAGCCAAACGCGCAGAGTGGATCGCGAAACACGAAGCCCCTCGCTTGTTGGGTGCAACCGCTCCCACGGAGGAGTTCGTCGACACGATGCTCACTGCGCTGCTAAGCGACGAGACGCGTGCGCACAAGCCTGAGGTAGTTGCGAGCGTCCGCGCGATGATGGAGCAGGTAAGCCCTCTCGCGATCCAGGCCATCCAACGTGGGCTGGGCGCTCGTCCTGACTCGCAAGCGACAGCTGACAGCATGCGCCTTTCAACGTGCGTGATCGCGGGAGAGGAAGACGTGAGCAGCACGCCTGACGACCTGTCCGCGCTGCACGCGATGCTTGCGCGCGCGGGGAGTGCAAGCGAATATCACCTGCTCACCCAGGCCGGGCACTATGCTCCGATGGAGCAGCCGCAGGCTGTAGCAGGGATCCTGGATCGCTTTTTGCGGCGTCTGTGACGCTCTGTCGGCGTCCGAGACACTTTTTTCTAGTCCAGCAATGGTGCATGGACTCGAGTTCCTGCGCGCGAGCTGCGACGCGTGTCTCGCTCCTGTGAGCGATCTGGCTGGGATTTTTCAGAGGAACGCCACATAAGGCGCCGCAGCAAACACTGCCAGGAAAAATGCTCTACGCTTAGAACAGCATTTCTTCTTCCGTGAGGCTCCTTGCACCCTGTTCGTCCTTTTCGCTACACCAAGGCTGGCGCGCCGCTTGCCTGCGGCCCTGTGCGCCTCGATAAACTAGCGCACGAGCATGGCACGCCCCTTTACGTCTACTCGGCTGACCATATTACCGAGCGGTTCGAGCTTTTCGCGCAGGCCTTTGCTTCGGTCGCGCACCTGGTCTGCTATTCAGTCAAGGCCAATTCGGCACTCGCGATCCTGAAGCTGCTGGATGAGCTTGGGTCAGGGTTCGATATTGTCTCGGGCGGCGAGCTGGAGCGCGTGCTCACGGTGCGCAAACGGGCGGCGCGGCGGGCGGTCTTCTCAGGTGTGGGCAAGACTGCTGAAGAGATCGACCTGGCGCTCGCCTCCGATATTCTCATCTTCAACGTCGAGAGCGAAGGCGAGCTCGAATTGCTCGCCGCCCGCGCGGCCAAAGGCCGAACCAGGGCGCGGTTCGCGCTGCGCGTCAATCCGGATGTCTTTGCGGAGACGCACCCCTACATCTCGACCGGCCTGCGCGAGCACAAGTTTGGCGTCGACATCACCGAGGCGCGCGCTCTCTACGCCAGGGCTGCCGAGAGCAAGTACCTGGAGGCGCGCGGGGTCAGCGTGCACATCGGCTCGCAGATACGCCAGAGCGAGCCCTTTGGTGCAGCTGCTGCGCGGGTTGTCGGGCTGGTGCACGAGCTCCTGGCCGATGGGCACAGGATCACCTCGGTCGACCTTGGCGGTGGCCTCGGCATCGAGTACGAAGCCGCGCAGCCGTTCGACCCCGCGCAGCGGGTTGCGGCCTATGCCGAGGCGCTGCTTGGGGCGATGCGTCCGCTGCTTGGCGCGCGCGGCGTCCAGTTGCTGCTCGAGCCCGGGCGCTTCCTCGTCGCGCAGGCCGGCTCGCTCATCACCCAGGTGCTCTACACCAAGTGGAACGGAGCGAAGAAGTTCGTCATCACGGATGCCGGGATGAACGACCTGATCCGGCCATCGCTTTACGGATCGCACCACGAAATCGTGCCGGTCTCAGGCCAGAACGAGCCGGACCCGCCGCTCGAGGTCGTGGATGTGGTCGGACCGGTGTGCGAGAGCGGCGACTTTTTCGCCCACGACCGGAGCATGCCGGTGGTCGAGCCTGGCGATCTGCTCGCGATTCTTGATGCCGGGGCGTATGGGATGTCCCTTTCGTCGAACTACAACACGCGCCCCCGCCCGGCCGAGGTGCTGGTTGAAGGGCGGCATGCGCGGGTGATCCGGAGGAGAGAGACAATGCGAGAGCTTCTGGAGCCCGAGCGGCGTGGGCTGGCTGGTTTGTAGGAGGTGAGACGCACTGGCTTCCCTGTTGCTCGCTCCCACGGCGACCTTCAGGAACAAGTATCCAGTGCTCTGGCGCCTGCCTGAACGAGAGAGAAGCCATCTACGGTGAGCCGTCTCCGCCAGAGCACGCAACTCAGTCAGTCCGGTGCAAACAACAACAGCCGCCCACAGGGCGGCTGTTGTTGTGCATGCAGGAGCAAGCCTAGTTCAGGATCGAGTGCGATGCAGCCAGTGTGTTCGAGTCGCTGCTTGCCGGTGTTGCGGTCGCGAAGGAAGAGGCATCCGACGCAGCCCCAGGCAGGGCGTTTGGCCCCAGCCCGAGCTTGATCAGCGCGCGCGAATCGGGCATCAGCTTCGTCTGCCAGCCGTTGTCTGATTGAAACTTCGTCATCGCTGCTTCCGTCTCGGGCGTCCACTCACCGCTCGGCTCGCCGGTCAGGTAGTTGCGCTGGATCAGCGCTGCCTGGATCTCGCGGGTACGCCCGGAGTCGATCCCGCGCTGACCCTGAATGATGTGCGAGACCATAGCAAAGTGCCTGGAGTGATGCGAGGCCTTGCCATGGCCCGAGGTCGGTGCACGGTGCGACCGGCTGCCAAGGGCGGGGAGAGCTACCAAGGTTACGCCAAGTGCCAGCCACTGCCAGGTACGAATCGTCATGCGTAAGACCCTCAGAAGTGAAGTTCTGAATGCGCTTTCCGAAGACTAATAGCCACATCGGAAGAAAGCAACCAGAAGTTACCGGATCCCTTGCTGGATAGTAAGGGACCCGTACCAAAGTGAGACACACTGCCCGACCCCTGAGCGAGCCTCGCCCAGGGGTAACGGGCTACGGCAGTGTGCCGCCTACCAGGCTGCTGCCAGCCTTCGGGTTCCGCGGATCGACCAACTCGAAGACCAGGTCAGAGCCCGACTTCAGGTTGTTGATGATCGCGTTGTACTCGCGCTTGTTGTGGATCGGCTGCTTGTTGATCCCGGCGATGACAATCCCGGTCGATCCCCGCAGGCCGTTTTCGTCCGCAAACGAACCCGGCTTCACCGACTGGATGATCACGCCGTGCACCCCGGCCGGGGCATTCTGCGGCAGGTCAGCAACCGTGAGGCCCACCTTGCCCTCGGAGGCATCCGGGCTCGAGCCATTTTGGGTATCGCCTTCGTTCCGCGCTTCGCCTGCGGCGATGGTCTTGGCGCGGTCGCCGATGGTTACGTTCGCGGTCATCTCCTTGCCGTCGCGCAGGTAGCCGATCTTAGCCGTTGAGCCTGGACGCCGTGCCGAAATGTCATTCACCAGGTCGTCCCCATCCTTGAGCTTGCGCCCGTCGATGGTCGTGATGACGTCGTTTGCCTTAAGGCCGGCCTTGTCCGCCGGCATGCCCGGGGTCACGCGCTGAATAATGATCCCGCTCTTGGCCCCGTAGACACGCGCTACGGCACTCGAGACGGTCGGCTGGAAGAGGATGCCGATCGAACCGCGTATCACCTTGTGGTCAGGCCCGATGAGGTCGTTGTAGGTATTGATGACGGTGTTCGAAGGCATGGCAAAGCCAATACCCTGGTTGCCGTTCGACTGGGTAAAGATGGCCGTATTGACGCCAATCACCTCGCCTGCCATGTTCAGCAACGGACCACCCGAATTGCCCGGGTTGATGGCTGCGTCGGTCTGGATGAAGTGCTGAAACTGGCCGCGCGAGCCTGGCTCGATCGTCCGATTTTTGTAGGAAACGATGCCGGAAGTCACCGTCCCCTCCTGCCCCAGCGGGGAACCGATGGCCAGCACGTAGTCACCTACCTGCGCCGAGTCCGAGTTCCCGAACTTGACCGTCGGCAGTGACTGCGGCACGTTGATCTTGATCACTGCAATGTCGGTGTCCTTATCGACGCCCACTACCGTTGCTGTGTGGCCTTCAGCACCGGCCGGATCAGAGGACAGCTTGACGTAGATCTTGTCGGCCTTGTCGACCACGTGATTGTTGGTCACGATGTAGCCCTTAGGGTCGACGATGAAGCCGGACCCAAGCGCCTCGTGCCCACTTTCATCCTGCCCGCCCTGTCCACCCTGCCCGCCGAAGAAGTGGTTGAAGAAGTCCTGCAGGCCGCCCTGGTCGTCCCCACCCTGCCCGCCTTGTCCGCCTTGTCCACCCTGCCCGTTGTCGTCATCGCCGCCGTCGTCGGGGTTCTGCTGCGGCATCTGGGGCATGTTGCGCAGACGCGGGTTGCGCTTGCCGGACTGCTGATCTTTCGGCAGCGTCTCGGTGTTGATGTTGACCACCGCCGGCCCTACTTCCTTTGCGATCCGGGTGAAGTCAGTGGGCAGCTCGCGCGGCGCCGGAATGCGCAGCGGCGTGGCATCGCGCGTGTCGACCGACTTCTCCTGACCCCTGACGCCATGGGCCACAACCGAGCCGATCAGAATGCCGGCCGAAAGGGTGGCCAGGATGGTAAACGAAGTAGCAAGACGGCGTATGCGCAGCCGCTCGAGCGGGAAGTTCATGGTCGGGATAACCTCGTGCCTTTCAAGTGTCGATCTTTGGATAGCCGCCGGCATGTAGTGAGGACGCGCGGCCTGGGCGGTGCACAGTCCTGCCCAGTATAGATGGGCCGCCTGCATGCTCGGTGGTTTAGACGCACGGCCGGCGGCATCCGTCTCATGAGTTCGCAGGATCGGCGTTGGTCGCGCAGCCATGGCTGCGAGCAGCCTATCGCACACCAGACTTAGGACAGCGGTGCCGTTTCGTGCGCAGTCGGCTGAACGCGAGCCTCAACGCGCGCAGGGAGCAGCTCTGTCAGTGCGATGCCCGCCAGGATCAGCAGGGCGCCCGTCGCTGCCCGCAGGCTGAGCCGCTCGCCCAGGACGAGGAACGAGGTGGCGAATGCAAACACCGGCTCGAGCGTAAAGAGCACGGCCGTGTGCGTGGCAGGAAGAAACTGCTGCGCCCAGCTCTGGATGGTGAACGCCGCAGCAGTCGCGAGCACGGCTGCAATCAGGAGAGACGCAAGCACGGCAGCCGTGGGACGAAGGTAGGGGTGCGGCTCAAAGAAGGGCAGGATCGCCGCCATGGCTGCTGCCGCTACGCTGATCTGCACCACGGCCAGCTGCTGGTAGGGCATGCGCGGCGCGGTGTGTGCGAGCGCGAGCATGTGGAAGGCGTAGGCGATCGCGCAGCCGAGACTGAGTAGTTCGCCGCGGCCGAGGCCAGTGAACAGCGTGTGCGCCGCCAGCGGTGCGTCCGCAGGCACGGTAAGCAGCAGCAGCCCGGCGAAAGCCAAACAGGCACCCAGACCGGCGTTCCAGCGGGGACGGTGAGCGGCGGGCGCGCGTAGCGCCGGTACAAGCGAAAGCAGCGGCACGAAGACGACGACCAGGCCGGTGAGGAAGGCGGACTTCGAGGGTGTGGTGAGTCGCAGGCCTGAGGTCTGCAGCGCATAGCCCGCCGCCAGGCACAGGCCCACGACGGCTCCGGCACGGGAGGTCCGGAGGCGGATCTGCATGAGCTGCCGGCGGTAGACGAGCGCCAGCGTGAGCGCCGCGAGCGCCATGCGAAGTGTGACAAAGAGCAGGGGTGAAACGTTCGCCAGAGCATCCTTGATGAGCACAAAGGTCGCGCCCCAGAGGATCACCACGGCCAGGAGCAGCAGGTGCGCGAGCGTGGATCGGCTAACGGCGGCAGTCACGGTGCTTCAGCGTATCAAAGTGCCTCCAGCGCGTTGGCGACGGGTAAGCGGTGTGAGGCTTGCCACCGCAGCGCCCCGAGGGCGATGCTGGGACCTATGACGATCAGCAAACTGCTCCGCGCGGGTCTTCTTGTGTGCATGCTTCCAATTGCCGCGCGCCCGCAGGCACCAGCACCGCCGCAGGGCCAGGAGATCCATCGCCCCACCAGCACGCCTTACTCCGGCGACCTGTCGATCTTCGAATACAGTGACCGTGACCAGAGGCTGCAGATCAACCGGGTGATGGATCTGCTGGGATTGAAGCCGGGCGTGTCTGTGGCTGACCTGGGCGCAGGCTCGGGCTGGTTTACCGCACGCGCGTCGAAGCGGGTGAAGCCGGGTGGCAAGGTCTATGCCGAAGACATCAACCCGCAGGCGATCGCCTACATCACCCAGCGGGCGCTGCGCGAGAACCTTGGCAATGTGCACACGGTGGAAGGCACGCCGGATGATCCGAAGCTGCCGCCGGCAAGCGTGGACGCGGTGCTGATGCTGAAGGTGTACCACGAGATCGCGCAGCCGAAGATCCTGCTTGCGAAGCTGAAGCCTGCACTGCGACCTGGAGCCAAGGTCGGCATCATTGACCGCAACGGCTCGGGCTCGGACCATGGGCTCGATGAGGCAGTGGTGATCCGAGAGATGGACGAGGCCGGCTTCCGCCGCGTGGGGCGGTACGACTTCACCAAGGCGGACGGGCAGGACTACTTTCTGATCTTCGAGCAGAAGTAGAGCAGCACTATCAGACCTGCGAGCACGCAAGCGGGCTCAGGATCACGTTCGTGATGTTGCTGACGATCGGGTCGGTCGCGTAGCGAGGATCAGACGACAGCTTCTTCCACTCCGGATCATTGCGGAAGGCCTCCCACATGGCAGTGCGCGCCGCCATGTCAGCGAAGCTGAGCATGTAGGTGAGCTGCGGCAGGTTGGCACCGATCAGCGCATCACCGTAAAAGATGGGCGAAAAGCCGGCACGCTCGAAGATGGCGAACTCTCCCTTGTGGAACATCTCGACCTTGCGGACATGGGCGGCGTAGGTGGGGCTCTCATAGGTGCGCAGCTCGAACATGCGCTTACCCTTTGCAGCCGAAGCCGCGGGGAGGGTGACGTTGGGATGACCTGCGAATGCTGCCAGGAGACTGCTGCGCACCCGCACAAAGGCAGGCTGGATCGCGGGAGCGTTCCAGAAAGCCTCGGCCGCCTTCAGGAACTGGGCGTCGTCAGCAAGCTTGAGGTTTGAGGTCGCAACCGCCTCCACCGTCGGGCCAGGGATCAGCAGGTAGATGGTAGGCGCCTCTGGCCCAATCTCGATGCTGAATGCGCCGACAGGTGTGAGGCGTAGCCGATTCAATGCCGGAATGAGTGCGTCGGTGAGGTAGCTCTCGATCAGCCTGGTCTGCTCGCCGCTGCGCAGTTGGTAGGCACGCAGCTCGTAGTACTCCCGCGCGGGCGTCTCTGCTGCCTGCGTGGTGGTGCCCTGGGCTGCCAGCGCTACGGCTGAAGCCTGAAGCGAGGTCGATAGAAAGCTGCGTCGGTGCATGGTCTCTCCAGGGCTGCACGGGGGATAAGGCTTGCAGTGTTGCGCAAGCTGCGCCTGTACTGCGATGTGGCGAAGCGGCACCGGGTTAGCGCGCACCCTCTGCCGCGGCGGCGCGCGTGTACACGATACGTCCGCCAACGATGGTCTCGATCACCACGGTCCTGAGCAGCGCAGCCGGCGTAACGCTGGTCACGTCGCGGTCAAGCACCACCATGTCGGCCACGTAGCCGGGCGCCAGGCGGCCCTTCCAACCCTCTGCAAACTCCGCATAGGCTGCGCCCTGGGTGTAGGCAGCAAGCGCCTGGCCAACGGTCAGGACAGCCTCGGGATGGAAGCTCATCGTGTTCGCTTCGTCGCGCCGGGTCACTGCCGCATACAAGCCGCGGAAGGGCGTCACGGGTTCAACGGGATAATCGGTCCCAAAGGCAAGCGGAACGCCGGCATCAAGAAAGGTCTTCCACGCATACGCGTACTGGGTCCGCATCCGGCCAAGGCGTGCCGGCGCCCAGTGCATGTCGGTAAGCAGGTGGCTGGGCTGCATGGAGGCGATCACCCCCAGCTGCTTGTAGCGGGCAAAGTCGCCCGGGGCAAGCACCTGCGAGTGCTCGATGCGGAAGCGCGGCTCGCCTGGCACGCTGGCCCTGGTCCGCGCTGTCTCTGCCACCGCAAAGGCATCGAGTGCCATGCTGACGGCGCGGTCGCCGATGGCATGGAAGCCAAGCTGGAAGCCCGCGGCGGCTCGCTCTTCGGCCATGGCGTTGAGCTTCGTTTGCCCGTACCGCGGTAGGCCGGAGTTGCCTGGGTCGTCCGCGTAGGGCGCGAGCATCGCCGCCGTGCGCGAGCCGAGAGAACCGTCCATAAAGCCTTTGAGCATGCCGGTGCGCAGCATGCGATCACCGGAAGGGTGTGCGGCGCGCATCTCGATCAGTTGCGCGAGCGGCGCGTCGAAGGGCAGCCACTCACTCACTCGCATGGGTAGTTTGCCTTCGCGCTCCATCTGCTCAAAGACGAGGAAGTCGCCCCACTCGGAAAAGTCCTGCGCCGAGGTCAGGCCATGCGCGACGGCGTCCGCCAGCGCCAGCTCGAGTCCGCGACGGCGCAACTCGGGCGTAGGCGGGGGGATGTGCGCCCGGATAAGCTTCATCGCTGGGTCTTCACGCACAATGCCGGTCGCTGTTCCTGAAGCATCACGATCGAACTTGCCACCTTGCGGATCAGGCGTCTGCGCGTTGATGGCAGCGGCGGTGAGCGCGGCTGAGTCGACAACAGCAATGTGCCCGTCGATCCGCTCGAAGAGCGCCGGGTGCCCACCAGCGACTGCGTCCACGTCCGCGCGCGTGGGGAGTGCCTTGGTGGGCCAGAGAGTGTGGTCCCACCCGGCCCCGGTCAGCCAGGCGCCGGGCGCTGCTGTATGCGCGGCGTGGGCGATGCGCTGCTGGAACTCGGCAAGCGAGCGCGTGCCGGTCAGGTCCACGGTCAGCTTGGTCTGCCCCGCGCCGGCGAGGTGTACGTGGGCGTCGTTGAAGCCGGGCATGGCGAAGGCGTTGTGCAGGTGGATGACGCGGGTCGCCGGGCCACGAAATTGCGTGAGCATCGAGGCATCCGTACCGGTTCCAAGCACCACGCCCGCACAAACAGCTACAGCCTGCACAACCTCAGGATGGGACTTGGTCAGTCCGTTGCCGGTAAGGATGTGCCCCTCAACGTAGATTGTGTCTGCGAGCGTCTTAGCGGGTGGTTGCGCCCAGCAGAGGCCGCTGGCTGCAAGCACCATGGCAAGCGAGCAGGTAAAGCAAGAAGAGAGTTGCACAGCGGGAGTGTAGCAGGAGGCCGACCTGCGAACGCGGCAACCAGATCCTGCGCATCCTGACAGGCTTTCAGTCCGCCGCTGCTGCTGCGGGTTCACGCGCGGAGGCCAGGCCTAGCAGCAGCAGCAGCACGCGCCGCAACCCAAGGCTGCGACCGCGTGCGTCGTACCATTCCGCCCGCGTGTGGATGCCGCCCCCATCGCCGCCCGCTCCGATGCTGATCGCCTCGACGCCGCGTGAAAGCGGGATGTTGGCGTCCGTCGAGGCGACCCGGCACTCGGTGCGCAGGTTGAGATGACGATCAACCCCGCGCAGCAGCTCGAGGATCCGCGCGTCGTGAGCCAGCGCCCCTGCGGGCCGATCACCGATGCCCGTGATGGTGAAGCGCAGGGCGTGGCCATGCCTGCCGTGTACCTCGGCTCCACGGTTGGCAACAAGGACCGCGTCCTCCACAGCGCGATAGAGCTCGACCTCCAGACGCACCAGCTGCGCAGCGTCGGTCGAGCGCAGGTCGAAGCGTGCGCGTGCCTGCTCCGGAATCGCGTTGACGGAGCTGCCACCCTCGATCGTGCCGACGTTCCAGGCGCTGCGGTCAGTCGCGTAAAGCGCGGGTGTGGTGCAGCTCTGGGCGAGCGATTGCAGTACGGGGTCTGCTTCAGAGTGCGCCCGAGCATCGCTCGCGTTCCGCAGTTCTACGCGTTCCATGGCAGCAATGGCCGCCGCCATCGCAACAATAGGGTTGGGGCGTCCGGCATCGGTCCAGGAGTGACCGCCGGAGCCTTCAAGCAAAACTTCAAAGCGCCGGCTCCCAAGCGCACCGGTTACAGCGATCTCATGCCCGGCGCCGTCGAGCACCAGGTGAGCCACAATCCGATCCCGCCAGGGCGCATGGTTGTAGAGGTGGCGCATGCCGCGTAGATCGCCATCGCCCTCTTCGCCTACATTGCCGGCGAAGATCACCTCGGCCTCCGGCATCACACCGGCACTGAGCAGGGCCGCTGCCAGGCCCAGCAGACCCACCACCCCGGCACCGTTGTCGCAGGCGCCCGGTGCGGTCAGGCGCGTCCCATCCAGTACCGGCTCGATCGGCGTCTCGGCGGGGAAGACAGTGTCAATATGCGCCGAAACAAGCACGACAGGGGCGGACCCACTGGAGTGGATTGCCGAGAGGTGTCCGAGGACGTTGCCAGAAGCGTCAAGATGCGGACCCGCCAGGCCCAGCTCGGCAAAGCGCGCGAGCAGCCACTCTGCCCGCGCCCTTTCGGCAAAGGGGGGCGCCGCCACCGAGACCAGCTCAGACTGCCAGCGCATCATCTGCTGCTCATGCAGGTGCAGCCATCGAAAGGCTTCATGCACGCGGCGCATCGATGCGATCTGGCTGATCTCGAAGAAGGCAGAGGCTGGCATCAGGGTTCCTCAAGCCTAGCACCGTCGCCGGGCGAGTGTTGGGGCGTGTCCGGGTAGTGGACCGAGTGCAGAAAGAGACCCCGTGCAGGGGCTGTCGCCGCGGCAGCCGACCGGTCCCGCAATGCCAGCACCGTCGCTATCTGCTCGGCCTGCAGCTGCCCGCGCCCAACAGCCAGGAACGTACCTACCAGGTTGCGCACCATGTGGTGCAGAAAGCCGGTGCCGCGCACCCGGTAGCGCAGCAGCTCGGGCGAGACTTGCTCCCACTCTGACGACAGGACGGTGCGCACGCAGCCGAGCTCCGGAGCATCATCGGCGCGGCTGGAGAGGTCGGGCTCGCTTGCTGCAAAGGAGCGAAAGTCATGCTCCCCGAGAACAGCCTGCGCCGCCTCGCTCATTGCTTCCGGTCGCAGCGGCCAGGCGCAGGCGTAGACGTAGGGCGCCATCCAGGGCGGGCACAGCTCCGCGCGCCAGATGCGGTACTCGTACAACTTGGAGCAGGCACTGTGCCGGGCGTGAAAACCCTCCGCCGCCACCTCGGCGGCCAGCACCCGGATGGAAGCGGGCAGCGCGTGGTTGAGCGCGCGCGCCAGGTTTCCCGGCGGGATCGGCGCCCGCAGCGAGCACGAAGCAACCTGGCCGAGCGCATGGACGCCGGCATCGGTGCGGCCGCTCCCCTGGGGCAGCACCGCTTCTCCCGTGACGCGGTGGATCGCGGCTGCCAGCGTGCCCTGCACCGTGGGATGACCAGGCTGCACCTGCCACCCACGGAAGGGACCACCATCGTAGGCGAGCGTCAGCTTCCAGGTTTGTGTGCGGGTGCCGATGCGTGCGGCCGTCTGGCTGCCCGGCTCCTGCTCATCTCCATGCTCGTCCCAACGCTCGTCCGCTCCCATGCTCCTCCCCGCTGCCCGCAGTTTGCTCGCGATATACTCGCGTTGGTTCCGATAGGTACCTTGCGTAACATCCTAGCGGCTGCTTCTGGATGTGCGGGAAGCTAAGCTGAAGGGGGAACCAGCCCGGCTCTTCAGTCGTACTGTGTTCCAGCCAGCATGCCTGATTGTTCTGGCGCAGTCTTTTCCCTGGGAGATGGAGATTTGAGGATGCAAGCTTTGCCCGGCGCTGGCGCGGCCAGACAGTTCCAGCTCAGTCGTGAAGCGAGGACGGCCTGCATGCAGGAGAGCTCCCGCAGACAAAGTGCACGACAGAGGCTGTTCGCCTCAGTTGCCATCGCCGCGCTCCTGCTGCCGACCTCGCAGATGCTCGCACAGGCCGGCACACCGGGGCAGACGCAGCCTGGCGACACAGCAGGCAAGGGCAAGACGCCGCCGCCGCAGCCAAGCATCTCGCAGACGACCGAAGGCCTCCCGCCCGAGCCCCCGCCGAACTACACGCAGCCGCTGTTCATGCGGCCGACTGAGCGCGATTTCAGCCGGCCGCGCGGCTACTTCCCAAATCCCATCTCGCCGTATACCGCGACCACCACGGCACCGCCGCGCTTCACCAACTCGCCGCGGCTTGAGAACCTGGTCCAGAACGGAAAAATCTATCTCAGCCTGAGCGATGCCATGGTGCTTGCGCTTGAGAATAACTTCGATGTGGAGATCCAGCGCTACAACCTGCAGATTGCCGACACGGACCTGCTGCGGGCACGCGCCGGCTCCGGCATCCTGGGCGTCAACAGCGGTCTGATCACAGGCACCATCGGTGGCGCGACAGCCGCCCTGCTGACCACCGGCGGTGGTCCGGGAGGCACCAGCGTGAGCAATGGTGGCGCCAGCACCGGCACAGCCGGCCAGGCGCTGACCACCAACGGCGGCGGCCCGCAGCCCGAGGCGTTCGACCCCGTGCTTACCGGCACGGTCGAGTTGCAGCGCGAGAAGACCCCGGAGCTGAACACCCTCTTCAGCGGTGGATTGTCGACCCTGAACACCAATCTGAACCAGTACAACTTCGCCTACAACCAGGGTTTCCTCACTGGCACCGCGCTGCAGGTCACTTTCGACAACCAGTACTCGACGACGGACAGCGCGCTTCAGACCTACAGCCCGGCAACGCAGGCTACTTTTAACGTGCAGCTTACCCAGCACCTGCTGCGAGGCTTCGGCACCGGCATCAATGGGCGCTTCATCGTGCAGGCGAAAAATAATCGCCGCGTCTCGGATTCTGCCTTCCGCCAGCAGGTTCTCTATACCGTCAACCAGATCGAGAACATTTACTGGGGCCTGGTGAGTGCCTACGAGGATGTGCAAGCCAAGGAGCGCGCGCTTGCACAGTCCGCGCAGCTGGAGGAGGATGACCGCAGGCAGCTTGAAATCGGCACCCTGGCGCCGCTGGACGTGGTTAACGCGCAGAGTGCGGTCGCGAGCGACAAGCAATCGCTGGTCTCATCCCAAAGCACGCTTGAGTACCAGCAGCTTGTGCTCAAGCAGGCCGTCTCGCGCAACCTGGAAGACCCGGTGCTCGCAAATGCGCCCGTGATCCCGACCGATCGCGTGAGCCTGCTCGAGACGCCACAGGAGACCATGCCCCTGGAAGATCTGGTGCGCCAGGCCGAGTCCAACCGGCCCGAGATCGAGCAGGCTCAGATCGCGCTCAAGAATGATGAGATCACGCTCAAAGGCGAGAAGAACGGGCTGCTGCCAACGCTCGACGGTTTCGCATTCTATGGATCAAGCGGCGTGGGCGGGTCAGTGAACCCGGCCTGCAGCTCACCGACGGCGCAGGCATTTGGCATCACTTGCACGGGGCTGCCCCAGGTAGGCTACGGGACCGTGTTCACCAACCTGTTCAACAATAGCGCGCCGAATAAAGGTGCCGGCGTGAACCTTACGGTGCCGCTTCGTAACCGCCAGGCACAGTCGGAGCAGGCGCGCTCGGTGCTTGAGTATCGCCAGGCGCAGATGCGTCTGCAGCAGCTTTACGTGCAGGTCCGCATCCAGGTCATCAACTCGCAGTACGCCCTGACCAACGATCGTGCCCAGGTGCAGGCGGCACAGGCCGCGCGCGAGTACGCCTTCCAGAGTCTCGACGCCGAGCAGCGCAAGCTCAAGCTTGGCGCGTCCACCACGGCCAACGTGCTGCAGCAGGAGCGCAACCTGGCCGGCGCGGAGAACAACGCCATCACCGCGCGCGCAACGTATGCGAAGGACCGCGCAGCGCTCTCGAACATCCTGGCGGATACGCTGGATCGCTACGGCATCAGCCTGGGCGATGCGGTCACTGGCAAGATCACGCAGACCCCGGTGATCCCAGGGCTGGAAGCGCCGAAGCCGCAGCAGAGCGCGCCAGCCGACTTACCTGGCCAGCAGCAGAACCTGCGGCAGCAGAACCAGCCTGCACCCGCGCCCGCGCCGACCAACCTGCAGCCGCAGTAGGATGTAAGCGCGCGACCGGGCGCGGCAAGCGGGAGGCTCTGCTTGCCGCGCTAGCGCTGTGCGACCCGGTCAAGCAGGGCGAAAAATTCCGGGAACGAGATAGCGGCTGACTCTGCGCCGCGGATCAGCGTGTCGCCTGTAGCCGCAAGCGCAGCCACAGAGAAGGCCATCGCGATGCGGTGGTCCCCACCGGCATCGATCTCGCCGCCGTGCAGCTGCTGCCCGCCCGGGACATCAAGCCCGTCGTCGAACTCGGTGACCTGGGCGCCCATCGCGCGCAGGTTCTGTGCAACCAGCGCAATGCGGTCTGACTCCTTGACGCGCAGCTCCTTCGCATCGCGGATCCGCACCCCCTGCGCGGTATAGGGGCCGATAGCGGCGAGCACCGGCAGCTCGTCGATCAGCTGGGCGGCAAGCGCGCCCGAGATGGTCGCCCCACGCATGCCGTCCTCTGGCGCATGCACCTGCACCGTACCTACCAGCTCGCCATGCTTCTCGTCGAGGTTGAGCACGCTGAGGCGCGCGCCCAGGCTGGCCAGCACATCGAGCAGGGCAGCGCGGGTCGGGTTCATGCCGAGTGCATCAAAGACCAGCGTTGAGCCAGGAAAGAGCATCGTCGCACATAGAAAAAATGCAGCCGAGGAGAGGTCGCCCGGCACCGCTGCCTCGATGCCGGTAAGCTGCTGGCCGCCGTCAATCCATACCGACTGGATGTCGCGGTCGAGCTCGGCCCCAAAGGCTCGCAGCGCCAGCTCACTGTGATCGCGCGTTCGCACGCTTTCGCGGACGGTGGTGCGTCCTTCGGCCTGCAATCCGGCCAGGAGGACCGCCGTTTTTACCTGCGCGCTGGGGATAGGCGTGGTGTAGTCGATGGCCTGGAGCGGCCGCCCTTCGATGATCATCGGGGCGTGGCCCTCTGACAGCTCGATATGCGCGCCCATCGCGGCGAGCGGCTTGCGCACCCGCTCCATCGGCCGGCGCGTCAGCGAGGCGTCGCCGATCAGCGTGAAGCGACCCTGCTGCGGGGCAAGCAGACCGGCAAGCATGCGCATCGTCGAGCCGGAGTTGCCGCAGTCGAGCGGCTCGGACGTCGCCTGCAGCATGCCGCCGGTGCCGGCGATCGCAACAGTTCCATCGTCGGGGCGTGTTACTGTCGCGCCGAGTGCTGCCGCGCAGCCCAGGCTTGACCACGGGTCAGCGCCCGTAGAAAAGTTGGTAAGCCGCGTCGTACCCTTGGCCAGCGCAGCAAGCAATGCGTAACGGTGCGAGATACTTTTGTCACCCGGTAGCTGCACGCTGCCGCCGATGCCCTGCGCCGGGCGGATGATCTGTTCTGTTGTGACGTCGTGCAAGAGAGAGGCTCCAATTCAGTAAAAGTAACCGCTGCTGTGACGAGGTCTACGCCCGTAAGCGTCAGCGCACCTGCAGCACAATGACTGTCTCATCATCAAACCGCTCCTGCCCCTGCTTGAAGTCCGCGACCGCGTCGAGAATGGCATCAGCCAGTTGTGACGCAGATGCATGCTGGTGCGCCTCGACAGTGGCTCGCAGGCCTTCTTCGCCAAACATCTCGCCTGCTGCATTTTGCGCGTCCACGATGCCATCGCTGAAAAAGACGAACGTGTCACCCGGCTGGGTCGCCATGGTGACCTCTTCGTAGGTCACCGAGCCAAACATGCCCAGCGGAAAACCTTCCACACGCAGTGTTGAGGCCACCCCGTTGCGGCAGAACAGCGGCTGCACTGCGCCTGCGTTGGCCACGCGCAGCGTGAGTTCGACATCGTTCCACACGGCGTAGACCATGGCAACATACTGGCCGTCGACGTGCCGCTCCTGCAGCGAATCATTGAGCAGGCACAGCATCTCGGCCGGTGACAGGTGCTGGTTGCCGGCCGAGCGCATAATGCCGCTGACCAGCGCTGCATACAAGGCTGCAGGCGCCCCTTTGCCGCTCACGTCGCCGAGCGCGACGGCGCTCTGCGAGGCATCGTACTGCAGAAAGTCGTACAGGTCGCCGCCGATGGTTCGTGCCGCGAGGAAGCGCGCAGCAAGCTCTGCATGCTGGTGACGCGGGCGCGCCGGCGGCAGCAGGCGGAGCTGCACTTCGCGGGCCATCGAGAGATCGTGCTCCAGCCGCTGCTCCTGCTGGGTCACCCTCTGGTAGAGCCGCGCATTTTCAATCGAGATAGCGATTTGCGCGGCAAGCGTCGCGACGGCGCGTTCGTGATCCTCGTTGAAGTAGTGTGTGCGCGTGTTCTCAAGGTCGAGCGCGCCGATGGCCGTGTTCTTGTAGATCAGCGGCACGATCATCTCGGAGCGGGTCTCGCGATTGATCGCGTAGTAGCGCGCATCGCGACGCACGTCGGGGGCATGCACGAGCGCGCGGTCCACAATCGCAGCCCCGACCAGCCCGCGCCCGAGCGGCAGCCGCTCATGGACATCGATCTGCTCCCCGTAGCGGGTGGCAAACCGGCTCTCAAGTACGCCATCCTGCTCGTTGACAATCCAGATTGTAAAGAACTGAAAATCGAAGAGCCGGCGAAGCAGTTCGCCAATACGCGCCAGCAGCGGACCAAGATCCAGGATCGAGGTGAACTCCCGGCTGATCTCGTTGAGGACCTTGAGCGTTTGTGCCTGGCGCGCCACGCGCGTGTAGAGCCGCGCGTTTTCAATCGCCTGCCCGATGCGTGATGCAGTCAGGGTGAGCAGGTGCAGGTGCTCGGGGCGAAAGTAATTCAACTGCTCGCTCTCGATATCGATCACGCCGATGACGCGATCCTTGATGATCAGGGGCGCCGCTAATTCAGAACAGACCAGTGGATTGGCCTCGATGTAGTCCTTGGACCGGCTGACATCGTTGATCAGCATGGCCTGGCGCGTTTCCGCTACCTTGCCGACCACGCCCTGGCCTATCTTGATGCGCATGCGCTCAGTCTCTGGCGGGTGCCCAATCTGGAAGCGCATGCGCAGGTCGTTGGCGCGATCGTTGACCAGCAGGATGGCGAAGATGCGGTAGTCGATGACCGCGCGCACCAGGTCAGCAGTCTGCTTGAGCAGGGTCTGCAGATCGAGGGTGGTGTTCAGCGTTTCGGCCAGCTTGATGAGGAAGTCGGTGGCGATGGGCTGCGACCGGGCCAGCGGAGGGTAAGCGGTAAAGCTCCCCTCGGGCGGACGAATGGGATCGAGAGAGCCGCAATCGATCGACAGATCCTTGAGCGCGAGCTCATCGCACGGGCCGCTTGTACCGCGCGCGCTATCGCGAGAGCCATCGCGATGCTCAGCGTGGATTGTGGCCGCATGGCTCAGCACAGCGAGCGCCGTATCGCCGCCGCGTGCTCCTTGCCCTGCCTGCTGATCGTGCGCCACGTCACTCCTCGCTACCAGGGCCCATCATAACGTCTAAGGTGGCAAACGGCGCTTCGTTGTCCGTCATCAGGTACGCTGCCTGGCCTAGGCCTGGAGCTCCGCTGCCAGTGCCTCAACAATTACCACCGAAGCGCTGGCGCCAACCCGGCTTGCTCCCGCGGCCACCATCGTACGCGCTTCGGCCAACGTGCGGATCCCACCCGAGGCCTTGACACCGCACCTTTGACCGGCAATCTCCCGCAGCAGGGCGACATCGGCAGGGGTGGCGCCGTGGGTCGAGAAGCCGGTGCTGGTCTTAAGGAAATCCGCGCCCGCGTCCACAGCCAGGCTGCCCGCGCGTTGTTTCTCGTCCTCGGTAAGCAGGCAGGTTTCGAGTATGACCTTGACCAGAGCGCCTGCCGTGTGCGCTACCGCGACCACCGCTGCGATGTCAGCCGAGACTTCCTGGTCCATGCCGGAGCGTAGCCAGCCAAGGTTGATGACCATATCCAGGTCATGGGCGCCCTGCTGCACCAGCGCGCGCGCCTCGGCGACCTTGGTCTCGGTGAGCGAGGCGCCGAGCGGAAAACCGATGACCGTGCCAACCGCAACTCCGGTGCCGCGCAGCACTGACGCGACCTCCGGCACCCAGGCCGGGTTGACCATGGCGCAGGCAAACCTGTACCGCGCCGCTTCTTCAGCCAGTTGAACCACCTGTGCTCGCGTTGCTTCTGGCCGAAGCAGCGTGTGGTCGAGCAGGGCCGCCAGTGCTGACGGCGAGCGGAACGCGTCCAGCGCAGAGATCGAGTTGGAGTTGGCTGTTGTCTCAGTGGGCATGGAGCGCTCCTTCATCCAGCAGGCAGATGTCCCGGAGATTGCGGTAGCGCTCGGCGTAATCCATCCCGTAGCCCACGACAAAGTGATTCGGGATGCGAAAGCCGATGTAGTCTGCCTCGATCGGTTCCAGGCGGCGCGACGGCTTGTCAAGCAGCGCGGCGACCCGCAGCGTACGAGGGTGGTGCTGCTGGAAGACCTTGTGCAGGAACTTGAGCGTCAGGCCCGTATCGAGGATGTCTTCGACAAGGATCACGTTGCGATCCTCGATTGGTTCATCGAGATCCTTGATCAGCTTGACCTGGCCGCTTGAGGACTGGCCCTTGCCGTAGCTTGAGACGGCGACGAAGTCAAAGGTGCAGTCAAGCGTGATGTGGCGCGCCAGGTCGGCGAGGAAGATGGCCGCACCCTTCAGCACGCCGACCAGCACCACGCGCTGCCCGGCGAAGTCCTGGTCGATCTGTCGGCCAAGCTCGGCGACGCGCACGGCGATCGCCTCGTGACTGTAGAGGATGGTCTCGGTTGCGGTGGCCATGGCAGGCCTTCAGCATACCGCACCCGGTACCATGCCCGGCAGCGGGACTCGCGGCTGCGGGTGGCTGGCTCTTTTGCCGCCGCTCGGGCCGCCTGTGCGCAAGAGGCCACCGGCCAGTTACCCCGGAGTGTCGGTTGTCCTGATCACCTTTGCTACACTCGCCACACGATGCGCCTGCTCGCCGCACTCTGCCTTCTGCTCGCTGTCAGCGGGCAAGCCCAGTCGCACCCGCGCGACAAGGAGATCCACGACGACGACACGCGCGCCTGGTGGCACACCACCGAGGCGCTCTCCGGGGACTCGATGGAAGGCCGCGACACCGGCTCTGCGGCCTACCAGCGCGCGGCCACCTATGTCGCCGAGCGTTTCCGCAAGGCTGGCCTCAAACCCGCGGGCAGCCAGGGCGACTACTTCCAGCCAGTCGCCATGCATGAGGTCGCGGTGGCCGCGGCTGCCAGCAGCTTCACCATCGAGCGGAATGAGGGAAGCCGGGTGCCGCTCGCGTTCCTTGAGCAGATCACGATCACCCCAACTGCGAGCATGGCGACCGACTTCGACGCGCCGCTCACCTTTCGCGGCTATTGCGGCAAGGATGCGGTGGCTGAGATCGCGGGCAAGATCGTGGTCTGCTTTGGCACTCAGCGGGCTGGCCTGCCTTCGGGCGCAGAGCGTGCTGCCAATGCCCGCGCGGGCAACGCCGCCGGCCTTGTCACTGTAGACGACACCGAGTTCACTATCGAGCCGCCACGCTGGCCTCAAGCGTATGCCCGCACGGTCACCCTGGTTGATCCCAAGGCAGCTATCCCGATGGCAAGCGCGATGCCGATCATGCGCCTGAACGCAGCATCGTTCCCGGGATTGATAGAAGGAGCCGGGCAGAACGCCAACGCGATCCTCGCCTCTGGTGGGCACCAGGCAGCTTTGCCCTCGTTTGATATCCCTGCCCGGCTCCACGTGCACCTGCAGCTTGCCGAGCGCAATTTCGCCTCGCCGAACGTGGTCGGCCTGCTGCCAGGCAGCGACCCTGCGCTCAAGGATGAGTACCTTGTGCTCTCCGCGCATCTGGATGGCTACGGCTTCGGCACAGCCGTGGCCGGGGACCCGCTGTATAACGGAGCACTCGATGACGCGGCCTATGTCGCTCTGCTGATCCAACTGGCTGAGGACCTGCGCCGTGAGCATCGAACGCCGCGTCGGTCCATTCTTTTCTGCGCCTTTACGGGAGAAGAAAAGGGCCTGCTTGGGTCGAACTATTTTGTCGATCACCCGACCGTGCCTCTAGCAAAGCTGGCGGCCGACATCAACCTCGACCAACTGCGCCCGCTCTTTCCTCTGCACCTGCTGACTGCGCTGGCGCTCGACGAAACAAGCCTGGGCGCTGCTGCGACCCAGGTAGGGGCGATGATGGGCATCAGGCTGCGCCCTGATCCCGAGCCTGAGCGCAACCTGCTCCGCCGGGCCGACCACTACCCGTTCCTCCGCGCCGGCGTTCCTGCGATCGGCTTCATCTTCGGGTATGAGCCTGGCACAGATGCAGAGCGGCGGTACCGCGAGTGGTACCAGGTGCGCTACCACCGCCCACAGGATGACCTGACCCAGCCGATAGACTTTGACGCGGCGGCGAAGTTCAACAGCTTCTTTTACCAGCTGGCCGAGATGGTGGCGAACGCAGACGCTCGTCCTGCATTTACCAGCGGGGGACGGTTCGAGCCTGCTGGCAAGTGAGAGCTGAAGGCAGACCCGCGAGGTAAACTCCGGCAGTTCGCCATCAACGCGGCCGCCGGTTCGATGCGTCAGGCTGATGTTCGTGGGGTTGGTGATGCTCAGCGCAGGGGGGCAGCGCTTCATCTGCTAGCCTGGTCGTCGATGGCGCGCTGAAGGTCATCGCATCGGACGAGTGCATGGTCTGCGCGGCACCCGTTCTTCACTCGCGGCAAGCTACGCTGGTATGCCCAGGCTTGAAGTCTCGAGCTACGATCGGAGTTGATATGCACCAGCGGCTAAGGACCTTTCGTGCAACTGTTGAGCACCCAAGCGCCTTTGTCCCCATCTGCATGTCTGTGCTGGCCCTGTTGACCGTACTGTTGGGCCCGCTTTTCTTCGGGGACCTGCATGCAAACGATGAGGGCCCTACGGCTCACATCTGGCAGCTACTGGTCGGCGGGGCAATTTCCGCTCGCGGTCTTCTTCGCGTTCAAATGGCCGCAGCGCGCGCCCGGGCAGGCGTGGAAGGTGCTCTCGATCCAGGTCGGTGCCGTGCTCGCGAACTGCGCAGTTGTCTTTCTCCTTGGGGTTGGCTAGACGCGGCTGGCCGCTGCGGGTAGGGCCATGCGCGTGCTGAACGATATACTCAAACCCAGGCATGTACCCCTACATCCACATCGGTCATTTCGCTATCGGTACCTTTGGCATCATGCTCTGGCTTGCTGCTGTTTCTGCCTGCTGGATCCTTCACCAAAACTTCGCACGCTTCGGAATCCACGCAGACGCGGTCGGCATCGTGGCCTACGTCACAATTGCCGGAGTGATCGGCGCGAAGCTCTGGCACGTGCTGGAGTCTCCTGCTGAGCTGCTTGCCACCCCTGCTGCTGTGCTGTTTGACCGCGCCGGTTTCGCCTGGTTTGGCGGCCTGCTCGGCGGCATCCTCGCGCTGGTCTGGCAGTCGCGCGCCGCAGGCCTGCATCCATGGACGATGCTTGACCTCTGCACGCCTGCTGCGGCGGTGGGCTATGGTGTCGGGCGTATCGGCTGTCTTACGTCAGGAGACGGCGACTACGGTATCCACACCAATCTGCCCTGGGGCGTGAGCTTTCCCAATGGTCTCGTGCCCACGACCGATCATGTTCATCCCACCCCGGTTTACGAGTTTCTGGTCGCGCTGCTGATAGGAGCGTGGCTCTGGCGGGCAAGCGCTCCCTCGCGCGCGCTTGTCTCCAGGCGGGGTCTGCTGACCGGAGCCTACCTGGCGCTGAGTGGCCTCGCACGCTTCGCGGTCGAGTTCATCCGCATCAATCCTCGACTCTACTGGGGCATGAGCAACGCGCAGGTGGCCAGCCTCGCCACGGTCCTGGCCGGCGCTGTGCTGGTCGTGTACGCTCGACTCTCTCCAGCCAGTGATCTTCGCGTCCGCGAGCGGGAAGCTGCGGCTTCGTCTGCGGTCAGCTAACGCAGGATCGTGCCGGCTGTCTTGCCCTGTCCAAGGTTTTCCCATTATGGGAAAGCTGCCGAACGTAACGTGGGCTGTCGGCCTCGGGCTCGCCTAGAGTCTTGTTTAGATTCGAGGCGCGAGCGCAGGCGGTTGCTCGACGCGCGTCCGAGGAGTGTCGACCGTGAGCTATACCCAGCGCTATCTTCAAGAAGTCGCGGAACTTGCCCGCATCCTCCCCCCTGAGCGGATCGACGGGATCCTTGCCACGCTGCTTGCCGTCCGCGAGCGTGGCGGCCGGGTGTTCTTCCTGGGAGTTGGCGGCGGCGCAGGCCATGCAGGCCACGCTGTGAACGACTTCCGCAAGATCGCTGGCATAGAGTGCTACGCCCCGTCTGACAACGTTTCCGAACTCACGGCCCGCATCAACGATGACGGCTGGGATAGCTGCTATGCAAACTGGCTGCGCGGTAGCCGTCTGAACGCAAGGGATGCGCTCTTTGTTTTCTCGGTCGGCGGCGGCTCGATCGAGAAAAGCATCAGCATGAATATAGTGAATTCGCTCAAGCTGGCCAGGCAGGTTGGCGCCGGCATTGTCGGCATTGTCGGCCGGGACGGTGGGTATACGGCCGAGGTAGCCGACTCCGTCGTGATCATCCCTACGCTTTCCCCCGACACGGTGACGGCCCACGCCGAGGCATTCCAGGCTGTGATCTGGCACCTGCTGGTGTCACACCCCGCTCTCAAGCAGAACGAGATGAAGTGGGAATCGGCTGACCTTGTCCTTGGCTAGCCGAGGCTCAGTAGCCTGCGCGGAGCGCGAACCTGCCTCCGCGCGGCTTGAGAACTCCGTCGAGAAACGTCGCGCCATCTTTCTTGACCGCGACGGCGTGCTCAACAGGAACGTCCTCTACCCTGATACCCGGGCGTACGAATCACCGCGCAGCCCATCCGAGTTTGTGCTGACCGACGGCGTTTGCGAGGCGCTGCAACGGCTCCGCGCAGCAGGCTTCCTGCTCATCCTGATCTCGAACCAGCCGAATGCTGTGAATGGCAAGTGCACCCGAGCAATGCTGGACCAGATCCATGCACGTCTCGTTGCATTGCTCCGGGCAGAGGGCGTCTCGCTCACCGCGTGCTACTACTGCTATCACCACCCGGACCATACGGGACCGTGTCTGTGCCGGAAGCCAAGTCCTTATTTCCTCGAGCAAGCAATTGCGGAGTTTCAGCTTGATCGAGACGAGTGCTGGATGATCGGTGACCGCGCGACCGACCTTGCCTGCGGCGCGGCAGCCGGTCTCCGCACAGTCTGGATCGACAACAGTGAGCGCATCACCCTGGCCGCAGACGATGCACCGGAGTTTACTGCGACCAGCCTGGCAGATGCGGTGGTTCCGCTCCTGAGCGCAGCCACCACAAGGCAGATGACGCGTCCTGCGTAGCGCGAGCCGACCTCATGTACACCTTCCGCAAGAGCTGGCTGCGCGGGCAGCGGACCACCGGCCCCTACCCGCAAGCAATCGGCGCGCCGAGGCTCGCACCAGGAGCAGGATGCTACGAGGCAGCCATCGTCTGGCGAAGCTTGCTTTGTGCGGCGACTAACTCGCGCACCCGCGCTGGAGCAATCGGCTCCAGTCTGAAGTTTGCCGACACTGCGTCCTCATAAAGCATGCGCACTGTCTCAAGCGAGAAGGCCGAGAGATCTTTGCCGATCAGCCCGATCTTGCCCAGGATGTCCGGAGTTGCGGTGATGATGTGGGTGCCAGACTGCTCGGCGTGATAGATGTTGAGCAACTCGCGGGAGCTCGCCCAGAGCAGCTCGGCCTTCGGCAAAGAGGAAAGCATTTCTGCCGCGCGACCCATGATCGGTACCGGGTCTATGCCGGTGTCTGCGATGCGTCCTGCGAAGATCGAGACGATTGATGGCGTGTGCAGGTCGAGCGCCTCGGCGATGCGCTTGACCTGGTCGAGCGTCATTACGGCGGTCACGTTCACCTTGACGCCGTCGCGTGCCAGTCGTCGGACCAGCGGAGCCATCGAAAAACCTGTGGAGTTGGTAACCGGGACTTTTACATACACGTTTTTGCCCCAGCAGGCGATACGACGGGCCTGCCACTCCATGGTCATTTCGTCATCGGCCAACACCTCAAAGGAGACCGGCCGGTCAGGAATAGCCTCGATCACTGACTTGGCAAAGGCCTCGTAGTTTTGTACGCCAGCCTTGCGCATCAGCGACGGGTTGGTCGTGAAGCCTTGCACGTACGGCTTGCTATACATCGCCAGCAGGCTGTCTAAGTTCGCTGCGTCACAATACAGCTTTACCTTCAGGTCGGTGCACGGATTGTGATCGGACATGGTGGCGCTCCAGGGAAAGACAAGGTGTGGCGCTTCGCTGCTTCCGAATCTATCGGCCTGTTCTGAAACGCCGAACGCCAAAGCAGTCCCAAAGAGTTACGAAAGTGGGTAAGTCTCGAAACGGAACTCATACTCTCCTCCTCGCGGTCCGATATGCTGAGCTCACTTATCAGAGTTGAAGACCGAGACGAAGCCAGGCAGGTTGTGCCAGCCCAACGCACCCACCTTTTCAGCCCCATGCTTCCTGGTTTGCAGGTACGACGGAAAGGCAGTTCATGAGCTTCGATGTTGATGCAAGACCGGCCCGCATTCTGGCCGGCAGCAGGTTTTTTGTCGTCGGGGGCGCGGGCTTTATCGGAAGCCACTTCACTGACCGGCTTCTTGGCACGCCGGGTGTCCTGCGCGTCACGCTCTACGACAATTTCTCATCAGGGCGCGAGTGGCACTTTGAACAGCATGGCTCCGATGAGCGCCTGCATATTGTCCGCGCCGATGTGAGTGATCTGGAACGGCTGACCGAGGCCATGGTTGGTCACGATGTGGTGATCCACCTGGCATCCAACCCGGATATAGCGCGCGCCGCGACTGAGCCAGAGATCGACTTCTACCAGGGCACCCTGCTGACCAACAACGTCGTCGAGGGAATGCGCCGCTCTGGGGTAGGCCACCTCCTCTACGCTTCCGGCAGCGGAGTCTATGGCGAACTTGGCGTTGAGCCGGTGTCAGAGGATCAGGGACCGTTCCTGCCCGTCTCTACCTATGGCGCGAGCAAACTTGCCGGCGAGGCGCTGATTGCAAGCTACTGCGCCATGTTTGGCCTCAGGGCCTGCGCCTTTCGATTTGCGAACGTGGTAGGCCCACGGCAGACGCATGGCGTCGGGTTTGATTTTCTGCGCCGCCTCACGAGCGATCCGAGCCGCCTGCGCATCCTCGGCGATGGCAAGCAGAGTAAGAGCTACATCCATGTCACCGACGTGGTCGAAGCTGTCCTGCTGGCTCTCGACCAAAGCAGCCAGGCTTACCAGGTCTTTAATGTCTCCACGCTTGACGCGATCACCGTCACCCAGATCGCCGAGGAAGCTGTCAGTTGCCTCGGGCTCACACGCACACCTGTCTTCGAGTACACCGGGGGTGATCGGGGATGGAAGGGTGATGTGCCCGTAGTGCGACTCGACAGCGATCGGATCCGCAGCCTCGGCTGGCGCTCCCGCCGCACGAGCCGCGAGGCGATACGAGCCGCGCTCGAATCGATGATGCGCGAGGAGCGCGTGCTCTATGCGTGATCGGGCGCCAGTCGCACTTGCCGGCATGCAGCATCAGCCCTGGCCCACGCACCTGGGAGCGCCGCCGCCCGTGGCGCTGCTCGCCGGAGGCCTCGCGACGCGCATGCGCCCGGCCACCAACACGACCGCCAAGTCAATGCTGAGCGTCGCGGGTTCGCCCTTCATCGCGCACCAGCTCCGGATGCTTGCCAGGCAGGGCATCATCCGCATCGTTCTTTGCTGCGGACACCTGGAAGAGCAGATTCGAGCCTATGTCGGAGATGGCGCAGTGTTCGGCTGCCGGGTTGAGTACTCGCCGGACGGAGCGCAGCCGCTGGGTACAGGGGGCGCCTTAAGGAAGGCGCTTCCGCTGCTCGGATCCTGCTTCCTGGTCATGTACGGCGACAGCTTTCTGCCCGCGCCGATCGCCCCCGTCTGGGCGGCGTTCGTCGACTCGGGCAAGCCAGCCCTGATGACTGTTTATCGCAACCAGGACCAGTGGGATGCGAGCAATGTTGAGTTCGCGGGCAGCGCGATCCTGCACTACAGCAAGGCCGCACGCACCGCGCGCCTGGAGCACATTGACTACGGGCTTAGCTGCCTGCGTGCGGAAACTCTCGCTGGCTGGCCGGATGGTTCGCGCTTTGACCTGGCCGAGGCCATGAGCCTGCTCGTCGAGCGCCAGCAGCTCGCAGGCTACGAGGTGAACGAGCGTTTCTACGAGATTGGCTCACCCGCCGGGTGGGCAGAGACAGACGCGCTGCTACGAGGGCAAGCCAACCAAGGCGCCATGCAGGCGCACCAGGAAGCAGGGTACGCCCGATGATTATCGCCAAGACGCCCCTTCGCATTTCGCTTGGAGGCGGTGGGACTGACCTGCCGTCGTACTACAAGGAATACGGCGGCTTTGTCATCTCTGCTGCCATCAACAAGTACGTCTACATCACGGCAAACCGCAGCTTTTTCCCTGGCTACGTGCTCAAGTACTCGGAGATGGAACACGCGAGCTCGCGCGAGACGATCCGGCACCCGCTTTTTCGGGAAGCGCTTACCATGCATGACGTCGGCGACCGCATCGAGCTGGCAAGCATTGCCGATGTGCCTGCCGGCACCGGGCTTGGTTCTTCCGGCGCTTTTCTTGTCGGCCTGCTGCACGCGCTCTACGCCTACAAGCAGAAGCATGTCGCATCGGAGACCCTGGCGCAGGAGGCAGTCGAGATCGAGATGGTGCGCCTCGGTCAGCCGGTAGGCAAGCAGGACCAGTACATTGCCGCCTATGGCGGGCTGCTCTGCCAGGACTATCGACGCGATGGCACCGTGGGTGTAGCGCCGCTGAGCATCGATGCGGCCAGGATGCGCGAGCTGCAGGAGTCGCTCATGCTGTTCTTCATCGGCTCGACACGCTCGGCGGCAACGCTGCTGGCCGAACAGAAGGCGCAGTCCGAGGGACGCAACAAGAAAATGCTTGAAGACCTGCACTTCGCCAAGCAGCTGGGTTACGAAATTGAGCGAGAGCTTACCACGGGTTCAGTTGAAAACTTTGGCAGGCTGATGCACGAGCACTGGTTGCGCAAGCGCAGCCGCTCCGAGGGAATGAGCAGTAATCGCGTTGACCAGCTCTATGACCTGGCGCTGACGATGGGTGGCGCATCGGGGGGAAAGCTTGTCGGCGCAGGTGGCTGCGGGTTCCTGCTGCTGCAGACTCACGACCGGAAGAAGCTGCGGCAGGTGATGCAGGAAGCAGGCGTGTCGGAGATGGACTTCAGCTTTGATTTCGATGGCTCAGTGGTGATGCTGCGCAACTAGCGCGTGGGCTGAAGGTAGCGCAGGCCAGACGTGTGGCGCCGGTCGCGGCTTTGGTACCCTGCTGCTATGGATGTGTTCGTGAATGGGCAGCCGCGCAGCTTCTCTCAGCTCGACCAGCAGGCAACAGTAGCAGCGCTGCTCGCGGCACTGGGGATCAAGGCAGACCGCGTAGCGGTTGAGCAAAACGGCGACATCGTAGCCCGCACCGCCTGGACCGCGACCCCGGTGCACCCCGGCGACCGGCTGGAGATTGTGCACTTTGTGGGAGGCGGCGCGTCTTGATGCGCTCCGGGGTAGGGGCAGCGTTGCTGGCCCTGATGCTTGCTGGTGCAGGGAGCCTGCACCCTGTGGGACTCCCGTCGGCAGAGAGCGCGACGGCTCCGAGGGGCATCGTCGGCAATGAGCCGCCGATGCTTGGGCCGACGATCCGTGTCGACGCACTCAAGCCCGGCAGCCCATTCCGCATCATCGGTTATGGCGACACACGCTTTACTGATCCCTCGGATGTAACGAACACGAACCCGCGCATACGCAGGTTCCTCGCCGACCAGATCGCACGGGTTGCTCCGGACGCACTTTTTGAAACGGGAGACTTGCCGTTAGTCGGCTCGAACCCCGCGGACTGGGAGAACTTCCGCGAGGAGACGGCGAGCTGGCGCAGGGCCGGGCTGCGGGTTTTCCCGACCATTGGCAATCATGAGGCGATGCACGATCTCGACCAGGGAATTGCCAACTACCTGGCCGCGTTTCCGCAGCTTGGCGGCTGCCGCTACTACTCAGTGCAGCTTGGCAACGTGTACCTGCTTGCTATTGACGAGTTCACCCCGACAACCGACAACTCGCGCCAGCATGCCTGGATCCTCTCGCAGCTTGAGCATCTGCCGTCGGAGACAGACTTTGTCTTCTTCCTGGACCACATGCCGCTGGTGGCCGACCTGCAGAGCGAAGTAGCGGTAGGCCTGCCGGCGCCGCATGAAACAGCCCTGCGCAAGCTGCTCGAAGCAGAGAAGCCGAAGACCCGTGCGCACTTCATCGTGCTCAGCGGGCACATTCATAACTACGAGCGATTCGAACGCGCCGGGATTAGCTACATCATCAGCGGCGGCGGCGGGGCAAAGCCTTACCCGATCTTTGTGCGCGGTCCGGAAGATCGTTATCGCGACACCCGCTTCCCGGTATTCAACTACGTCATGTTCAGTGTTCGAGGCAGGCACATCGATGCGACGATGTATCGCATAGCCGACCCGAAGGCGGCTACGCTAACGATGGAAGTGGGCGAGCGTTTTACGATCGACGGGCCAGCGCGTTGATCGCAGGCGAGAGACAGATTGGCCGAGCTGAGTGGCGCCGCTATCGATCCACTTGAGTTTGTTCGCGCTTGTCTTTGCAGCCGGAGCGGCAGCATTAGCCTGCGTGCGCGGGCTGCAGAGGCTTTTTCTCTTCCCGGCATCTGCTGACTTTCGGCTTCCCACAGGAATCCAGCTCGCGCTATTATCGCCCAGCATTGGCCTTGCAGGCCGAGTGCATGAGAATGCTGGCAACGATTTCAAGGTGAGGTCTCCGCTTGTTCAGGATTTCCGCTCTTTCGCTCTGCTCGACGATCTCAGTGGCTCTCACGCTTCCCGCCTCCGCCCAGCTTTTCGAGTCGCAGCACCCGACCACGCAGGCAATCGTCTTTTCGCCCGCCGAGAAGGCTACACTTGACCGGCTCGCCTCTCTGCAGACCCTCCCCGACGGACCATGGCGATTCCACTCCGGAGACGTGGCCCATGGCGAATCGACAACCCTTGACGATTCTTCCTGGCAGACGGTGAACGCGAAGTCCAAGGCCGGCAAAGAGGCGGTCTGGTACCGGCGCATCATCACGGTCCCCATGGACCTGAACGGCTACGACCTGACGGGGGCAGATGTAAGCTTTCGCTTTCGCGCGTTTGCCAACGGACCCATGCCGCAGATTCTCTACTTCAATGGCAGACGGGTGGCGCTGGGGGATGATCTCGAAGCGATTCAGCTTTTCGCAAACGCCAGGCCCGGCGACAGAATTGTGGTTGCCGTCAAGCTGCTGCAGACAGTGGACGAGAAGACCTTCGACCATGTCGAGATGAAGATCACCTTTGCGGCGAATCGTCCGAACCCGGAGACGCTGCGCGAGCAGTTAGTGAGTGCAGCGCTCCTGCTGCCCTCGCTTGCTCCAGGCTCCGCGGGCGACCGCAAGACACTTGACACGGCCATCGACGAGATCGATTTGAAGGCACTCGACACGCACAACCAGCCTGCTTTTGACGCGAGCCTGGGCAAGGCGCAGACGACCCTGGAGGCCTTGCGACCCACACTCCAGCAAGCCACGCTGCATCTGACAGGCAACTCACACATTGACGCAGCGTGGCTGTGGCCATGGACCGAGACTGTGGACGCAGTCAAGCGCACCTTCAGCACCGCATCGCAGCTGATGAACGAGTATCCGAGCTACACCTACACGCAGTCAGCCGCGGTGTACAGCCAATGGATGGCGGACAAGTATCCGGAGCTGAACGCGCAGATCAAGCAGCGCATTGGCGAGGGCCGCTGGGAGCTGGTTGGCGGCATGTGGCTTGAGCCGGACCTGAACATGCCGGATGGCGAGTCACTGGTGCGGCAGATTCTTGTCGGGCAATCCACCTTTCAAAAGCTCTATGGCAAGACGACGCGCATTGGCTGGAACCCTGACTCGTTTGGATATAACTGGCAGCTGCCGCAGATCTATAAGCGATCAGGCATCGATTACTTCGTGACACAGAAGATGACGTGGAACGATACGAACCAGCTGCCGTTCAAGCTTTTCTGGTGGCAGTCGCCTGATGGCAGCAAGGTGCTCACCTATTTCCCGCACGATTATGCCAATGACAACCTCGACCCGGTCCGGCTTTCACGCGATATGGCTATGGCGCGCGAGCGCTCGCCCGGCATGACCGAGATGATGGACCTCTACGGCGTTGGCGATCATGGCGGCGGTCCCACGCGCGCGATGCTTGACCAGGGACTGGAGTGGATGGAGCCGAACAAGGTCATCGCACACGAGGAGTTTGGCACCGCGCAGCCTTTTTTCACCAGGGTTGAGGGGCAGCTCGCGACGAACTCGCCCGTCTGGAACTATGCTTCGCTGGCCAAAGGCGACACGGTGCTGCCGCAGCCAGGGGCAGGGCAGATCAGCGTGCCTACGTGGAAGGACGAGCTCTACTTTGAGTACCACCGCGGTGTGTACACCACGCAGGCTGACCACAAGCGCAACATGCGTGACAGCGAAGAGTGGGTACTGAATGCGGAGAAGTTTGCTTCGCTCGCCTGGCTTGACGGGAAGCCATACCCTGCCACTCGCCTCACCGACGCGTGGAAGCATGTGCTCTTCAACCAATTCCATGACCTGGCTGCCGGCTCCGGCATCGGCATTATTTACAAAGACGCGCAAAAGGATTACGACCAGGTACGCTGGTCGACGAGCGAGATCACAGCGGCGTCGCTCAAGCAGGTTGCCGCTGGTGTGGACACCCGTGTCAAAGATGGTGTGCCAGTCCTGCTCTTCAACCCGCTGGCATGGGAGCGCGGCGGCCTGGTCGAGGTGTCGGTTCAGCTGCCATCGGGCGCTGGCGACAGCGTGACGGTATATGACAGCAGCAACCACGTCGTGCCATCGCAGGTGCTCGCAAGCACGCCTGCGACACACACCTATCGCGTGCTGATCGATGCAGACAAGCTACCGTCACTTGGGTATGCGGTGTACCGCGTCTCGGCTGGCAAGCATGATTTTGCGACGGGGCTAAAGAGCTCCGGCACCACGATTGAAAATGCAGCGCTGCGGCTTACGGTCGACCCGCAGACCGGGTGCATCACCTCGCTCTTTGACAAGAAGGCAAACTTCGAAACAATCCAGCAGGGTGGCTGCGGCAACGAACTGCAGGCTTTTAAAGACACGCCCAAAGACTACGACGCGTGGAATATCGACCCTGGCACGCTCGACGCTCCGCCTACGCTACTGCACAGCGTTGACTCGGTGCGTCTGTTGGAGCAGGGCCCGCTGCGATCCGTCATTCGTGTGACGCGTACCTGGGGTAAGTCCACCTTTGCGCAGGACATCATCCTCTACACCGGCGCCGATCACGCGGTGGTCACCAATGACATCGACTGGCATGAGACACACATTCTGCTCAAGGTAGCGTTCCCGCTCGCGGCCGCAGATCCGTCGGCGACGTATGAAATTCCCTTCGGCACCATCGAGCGACCGACGACCCGCAACAACAGTTTTGAGAAAGCTCGCTTCGAGGTGCCAGCGATGCGCTGGGCTGACCTTGGCGATGGCGCGCATGGTTTCAGCCTGATCAATAACTCAAAGTATGGCTATGACGCTGTTGGTAACTTGCTGCGACTTACACTGTTGCGCTCGCCGGTCTGGCCCGACCCGGACGCCGACCGTGAGCGCCACCACTTCAGCTACGTGCTCTATCCGCACGCGGGCACCTGGCAGGCCGCGCAAACTGTCGAGCATGGATATGACTTCAACTACGCACTGGAAGGTATGCAGGTCGAGGCGCACACCGGAGCCATGAGTCCGGAGCACTCTTTTTTCCAGGTGGATGCGAAGAACGTGGCTGTGACGGCTATCAAGAAAGCCGAGACGGACGATGCACTGGTGATTCGCTTCTATGAGTTTGAGGGCAAGTCCGCGCCCGTAACGCTCACCGTGCCGGAAGGGGCGACCAGGGCGTCGATTGTCAACCTGATGGAAAAGCCCGAAGGGCCGGCGCTGAGCGTAACGGGCAACCACGTGACGGTGCCCGTGACGCCTTTCCAGATACAAACCGTGCGCGTGGAGTACACCCCGCCATCGACGGTGCAATAGGGCAGGGCCGCTTTATGAGCCCTGACTATCAGGACATGAGCGAAGATGATGTTCCTGAAGCCATTCCAAACGGAAGTACGATCAATCCTCAGACGCTCAATCTCTACGCCTATGCAAGGAACAACCCGCTAACTCGACGAGATTACGACGGTCATGCTAGCTGGCAGGACTGCGGCGACGGCTCAGGCTTTCAATGTTGGACTGGCGATTACAACGGCGAGCAGAACAATGGTCTCTTTTGGAATAGCCAGTCGAAGGAGTGGCAGGGCAGCGATCCCAATCCTCCACCTGACAGCGACCCAGCAGGCATGTTCTTTACTGGTTTGACCCGAGCAATGCTTGGCCAAAGCCATGGCTACCAGCAAATGGGACGTGCTTTAATGCTGGACGGTCCTACCCTAGGAATGAAGTCTTTGGCTGCGCTAATTCCTTTTGGCAGACCGGCTTTTGTTCCGGCGAATTGGGTGGAGAAGCCGCTTCGAAATGGCGACGGCGTTAAGCTTCAGGACCCCAGCAATCCTCATAATCAGGTTCTCTTAGAGAAGGCGAAGCCAGGCAGTTCAAATCCAGGGCAGCAGAGAAACTATAGGAGGGTTTTCAAGAATGGCCAGC
Organism: Candidatus Babeliales bacterium; assembly: GCA_964658255.1. Classification (GTDB taxonomy): domain Bacteria; phylum Acidobacteriota; class Terriglobia; order Terriglobales; family Acidobacteriaceae; genus EB88. The sequence continues at coordinate 34,030 of CAZZYO010000022.1, forward strand.
CTCTCGATGCCAACGGCCAACAGGTTGATAACCAGTCATTGGAATCTCATATTCCTTAAGGCACCGAATTGCCTCCTGACACGTTTGGACCGATTCCGTAGAACCAGATCCATTATCCGAGAGGCTTTTCAAGAATGATGTCATTCGATCAATGGTTGACTTACCTGTTGCGCAGGGTTGAGAACGTTGCCAGCAGAGATCATCAACAGAAGACTTGGTTTGGTCCGAGAGATGAAATCAACTGGGTTGGAGATATCTACAATGATTTAGACGAATCAACATTCGACCTTTTTTACACTTTGTACTCAAAGAACTTTTCAGCAGAGCAGGTGACTGCCTGGAATGACTTCAAACAGGCATTTGGAAACTATGGAGAAAAGCTGCCGAACTATCCTGAGCCTCAAAGTGTTTTCGATGACCCTGAATGGCAATTAGTTCGTGAGGCGGCGGGTCGGTTCGTCACGGCCTTCGAGCAAGAACAGCTCAACTCGTCTCCTACACGTCATAGATAGTCCATCATGTCGCAGGCTGTACTCCGGGAGGCGGCCTTGCTGCGTGTTTGGCCTGCAGCCAGCACCCGTGGCAACCGAGAGAACGAGCGATGTGCTGCGCACATGGAGATTTACGACACTCTACCCCTCCCAGGGTTGAGTACGGAGGCAAAACGTTGACGACGGTCAACGCATTGCCTATCAGCAACTTAGGTGCAACAGTGATCTGGAGGCGGTATGGAAGCTGCTGAACAGCCGCATGGCAATCCGCAAAGCCTGAATCTGTACAGCTACGCGCAGAACAACCCGCTCACAAACACAGACCCAACCGGTATGGAATGCGTGTAGGACGGCAGTAGCTTCGACGCCGCAGATGACAAGCAGACAGGAAACGCAGCAGGGTGTTCTAACCAAGGCGGCACCTACGTCAGCCCCAACCTTTTCGAGAACGCTCAGCTCACGAATGAGCAGCGATCAAATACCAACTACGGCGATTGGAGTTCGAACCCCAATACCACGCTAACGCAGAGCTGGGTTGACCCTTCTACGACTTCAAGCGCTTCAGATTCTTCTCTCGTGCAGATGAATGGCACATTCAATCTGAATGGTTTGAGCCAGAGCCAACTCATGGGGGCTACTTCAGACTTCGAGGTTCTACGTTAGCCGTGGAGACCAGTTTTTGGCTGATCACGAAATGAGCAACCACACTGGAATCGCCATGAGACAAGATCGCCCTATGTGTGGCCTCCACGTAAATATCACGAAGCGGTCAGGGGTAAACGGAACACCTGTCACTGGAGACTACCATTACGATGTCTTTAACCCGTCTCTCACGTCAGGTGATACTTCGGCCTTCTTACCTCCTGCGTCGAAGCTCTGGGGGTTGACCCTCGTCTAAAGCAGGCAACCCTCGGAGATAAATGGTGCCCACATGGTAAGCGGCGAGCACGGCGCTCGATGGGTGGTGACGACACTCTCTACTTGGTTAACAGTAATTACCGCAGGTCTACTATTTTGCACGCTACAACTGGTTAGGTTTTCTGCGAATGAGGGTCTCTTCTGGCATTTGTGTGTGGCCTGCTGGTTGAGCAGCATCGCCTGTTTACTCACTACGATGCTTTCGGTTGCTCTGAACCGGCGAAAGGGTGCGTGGGGATTACTCCTGTTGGCCTCTGCATTATTTGTTGGTGCGGCATATTTACTCAGTGGAGGCGAAAATTTCTGAGTGCCGCATCCGGCATCGACTGTCCACTGAAGATGGGCCGGTTCATGGGCCCGGATAGTGTTGGCGGAGACCTTGAAATCCGCAGAGCTGGAGCCTGTACAGCTATGGCCACCGACCCTGGAGAAGAGGCTCGGTTAGAAGAGGCTCGCTGTGGTTCTATGCCAGGCAAGGCCCACTCCCTCGCCGATGTCTGCAAGGTAGCTCTTCCGTGCGCCTGAGGGTCTCGGTCCTTGAGCGCTTACCTGCTTCGGCTGTCGAGGCGCCAGGCTACCAGGGCGATGCCTGCGACGATGGCAAGCGCTGGTACTCCCAGCACCTCGATGCCCCTCTGCAGGCCCTGCCTGGCACGTGGCGCGCTACCCGCGGTCAGGTCCCGGCAGGAGGTGCACCCCTGGCCCTCAAGCACCGTTGTACCGGCCAGCAGCGCCACGAAGAGCGCTACGACAGCACAGGCATGGCGATACAGCTTTGCCCCGACGCTTTGTGATGAGAGCCCTCGGCGCCGTCGCAGCACTCTACTGAAACCAGACCAGCAGCACAAAGAGAAACACCCAGAGAACGCCCATGCTGTGCCAGTACCAGGCCGTGCAGTCCACCAGTATCTGCCGCAGCTGCACCCGGCGCAGCTTGTAGAGACCGATGACGGCGGCGGTGAGCGCAACCAGTCCGATAAGCAGGTGCAGCGCGTGGCTGCCCGTGATGATGTAAAAGAAGTAGCTATTCGGGTTGGTCGCAAAGAAGAGCCGCTCAGCCTGTAACTGGCGCCAGGCTGCACATTGTCCGGCAAGAAAAAGCGCACCCAGCGCGAGAGTTGCCAGCAGCCAGGGCAGGGCGCGCTTCGCTGCAGGGCGGCCCAGGCCAAGCCACTCCTCAATGACGTCCATCTCGCGAAAGAGCTGGCGGCGGGCCATCTCGACCGTGATGCTGCTCACCAGCAGGACAGCCGTGTTCACCCACAGGATCGGTGGCACGTGCAGCGGATGCCAGTCGGTGATGTAGTTGTCCCGCGCGTCGAAATGCCCTGCAGACTGCCGCACAAAGAAGGCGCTCACCAGCGCGATGAAGAACATCAGGTCGCCGGCCAGCATAAAGAACAGCCCCAGCCGGTACCGCTCGAGCAGCTCGCGCGGGCCGCGCCGGCGCAGATGATCGTCGCCATTGTCTCCCTCGCCACCGCCCCCCGTGGGGCGCTTGTCAAGCGGCGGCTTGCCCCCGAAGCCGGGGTCTTTGCGTTCGATTTCAGTAAGAGGCCGGGGGGTGAAGGTCGCGGGCATGGGGAGGTGTCCCTCTCAGGGAAGCTTACTCGGGTTCGAGGAGGGAGTCACACTGCATTTTAAAATCTGGTTGCGCCCGCTCCATTTGGCCGTTACCTGCGTACTCGTATGGGCCACGCGTTATGGGCTTTTCCGTCCTGGGGAGCGCGTGCCAGGTCCGCGGTGCCCATTCCAGCGTGGTCGCCTGCCAGGGGTTTCCGGCTGCCATTTGACCCCGTCGCAGGCTGAGCAACAGGTTGATGAGAAAGAGCAGCTGCGCGCTTGCGAGCACCATCGCCGCGTAGGTGATGCCGCGCTGGAGTGGCAGCAGCGCCGCAAGCGAAGAGGTCGTACCGGTCAGCTGCGCATAGTGGCGCGGCTCGCCGGCCAGTCCGGCGAAGTGCATGGGGAAGAATGTCGCATAAGCGCCAGAGAAGGTGAGCCAGAAGTGCCAGCGACCCAGCTTCTCCGACATCAGGCGCCCGGTCATCAGGGGAAACCAGTAGTAGACCCCAGCGAAGATCGAGAAGGCGCCTGCCATGCCCATGATGAGGTGAAAATGAGCTACCACGAAGTAGGTGTTGTGCAGGTAGCTGTCGAGCGCAGGCTGGGCCAGGATCGGCCCGGTGAGGCCACCCGTGATGAAGAGTGACACGAAGCCGAGGGCGAAAAGCATCGGCGTAGGGAAGCGCACGGGACCGCTGCCCCGCGCACCCCACAGCGTGCCAAGCCAGCTGAAGACCTTGGCTGCGCTCGGCATGCCGATCGCCATGGTGGTGAGCGCGAACGCCGTGCCCGCGTAGGGATTCATGCCGGAGACAAACATGTGATGGCCCCATACGACCAGGCCGAGCGCGCCGATGGCCACCGTGGTCCAGACCATCAGCGGGTAGCTCAGGATAGGGCGGCGTGCAAAGTTTGCGAGCAGGGACGAGGTCAACCCCATCCCGGGCAGGACCGCGATGTACACCTCTGGGTGGCCGAAGAACCAGAACAAGTGCAGCCAGAGCAGCGGCGAGCCATCGCCGGTCCGGGTGAGCGCAATACCGTTGACAATTTCCCCCGCAGGCACGAAAAAGCTGGTGCCGGCGTGCCGGTCGGCGAACAGCATCAGCAGCGCTGCAAGGAGCACGCCAAAGGCAAGCAGCACAAGCACCGCAGCAACCAGCCACGCCCAGACGGTCAACGGCATTCGCATCAGGCGCATGCCCGGTGCGCGTTCATACAGCACGGTGACCAGCAGTGGGATCGCACCCAGCCATGCTGCAGCACAGAAGACTGCGAGCGAGACGAGCCACAGGTCCATGCCAGCGCCCTGGCCCGGGCCTGCGGCAGCGAGTGCCGAGAGTGGCGGATAGCTCGTCCAGCCGGAAATAGGCGCCCCCTGCGTGACGAAGAAGGCGGCGATGAGGACCACGAGCGCGAGCGCCGTGAGCCGAAAGGCGAGCGTGCCCAGGCGCGGAAAAGCCATGCCGTGGGCCCCGATCTGCTCGGGGAGAACCAGGTTGGCGAAGCCAAAAAGCGGAGCCGTGGTAAGCACGAAGAAGATCATCAGCGTGCCATGCATGGTGACCAGGGCCAGGTAGCTTTCAGGCGGCAGCACGCCGACCACAGGCAGGCGCAAGCCAGGCCACACCAGGTGGATCCGCATGACCAGCGAAAGCAGGGTGCCGATCGCAACCGCTGCGAGCGAAAGGAGCAGGTACTGCACGCCGAGGCGGCGATGATGGTTTAGCCGGGGCCGCGAGCGTACCGATGTAGGCGATGGTGCTGCACTTGGAAGCACGGCGGACCCGGGCTCCTGCTCTGCGGGCATCAGTGGCCGCCCTGCTTCGGTTCAAACCGTGGGCCTGCAGCGGTTTGCGGAGCCCGGGTGTTCTGCAAGGCCTGCACGGGGCGCGCTCGCTCGCGGGCCGCGATCCATGCGGCGTACTCGGGCGCGGACACAACCCGCAGCGCCGCCTGCATGCGGGCATGCCCGGAGCCGCACACCTGGGTGCAGAGGATCGGGTAGGTGCCCGGCACGGTTGGGGTGAAGTGAACGTGGAGCATGAGCCCGGGAACGGCATTCTGCTTGAGGCGCATGCCCGGGATGAAGAAACCGTGGATCACGTCGTGCGCGCGCAGGCGTAGATCGACCTCACGTCCAGCCGGGAGTACGAGGACGCTCGCGACGATGTCGTCTGCGCCGTGCGAGTCTGCCGGATCCAGCCCCAGGGGGTTCCCGGCGGCGGCGTTGACCAGCGCGGGCCGAATCCCTCCAAAATGCGCATCGTCACCCGGATAACGGAAGTACCACTGAAACTGCACGCCGACGACTTCGACCTGCATCGCACCGGGGACCGGGCCCTCATAGCGCAGCGTTGCCCACAAGCGCTCGGAGCTGATAGCCATCCCGACGAATAGGGCCGCGCAGCCCAGGGTAGGAAGCCACTCGGCGAGCCATGGCCGCGAAAGAGCTGACGAAGCGGCCGAGGGTATGGCAGTCGACGCCCGCCGGCGTACCAGGCTCCACAGCAGCAGCAGGTGAGCCAGCAGCAGGACTGCGGTGAGCACGGCCAGGTTCCAGGCCAGCAGAGAGTCGAGGCGAGCGCCGTGGAGCGAGCCGTTGGGCGGAAGCCAGCCCAGGGTGCGAAGCGCGGTGGTCACAAGGTCCACCCAGAGTGCACGGAGTGCGATGGATCTGGAGGACCGAGGTGCATAAGCGTCAGGCTGGACATCCTGCCCCGGCATTGAGCAATGCAGGTGGGGAGATCAAAAAGGCTGGCAGAGGCCGAGGTGTGGAGTTGGCTGGGCATCCTGGTTCCTCCTCGGTCGAAAGCGCGGTTTATATGCCGTTCATTTGTCGAGCGAGCGAGATTGTTGACCTCCGGTCGAGTATCGCGGTGAGCCGGAGGACGGGTCTACTCAGGATGGCACAGCTTGAGGTCACTCCACCAAAGGTTCGAAGTAGACACCTGTTTAGGGTTTCAGGTTGTACAGCGTTGGCGCTGATCAGGGTTGTGAGAGCAGGTGAAGAGAAGCGCGTTTACAACGAGTAACAGCCAGAGTGCACAAAGCTCTCAGTCCTTCGGGTGAAGCATAGGAAAAGCCAGCACTGGATGCGTTCCTGGGATGGTCGCGGATACCAGCTTGTTGACGAGGTCTAAGCCGTTGTCGCTGTTCGTTAGCAAGAGCACGCCACGTCCCGATTTTGGCTGACACATGAAGAAAGACTGGAACCCCGGATTGGCTCCACGAGCCAGTCGGAAGTAAAGAAGCATGTCGAGGCTGGTTCCGCTCTCTATACCGATGCTCTTCTCTCCTATGAGGGCTTGGCTGGGCAATATGCCCATGCGGTCGTGGATCATGCTGTCGAGTATGTCAACGGTCGCATTCATACTGATCGCCTTAAGAACTTCTGGAGCCTGTTGAAGCGCGGCATTAGCGGCACTTACGTTTCAGTTGAAGCCTTCCACCTGTTCCGCTACTTGGATGAGCAGAGCTGCCGTTACAACAACCGCAAGAACATGAACGATCAGGCCCGGTTTGAAGCTGCCATGTCGAATGTGTTTGGTCATCGCCTGACCTATTCCGCGCTTACTGGAGGCGGGACCTCACACTAAGCAACGGCAAGGACGGGGCAAGCGCAAACGCTAATCCTTGCTGGGTTGTTCCTTCGGTTTGGCAGGGGACGGCTTGAATGGGCTTTTAGGCTTCGGTGCTTGAAACAGCTTTTTCATGCCGTCCTCAAACTTCTTCAGTGCTTCTGATCCCTCGCGATAATCAGTCTTCATTTAACCCGTCCTTGCATATGACAAACCCGATAATCTCCGGTAATCCCTCCAGCTTGCAATGACGGCGAGTGTGGAGGCTGTTCGTTAACAAACGTGATTGCTTCAGCTCTTGCGGTTGCTGGAGTACGTCCAGAATAGATCAAAGACAAGCGTCTTGACTGACGTGAACCAAGGACAGGAATTTCCGCAAGAACGTACTCATGCCCGTCGTTTCCATAGCAGTAGCCATACTCTTCAAGCGGAAGTGCTGAGTCTATTTCGTCCTTCGCTACATGCGGTTCAATTTTTCCATCCATCCCGTTCGGAACCTGGAAAGGAATTCTGACGAGATAGGCTTCTGAGTCGGTATCGTTTCTTACGGAGAAATCGTAAGTCTCCTGTGGAATCCCCCTAAAAGAAATGAGTGAGGGGCTAACCTTGATTCGAGGCCAACGCCACCACCCAATAGAACCTAAGAGAATTACATGCGCGAGCAAGATCGGAACCCAAACGTACCACTTGGCGGCATAAATGTACCCATTACGAGCAAGCGGGACGCTGAAAGCGAACACTATTACGAGAGCAGATATCAGCGTACCTTCGCTTCCAGGGAAAATGTATTGGGCTACAGCCATGACAATCGTCCCAACGATGGCCCATGAGCGAACTTGGTGCTTCTTTTGGTCAGCCTTTCTTCTTGCTCTGGTTGGCATACTCGATCATCCCCTTCCGCGGGATGTGTGTCGAGTATGTAATTACCCAAAGAAGAGACACGTTGCTGTTGCTCTCAAAGCAAAGGAACGGATTACCGGAGCTTCGACCAGCAACTTTGAACACATATGCGGTGATCGCGCCGTGAGTGGTACCTGCACTCGGCTTGGCAGCAAGAATCGGCCCTAGGTCTTTCTGGCGGGGATACTCGTCTCCCAGGCCAGGCGTCGGTTATCCAGTTGCGCGCTGCGCGACATAATTGCGGACCATGGTGAGGAAGTGCGCATGCACACGGCGGCCCTGGGATAGCTCCGGATGGAAAGTCGCGGCCAGCAGGTGACCCTGCTCCACCAGTACCGGAAAGCCGTCGCGGCGGGCCAGCACGGTCACGCTATCGCCTACGCGGGTCATCCGCGGGGCACGGATGTAGACCGCCTCGATCGAGCCGCCGCCGGGCAGCGTGGTCTCCGACTGCTCAATCGAGCTCTCATTCTGCCGCCCATAGGCATTGCGCTCAACCGAGGCGTCGAGCACGGCGAGCGAAGCCTGCGGTGGATGCAGGACCTCGTGCGCAAGCAGGATGGCTCCCGCACAGGTCCCAAAGGTTGGGCGCGTCGAGACAAAGGCCTGCAGGTCAGAGAGGAAGCCGTCGCGTTCCAGGAACTTGAGGAAGGTAGTTGACTCGCCGCCAGGGATCACCAGGCCGTCAAGCTCAGCCAGTTCAGCAGGCTTGCGGACAAGTGCTGCCGTAGCCTCGATGCCGCCCTCTGCAGCAGCCTCGAGGATGGCAGACGCATGCGCAGTAAAGTCGCCCTGGAGGGCAAGTACGCCGATGCGGAGTGAGTGCACTTCTGTCATCCTGATTCGCTGTCCCGCGCAGGGCACCCGGGGGCGAGTACCCAGTCTACGAGTACCTGGGCGACCAATACCAGCCTGGGCTACGAGTACCAGGGTGCGAGTTATCGACGCGCCCTGCAGCCCGCCGTGACGGCAATGCTCGCCGCGCCTAGTACCCGCGGGTTTGCAGTAGTTGGGACTCCTCAAGCGCCAGCGCCGCCAGGCCCTTCATGGTTCCGGTCACCTGCTCGCTTGCCTCGGCAACGATGTGCGGGTCGTTGTAGTGGGTGGTCGCGAGCACGATGGCGCGCGCGCGCGAGACGGCTTCCTCGCGATCCTTGGCATCGGTCTCGACTGCCAGCGGGGTAGCCCGCTCTTTCATGAAGATGCCCGAGCCGACAAAGACGGTCTCGGCGCCAAGCTGCATCATCAGCGCCGCGTCTGCTGGCGTGGCGATACCGCCGGCTGAGAAGTTCGGCACCGGCAGCTTGCCAGCCTTGGCGACCATGCGGACCAACTCGTAGGGCGCGCGATGCTCCTTGGCAGCGACATACAACTCATCGTCTGAAAGCACGGTCAGGGCACGCATCTCGCGGCGAATCTGGCGCATGTGCTTGACGGCATGGACCACATCGCCCGTGCCAGCCTCTCCCTTGGTGCGGATCAGGGCAGCTCCTTCGGCAATGCGCCGCAAAGCCTCCCCCAGATCACGCGCGCCGCACACGAACGGCGTCCGAAAAGCGTGCTTATCGATGTGGTGGACCTCGTCGGCCATGGTCAGCACCTCCGACTCGTCGATGAAGTCAACGCCAATCGCCTCCAGCACCTGCGCCTCGGCAAAGTGCCCGATGCGGGCCTTGGCCATCACGGGGATCGAAACAACCGCCATGATCTCCTTGATAAGCTTGGGGCTGGCCATGCGGGCCACACCGCCTTCGGCACGAATCATGGCCGGCACGCGTTCCAGCGCCATGACAGAGACGGCCCCGGCTTCTTCGGCAATGCGGGCCTGCTCAACGTTCATCACGTCCATGATGACGCCGCCTTTAAGCATCTCGGCCAGGCCGACCTTCAAACGCAAGCTCGTCGTGCTGCCGGTGCCGTTGTTGTATCCGTTGCCGTTGGTGCTGGTTGCGTGCAGGTCTGCCATTGTGTTTACTCCAGAAACGTGTTGAAGTGCTGGCCCGGCGCGGCCCACAAGCGTCAGCCCGGGTGCGTCCTTCATAGGTGTACTCGGTACCATAGGTGTACTCGGT
>CAZZYO010000023.1:0-25559 GCA_964658255.1 Candidatus Babeliales bacterium
GGCCGTGAAGCACGGCCTGGATCTCGGCGAGGATCGAAAGCGCGACCGAAGCTGGATCGCTCGCGCCGAGATCGAGCCCGACCGGGCTGTGCAGGCGGGCAAACGCCTCATCGATGGCCAGGCCCAGCCCAGGGGTAACCTCACCTAGGAGGCGCTCGGTGCGATGGCGCGGTCCAAGGATGCCCAGGTACGCGAGCTTTCGGGGCAGCAGCGCGGCTAGCAGGGCGCGATCCTGAATGTAGCTGTGAGTCAGGATGATCGCGAGCGGGTCAGACAGCAGGGGCCCGCCCCCCATGAAAAGCCGATTCAGCCCGTCGCCGACCTCTGGCGCCAGGGCTTCTCCGTTCAGACCGCAGGCTGCGCGCAGCCCAGCATCGGCCTGGCCCAGGGTCTGCTCCCAGTCAAGCACGCGCACCGCGGCTGCCTGCGGAAAGCGCTCGCGCCGGGCAAGGTGCGCACGTCCATCGGCGACAGTGACCCGCCAACCGAGCGAGTGGGCGAGCGCGGCGATCGGCTGCGCATCATCCCCGGCTCCGAAGATCGTGAGCGCCGGTGGCGGAGCGAGATACTCCACAAAATATGCCGGCAGGGCCGCTGCATCCTGAGTGCCTGGGAATGGCGGGAAGGCGTAGGCGGGTCGTTCCAGATCGGCAAGGTAGCCCGATCGCCGCTCTGCAAATGTCTGGGCGACGATCGTGTGCAGCCCGGCGAGTGTAGCGCCCCGGCGCAGGTACAGCGGCTGTAGAGAAACGGAGGACGCGTCGGCGTGCTCGGTCGCGCCTACAGCCGGAACGACGATTGCCACGGTCCCAGGCTCCCCTGCCTGTTCCAGCGCCGTAACCAGCACGCATGAATGCTGCTCGGTGAACCCCTGCTCCAGCGCGCGTAGCGTGGCAAGCACTGCGGCACCGCGCTCGAGCAGCAGCGTGACGGTGCCGCCGCAGCCGAGGCCGTAGGGCAGGCTGCCGTCTTCTTCTGCAAAGCTTGAGTAGCGCTCTACGTGCGGCCCCTTTTCAGTGAGCCACCAGGCCTTGCGGCTTACCTCCGCCTCCAGGCAGCCTCCGCTGATGGTGCCCGCCCGCTCGCCCCCTGAGGTAAGCAGCATCCGGGCGCCGGGCTTGCGATAAGACGAGCCCTCCACGTGCACCACCGTCACCAGGCAAAGCTCCTCTTCACGTGCGAGAGCGCGGCGGCTGAGGGTGAGGATTTGCTGGGTCTCTGACACGTGGGGACGCCTCGCTACTATCGATTGTCGCAGCCTGTACCGGCATGAGGGTAGATGCAGCCCTGGCCCACTCCACGAACGCAAGGCTGCAGCTCAGGCACCGCAGCTTGTCGCGACGGAAGGTCGCTCTATGTCGGCGCAGCGACAACAACGCGCCTTCGACTAGCACTGCAAATCGATACAAATCGGATAAAGTCGTCGTTAGCAGACACTTTTAGCTTCCTTCAAGGATGGTCCTGACTTGCCCCCTTTTTCCCGCATCACCGCGACAGCCACGCTGCTGCTGGCCGCCACCCTTCCCTGCCTTGCTCAGCAGGGTTTCCTCGACAGCTGGCAGGCTCGCGCGACCGCGACCCAGGCAGAGCAGCCGCATTGGGTGACGCCGCTGGTCACCGTTACCCCGCGCCTCGAGCAGGAGCTGCGCACCGACTTTCTGCGCCAGAAGCAGACCAGCAATCGCACCACGCTCTGGAACTACGGCAATGGCAAGGGACTTGAGCTGATCCCGGCGCGCCGCATCGAGCTGATTGCCAATGTTCCTCCTTACCTTCAGCACAACTCAACCGCCAAGGACGGCTTCGGCGATACATCCTTCCTGCTGAAGTACCGCTTGTACGCAAGCAACGAGGAGCACCATAATGCGATCGTGACCGCCTTCGCCGGGGGCTCGATCACCACCGGCACCTACCTGAACGGGGCGCGCAACGCAACTGTCACCCCAACACTCGCAGCCGGCAAGGGCTATGGCGGTTTCGCAGTGCAGTCCACGGTAGGCGCGACACTGCCAGTGCACGATGCCGAGAAAGCCGGGCGGCCCATCGCCTGGAACACTGCTTTCCAGTACCACCACGATCCTCACTGGTGGCCCGAGGTAGAAGTCAACTCGACCTACTACAAGGGCGGCGACAACGACGGGCGCATTCAGACCTTCGTCACCCCGGGCGTCATTAGCCGCTGGCACCTGCACAAGCGTGTGGGCGTAACGCTCGGCGCAGGCATCCAGCTTGCCACCTCGGAGTACCACAGCTACAACCACGGCCTGGTCTTCTCTGGCCGACTTCCGTTCTGAAGAACCGCCTACGCGGCTGGCGTCATCTGCCCTGGAGGCCGCTGCGCCTCCCGCGTAGGGGGGGTCTTGCCTTTAGCGGATAATCGACGTGTGATCTGGGACGCGTTGATTGTGGGTGCGGGGCCTGCAGGGTGTGCGGCTGCTTATGACCTGGCGGCGGCTGGTAAGCAGGTACTCCTGGTCGACCGGGCCGAGTTTCCTCGCGAGAAGGCGTGCGCCGGCGCGTTGACCATCAAAGCTGTGCGGGCGCTGCGCTACTCCATCGCCCCGGTGGTGCGCAAGACGATTTCAGAAGCCCTGCTCGAGCACAGGAGCGGACCAGGTCAGCCTGTTCTCGTGGGCCGGCGCACGCCATTTTGCATGATGACCATGCGGCTTGAGCTGGACGCTTACTGCCTGGAGCAGACACAGAGGCGCGGTACGCAGTTCCGGCGAGTAGGCGCGCTTGCCGGACTTACAGAGCTGGCGGACCGCGTCGTTGTGCACGTCGAGGGCGAGGCTGCGCCGCTGGAAGCGCGCTTTATCGTCGGCGCGGATGGGGTGCACAGCCGGGTGCGCGCGCTCGCCGCCCAGGCCTCCGGCAAGCCTGCCGCGTGGTTTCGACGAGGTTTCGCGGTCGAGCGGAATGTGCCTTATACGTCGACTGGTCGCGACTTCCCGCTCACCTTTGACTTTGCGCCGGTTCACGGGGGATATGGATGGCTCTTCCCGCGCAACGATCATGTGAACGTCGGGCTGTATACCTCGCGCGACACGGCCGTGCCAGCAGGTGCGATCGGAGTAGATCGTGCGGCACTCGATGCCTACATTGCCGCTCGCTGCGGAACAGCGCAGCAGGGTCGGACCGTTGGCCAGTTTCTGGGCCTGGGAGCGGCCAGGTATGCTCCCTCCGACACGCGCACCCTGCTGGCCGGCGACGCGGCCGGCTTTGTCGATCCATTGACCGGCGAAGGCATCCACGGCGCGATCGTGAGCGGCCAGGCGGCCGCAGCGGCCATCCTTGCTGCTCTCAACGACGGCGTGCCCGGGGCGGCGGCATACGCGCGTCTGCTGCGCCGACAATGCGCGGATCTGGCTGTGAGTGAGCGGGCGGCCCGCACGTTTTACGCCGAGCCAGAGCGCGGCTTTCGCCTGATGCGACTGCCGCTGGTTGGTCGCGCGGTGTTGCACGCCTACAGCGACGGCACCAGCCTGACAACGCTTGCGCGCGGCCTGGCCGCAGTTCGCCGATTTACAGGCGGCTTGACCGGAGCAAGCTGACCCTCTGTTTACGATCTCGCAGCGCAAGAGCGCATAGCGCATGCCGCGCGTGCGGAGGTCGCATCTACTGGAGCAGGTGGACGGCGCTCCCGCGCAGCGGACCATTAAGATTGCGGGGCCAGCACAGAGAGAGAAGATCCGCGTGAATCAATGGAAGGTGGCTAGTAAAAAGGCGCAGACCACCGCTTGTGTGCGATGGAAGCGGAGCGTACGCCAGGCCCGGAGAGTGCGATTCTTACTGCTAGGATAAGAGCGGAAGCAACGAAGATCGCTTCAAGCGGCAACCAGCATATAAGCTTTGCGCAGCAGGTGTCGAGTGCCTCACTTTTAGGCCTTTCGTCAGCGGGCACGCAGAGGAGTAAGCTTCAGCAGCACAGAAGGAAAGCGCAGCGAGGGGAAGCATTGAAGATGGGGACCAGAGGCGGCAGCGCACAGGGAGCTCACAGGAGCGCAGGCAGGATCGCACCCAGAGTCGTGACGGTGGGGGCAGGCTTTGCGCGTGCTGCCGGTTGCGCGCTCCTGCTGCTCGCAGCCGGGCATTCCAGCCTTGCAGAGGGTCCAAAGGCGACACCCAGCATGTTCTCGCCGGTGTCGACCCCGGCCTCAAACGTCTTTGATCTTTCGATGTTTGTCCTGGCGATCACCGGTGGCATCTTCGCCGTGGTCGGCGGGCTGCAGATCTACGCTATGTATAAGTACCGGCAGCGGGGCGAGGACAACACGGAGCCCGCGCAGGTCTACGGCTCCACGCAGATTGAGCTGGCCTGGACGGTGATCCCCGTCATCATTGTGGTAGTGCTCTTCCTGACCACGGCGCGGTTTATCTTCGCTATCCAGGACGCGCCAAAGCCCAAGGAAGCCCTCGACGTCACCGTGGTCGGTCACCAGTTCTGGTGGGAGTTCCGGTACCCGAAGTACGGCATTGTGACGGCAAATGAGCTCCACGTGCCGCTCTCTGACCCGGCGCACCCTACGCCAACCTATCTCAAGCTTTTATCAGCCGATGTGATTCACAGCTTCTGGGTGCCACAGCTGGCCGGCAAGACGGACGCTATCCCGAACCATGAGAACGCGATGTGGGTTGATCCACACGCGCCTGGCGTTTATGTGGGACAGTGTGGACAGTTCTGCGGAACCCAGCATGCGAAGATGCTGCTCCGGGTCTACGTGGACACGCCGCAGAGGTTTGCAGCCTGGGTCGCAAACCAGCAGCTCCCCGCCCCGAGCGCGGCCACGGTGGCGATGGGCAAGCAGGTGTTTGAGACGCAGGCCTGCATGAACTGCCACGCGATCCGCGGCACGGTCGCCAATGGTCACTTTGGACCGGACCTGACGCATTTCGGCACCCGGGACACGCTGGCCTCGGGCGCTTTTCCAAATCATCCAGATCTCTTGAAGGCCTGGATTCGCAACCCGAATGAACTGAAGCCGGGCGCCCTGATGCCGGCCATGCAGCTGGACGAAACACAGCTGGACCAGGTGACGGCATACCTGGCCAGTCTGAACTAACGCCAGGCGGTAGCCGCGCCTGTTGGGATGGTCTGATCTGCGCCGCGCCTGGCGCCTTTCGATGGATTGCGCCGCAGTGGCGCACAAACCTCGTCTGCCAATGAGGCAGACGCCGGTCAAGCAAGCAGGAGGAACACAGCCGATATGGCCGATATAACTCTACCGATCGGAACCCTGGACCTGACGCCGACCAAGGTCGACGAAGGTACGTTTCGCGAGTGGCTGCACGGATGGGTCGTCACCGTGGACCACAAGCGCCTGGGCATCCTCTACATCCTCTACTCGCTCTTCTTCCTGCTTGTTGCTGGTGTTGAGGCGATCCTGATCCGCATCCAGCTTGCGGTGCCGAACAACCACTTCCTCACGCCCCAGGTATATAACCGCATCTTCACGATGCATGGCACGACGATGGTCTTCCTCGTCGGCATGCCGATCCTGTTCGGATTTGCAAACTACCTTGTCCCGCTGATGATTGGCGCCCGGGATATGGCCTTCCCCCGCCTGAACGCATTCTCGTTCTGGCTGACGGCCTTCGGCGGACTGCTGCTTTATTACTCGTTCATTGGCGGCTCCGGGCTGTACGGGACGGGCACTGCGCCGGACGTGGGATGGTTTGCCTACGCGCCGCTTACCTCACGCACCTACTCGCAGGGCCACCAGGTTGACTTCTGGGCGCTTTCGCTCTTCGTCGCCGGCTGGGGAACGCTCGGCACCGCCATCAACATTGTTGCCACCATCATCAGCATGCGCTGCAAGGGTATGACGATGATGCGCATCCCGCTCTTCTGCTGGCTGATGCTTTGCGTCTCCTCGCTGACCCTGGTCACCATCACGCCACTCACCGCCGCCCAGGTCATGCTGGAGCTTGATCGCTATCTCGGCGCGCACTTCTTTGACACGCAGATGGGTGGCTCGGCGCTGGTATGGGTCCACTTCTTCTGGATCTTCGGGCACCCCGAAGTGTACGTGCTCGTGCTGCCGGCCTTCGCCATCTCGAACGAGATCATCCCGGTCTTCTCGCGGAAGGCAATCTTTGGCTACCCGGCCATGGTCGCAGCGTCGGTCGGTATCGTCTTCGTCTCGCTGGGCGTGTGGGCGCACCACATGTTCACCGTCGGCATGACGTCGGTTGCGAACGCCTTCTTCACCCTGTCAACGATGATCATTGCGGTGCCTACCGGCATCAAGATCTTTAATTGGATTGCGACCATGTGGGGCGGCAAGCTGCGCTTCGCCACGCCCATGCTCTTCGCCTCGGCCTTTGTCTTCCAGTTCCTCATCGCGGGGCTTACCGGCGTCATGCTTTCGTCCTCACCGTGGGACTGGCAGCTGCACAACTCCTACTTTGTCGTCGCGCACTTCCACTATGTGCTGGTCGGCGGGGTGGTCTTCAACATCTTTGCGGCGATTTACTACTGGTACCCGAAGGCGCTGGGCAAGATGCTCGATGAGCGCCTGGGCAAGTGGCACTTCTGGATGTTCCTGATCGGCTTCCACCTGACCTTTGACTTCATGCACGTTCCCGGCATCCTTGGCATGCCGCGCCAGATTTATACCTACGAGGCCGCACGCGGGTGGGAGAGCTGGAACCTGATCGTCTCCTTCGGAGGATTTGTCCAGGGGATTGCGGTGCTGATCTTCTGCTACAACCTGGTGCACTCCTACTACTTCGGCCAGGATGCAGGGCCGGACCCATGGGACGCCTGGACGCTCGAGTGGGCGACCAGCTCGCCGCCACCGGAATACAACTTTGCCGCTGACCCGGTGGTCTCGAGCCGCCGGCCGCTGTGGGACCTGAAGCACCCCGACGACCCAGACTGGAAGTACGAGTAGGCACCGGCGGCATAGAGGGCGCCCCTCTCGGGCGCCCAAGACCAAGAGTGGGCGCCGATGGCGCCAGGGGCTGAGCGGAATAGCGCTTATCTAGGAATCCCACGCACGACCGGCTTAGGACGAGGAACCAATCAGCATGAGCAGCGTGACTGTACCAATGACGGGCCGCGAGGAAGAGCAGTGGCACCTGCCCGACAAGGGCAAGGTCGGCATGTTCTGCCTGATCATCGGCGAGACAGCGATCTTCGCGATGTTCGTCATCGCCTACCTGTTCTACATCGGCAAGAGCACCTATGGGCCCCAGCCCAAGGACGTGCTCGAGCTTCCCATC
Organism: Candidatus Babeliales bacterium; assembly: GCA_964658255.1. GTDB lineage: Bacteria > Acidobacteriota > Terriglobia > Terriglobales > Acidobacteriaceae > EB88. Next base: position 7,228 of record CAZZYO010000023.1, read on the forward strand.
TTTTCAACCATCGCGCTGCTGTCAAGCTCGGTGACGATCTGGTTGAGCGAACAGGCCATTGAGCACGGCAAGATCCGGCGGTTCAACCTGTGGATGGGAATCACAATCACGCTCGGGATCATCTTCCTCATCGCGACCGGGCAGGAGTGGTACACCCTGATCTACCGCGATGGGTTGACGCTGCAGACCAATCTCTTCGGCACAACTTTTTACTCGCTGGTAGGCCTGCACGCCTCGCATGTGATCATCGGGCTCATCATGCTGGGCATGCTCTGGGTCTTCAGCATGCTTGGGCATGTCAACCAGGGCCACGCCGAGCGCATCCAGACACTCGCACTGTACTGGCATTTTGTCGACGCGGTCTGGGTCGTCGTCTTCACCGTTGTTTATGTACTTGGGCGTTAGCGCGTTGCTCGTACTGGTGTAAACGGCCGAGCACGGATCGCGTAGCACCTTGCTACGCTGACGTCCTCGCCGCTCAACCGCATGACGAGACTCGCTATAGAGGGAACGATGAGCATGCATCCTCAGGAGCAACACGGCACTCACACAGTCACCTACGGCAAAGATGCCGAAACGCATGGTAGCCCGCATGGTGATGCTATCCATCTGCCCAAGCCAACGGCCTGGCCGATCGTGCTCGCCCTCGGCTTCACGCTCGCGATCGCGGGCATCCTGACCCACTACGTGATCGGGATCATGGGTGGCGTGCTCATGGTCTGGGGCTGCGTAGGCTGGTTTCGCCAGGTACTGCCGTACGAGGCGCAGGAGTTCATCCCGGTCAAGGTGCAGGAGATCGCTGTCGTCAGCTCCAGGCGCACCGTGGACCGGATCACCATCGGCGAGGAGAACCGTGCGCACTTACCGCTTGAGACCTTCCCGGTGCTGACCGGGCTCAAGGGCGGACTCGCCGGCGGCATCGCCATGATCTTCCCGGCGCTTGCCTACGGTCTAATTGCGCAGCACAGCATCTGGTACCCGGTAAACCTTCTGGGTGGTGCAGGCGTGGCAGGCTGGACCAACCCGTCCATCGCGGACATTTCGCGTTTTCACCCGGCCGCCTTCGGTATCGCGATTGTGATTCACACGGTCTCCTGCGCGTTGATCGGCCTGCTCTACGGCGCAGCCCTGCCAATCCTGCCGCGCCATCCGATCCTGCTTGGAGGCATTCTTGCGCCGCTGCTTTGGACCGGCCTGCTGCATGCCTCGCTGCACATCATCAACCCGGAGTTCGCCACGCACATTCAGTGGGGATGGTTCACCGTCTCGCAGTTTGTCTTTGGCATCGTGGCCGGTTACGTGGTCTCGCAGAGCCCGTCGATCCGTACCGCGCAGACCCTTCCCCTGGCCCTGCGTCTTGGCCTCGAGGCACGCGGTCTGACCCACAACGACGTGAGCCAGGGGGGCAAGCGCTGATGCTTCGCCCTTCTCCCTTTAGCTCCTGGGCCCGCATCACGCTGGCAGGTACGCTTTCAGCCAGCCTGGTCTTTGCCGCAGGCTGCCAACGCATCCTGAGCGGGCCGAACATGCACGACGAGGAACGTACGCGCCCGGACCAGATCGTCGACTTCAACATGCTTTACGGCGCGAACTGTGCAGGATGCCACGGGCCGGACGGCAAAAACGGGCCATCGATCCCGATGAACAACCCGGTGTACATGAGCCTGGTGACCGACGACCAGATCCGCGAGATTACCACCAATGGCCAGACCGGAACGCTGATGCCGGCGTTTGGACGGCAGGCCGGCGGCCTGCTGACTGACGAGCAGATCAACGCCATCGTGATAGGGATGCGTTCGCGCTGGGGCAGGCCCATCGCCGGCCTGAAGCCACCGCCGTACGCTGCGCACCTGAAGGCTGATGTGGAGCATGGGAACCAGGTGTACGGACTGGCCTGCGCAAGCTGCCATGGACCGGTCGCTGCAAACGGATCGCCCAGTGGGCCAGTAGGCAAGGCCGGGACGATCGTGGACGCGACCCTGCTGTCGCTTGTAGCTGACCAGTCGCTCCGTACCATCATCATCGCGGGGCGACCTGACCTGGGGCAGCCGGACTGGCGCGGCGACATACCCGGACGCGCCCTGACCGACCAGGAGATCACCGACGTAGTGGGCTGGATGGCGAGCCTGCGCCAGCCGCTGCCCGGCCAGGTACATCCGGACCCGAGCAAGGCGAATCCCGCGGCCAGCGAGCTGCAGAGGAGAGTGCAATGAATGTCACCGACGAAACAAAAGATCACCACCTGAAAAACAATGAGCCGACCAGCATCACCGTGCCTGAAGGGCATGGCATGGCGCACGACGAAAGCCTGCTCGATGCAGACTTCGTCAAGCACCCGCTGAATCGCCGCAACGTGCTCATGACCATTGGTATTGGACTCAACGCGATCGTCGGCCTTGCTATCGCGGCGCCGGTGATCGGCTACGTGCTTGGGCCGGCGCTGCGCAAGACGGGCTACTACAAATCCTGGATTTCGCTCGGCCCCATCACCAAATACCCAAACGGCCAGACGCGCCTTGCAACCTACATCACGCCCTACAAGACAGCGACCGACGGCGAAACCGACAACACACCCTGCTGGGTGCGGCGCACCTCGGACGCGAACTTCCAGGTGTTCGCCATTAACTGCGCACACCTGGGCTGCCCGGTGCGCTGGTTTCCGCAGTCAAGCCTGTTTATGTGCCCCTGCCACGGAGGCGTCTACTACCAGGATGGCTCGCGGGCCGCAGGGCCGCCTGAGCGGGGACTGTTTGAGTACAAGTGGAAGATCGTCAACGGTGAGCTGCAGATCGACGCAGGCCAGCTCCCAACCCTGTCCAACCAGGCGAGTGTGAAGGGGAACAATCCATGTCTCGGCTAATCAACAAGGCAGAGAAGGCAGGGCGCATCGGCTACAACTGGGCCGAGCGCCGTCTGCAGCTCGAAGGCTTCGTCAAGGACTCGGCGATGCACCCGGTGCCAAAGTCAACTGCCAGCTGGTGGTACGTCTTTGGCTCGGCAGCAACGGCGCTTCTGGTGCTGCAGTTCATCACAGGCATCATGTTGGCGCTGGTCTACACGCCGTCGGCGTCAGAGGCCTGGAAGAGCCTCAACCAGCTCGACAATTCGCTGATGCTGGGCTGGTTCCTGCGTGCGATGCACGGCTGGGGATCGAACTTTATGATCGCCGTGGTGCTGGTGCACATGATGCAGGTCTTCATGTTCGGTGCCTATAAGTTTCCGCGTGAGCTGACCTGGCTGCTGGGCGTAGGGTTGCTGTTCCTGACCCTGGGCATGGGCTTTACCGGCCAGGTCTTGCGCTTTGACCAGGACGCGTACTGGGGCCTCGGCATCGGCGCCTCCATTGCCTCGCGGGTGCCCTTCATAGGCGGCTACCTGGTGCACGCACTGCTGGGGGGCCCGGTAATCGGCGGGGCGACGCTGACGCGATTCTTTGCCCTGCACGTCTTCGTCATCCCCGGGGCGCTGGTGGCCTTCTCCAGCCTGCACGTATGGCTGGTCCTCAAGCTTGGCATCAACGAGTGGCCCATGCCGGGGCGCATCGTTCGTCGCGCCACCTATGTACAGGAGTACAACGAACTCGCCCATAACGATGGCATTCCATTCGTGCCTGGTGCGGTGTGGAAAGACCTCTTCTTCTCGGCAGCCATCTATGGTGCGGTCGTGCTTGTCGCCTTCATCATGGGACCCATCGGACCCGGAGGCCAACCCGACCCGACCATCATCCAGACCGCGCCCAAGCCAGACTACTTCTTCCTCTGGCTCTACTCGATCCTCTCCTACTTGCCGGACTCGCTTGAGACGCCGTTCCTGCTACTGGCTCCGCCCCTTGCCATCGGCGTGCTCGTTGCGCTGCCATTTATCGCAGGCGAGGGCGAGAAGCACTGGTCGCGCCGGCCGGTTGCAGTGCTGACCTTGACCGCCATGGCGATCTCGCTTGCCGTGCTCAACCATCTTGGCACCTACGAGCCCTGGAGCCCCAAGATGGATGCATGGTCAGGGTACGCGCTGCCGGTCAAGTACGTGCACGGCGAAAGCCCTCTGGAACGACAAGGCGCGAACGTCTTCCAGGCAAAACAGTGTCGCAACTGCCACATGATTGGCGGACTCGGTGGCGAACGTGGACCGGCACTGGATGCGGTGGCGACGCGACTCACCGAGGACCAGCTTGTGCGGCAGGTGCTGCAGGGCGGCGGCAACATGCCAGCCTATGGTAAGAACCTGTCGCCTGCGGAAACGACAGCGTTGGTGCGCTTCCTCGAGACCATGCACCCGGCAGGGGAACGGCAGGCGCGTGACCCTTCGCTTGCCATCAACATGCCGGATAATCGTGGCAATGCACTTACCGGCGAGACGCCGAAAGCCCACGCAAATGGGCAGGAGACCTTCTAGGCTCGGGTAAGTCAGATCGGCATTAGGGTGGAGGCTGGAGCCGCATGCGGCCCCAGCCTCCACCTTTCTTATTGAAGTGTCCTGCAGATATCGCCGGCTTTCTGGTGCGATGCGTCACAACAGCCGTGGCAGAGTGAGACCGCGTTCGCCTGCTCCGCTCACGCAAATGTCTCTGCATCCGCAAAGGCGAGTCCCGCGCGGTCTTTCGCCGAAAGAATAGCTTCTGTTTCCGACACCGGCCACTCGATCCCCAGCTGTGGATCATTCCAACCAATGGTGCGTTCGCTGGGCGCGTGATAGTAGTCGGTCACCTTATACATGAAGATGGCCTGCTCGCTCAGGGTCAAAAAGCCGTGCGCAAATCCAGGAGGGATCCACAGCCCCGCGCTGTTCTCAGCCGAGAGTTCAAACGTCGCATGCTGGCCAAAGGTACGTGAGCTACGCCGCAGGTCCACCACCACGTCGAGCACGGAGCCGTCAACAACGCGCACCAGCTTCCCTTGTGGGTGGGCGATCTGGTAATGCAGCCCCCGGATAACATTTCGCTTTGAGAAGGACAGGTTATCCTGGCACCAGCGCGTAGGCAGCCCAAGGTCGGCGAGCACCTGTTCGTTGTATGTCTCCATGAACGCGCCGCGGGCATCGGTGTACTTCGCCGGTGTAAGCACCAGTACATCGGCGAGCCTGCTGCCGGCCACATGGAGAGACCTCTCACCTAGCTGCATAGTTATAGCTCGCTATCGAAGGCTGTGCCTTGACTGAGGATATCGAGCAGGTACTGACCGTATCCGCTTTTCCGAACCGCATGCGCCAGCGCTTCCAGTTGGGAGGCAGAGATGTATCCACTGCGGTAGGCAATCTCTTCCGGGCAGGCGATTTTGGTCCCCTGTCTCCGCTCAATGGTTTGAATAAACGAGCCCGCTTCAAACAGGGAATCATGGGTGCCGGTATCGAGCCACGCCATGCCTCGGCCCATCACCTGGACGTTTAGAAGATCCTGCCGTAGATAAGTATTATTTACGTCCGTAATCTCAAGCTCTCCGCGTGCCGAGGGTGTAAGGCTTGCTGCAATCTCCGAGACCTGAGCATCGTAAAAGTACAAGCCGGTCACTGCGTAGCGTGACTTAGGCCGCAGCGGTTTTTCTTCCAGACTGATCGCGCGTCCTTCGCTGTTGAACTCCACAACCCCATAGCGCTCCGGATCCTGTACGCGGTAGGCAAACACCGTCGCGCCGTTTGTCTCTGCGGCTGCCGCAGTTAGAACGCGACTAAGCGCTGCCCCGTAGAAGATATTGTCACCGAGCACCAGCGCACTGGGCCGGCCACCGATAAACTCCCGACCTATGAGAAACGCCTGCGCGAGTCCGTCCGGCGAAGGCTGAGTGGCATATTCAAAGCACAGGCCCCATTGCGAACCGTCCCCAAGCAGCGCCTGGAAGCGGGGAGTATCCTGAGGCGTCGAAATGATCAGGATGTCTCGAATGCCAGCCAGCATCAGCGTTGTGAGCGGATAGTAGACCATCGGCTTGTCATAGACGGGCAGCAGCTGTTTGGAGACGACGTGCGTGACAGGGTACAAGCGAGTGCCGCTTCCGCCGGCCAGGATAATGCCTCTGCGGGTACTCATCCGGTCATACGCTCGCTGTAATTTGTCTTTACCCACTCCAGATACGCCCCGGTTCGCACGTGACTCACCCAATCCAGGTGTTCCAGGTACCAGGCAATGGTGCGGCGCAGACCCTCTTCAAAGGTAATGGCAGGCTGCCAGCCAATTTCATGCTGGATCTTGCGCGTATCCACTGCATAGCGCCGATCGTGGCCCGGACGGTCCGGGACGTAAGTGATCAGTTTGCGTCGAGAGTGCGCGACCGGTGCGACTTCGTCAAGCAGATCGCAAATGGCAGTGACTACCTGGAGATTGGTTCGCTCGCTGGCTCCACCGATGTTATACACCTCCCCCACATGCCCGGCCGCGAGGACGCTGCGTAGCGCCGAGCAGTGTTCCTCTACAAAGAGCCAGTCACGCACGTTGCCGCCATCGCCATAGACAGGAAGCGGCTGCTCTGAGAGCGCGTTGAGAATCATCAACGGAATCAACTTCTCGGGAAACTGAAACGGGCCGTAATTGTTGGAGCAGTTCGTCGTGAGTACAGGCAGCCCATAGGTGTGGTGATAGGCGCGTACCAGGTGGTCTGATGATGCCTTGGACGCTGCGTACGGGCTGTTCGGCGCATAAGGCGACTGCTCGGAAAAGGGAGCATCGTACGGCTCAAGCGATCCATACACCTCGTCGGTAGACACATGCAGGAAGCGAAAGCTGGTCATATCCTGGGCAGCAAGCTGCTGCCAGTATTGCCGCGCTGCCTCAAGCAGCTGGTAGGTGCCGAAGACATTTGTTTGCAGGAAAACGCCAGGATCAACGATGGAGCGATCCACGTGGCTCTCCGCGGCAAAGTGAACCACGGCACGTGGGCGGTGCTCTTCGAGCAGCGCGCGCACTCGCGCCCCGTCGCAGATATCAGCTTGCACAAATCGGTAGGCAGCGAGATTGGCGACAGACGCAAGATTTTCCAGGTTGCCGGCGTAAGTAAGCAGGTCAAGATTGATGAGCGAAGCGGTTTCTTCCTTCATCCACTGCAGCACAAAATTCGAGCCGATAAAACCCGAGCCCCCAGTCACCAGGATAGTGTCGTTGCACGATTGGTCCATACCTTCCCTTGCCCTGTACATGCAGACTTACCGCGCGGGAACGGGCGGCACGGCCGCACTGCGATGACCTGCGGCATCGATCGCTTCCACGCCAAAGATCACGTTGTCCTTTGAAACGGGCAGCGTCACCTCCATTGTGCCCGACACGGTTTGCGCCATCGTCCAATCGGAGATTGCCATCGGGCGCCATACTACGCGGTACATGGTCCCGCTCGGCGCACCGTCAGCGGCTTTCCAGGTGAGTGTCGTGTTGTTGTCCAGCTCCCTGGTGATGACCTTGACCTCCACCGGAGCCGGCGGCGCGGCAGCCAGCGTGGCCAGGGTTGCAGCGTTCAACCGGGCTACCCGCGCGACGTAGCCGAAGTCTACATACTGGATCAGGTCCCCGAATTGCACTCCATTCTCAATGCGCGGGTCCTGGTGTTGATGGTGAAAGTCTTCGCGCCATTCAGTAAACCGTACTGCGGCAAAGCCCTCCTTGTTAAACGAGGTGTGATCGCCGCCCCGCAGAAACCGGTCACCACGCAGAATCAGCCTTGGCTGCAACTCACCCGCACTTGCCCCTGCAGTGTAGGTGCGCGCCACACTGGCCACGGCACGCGCCAACTCGCGCGAAGGCGAATCGCTCTCATAGCCAAGCTGCTCAATGCTGTGCAGTTGCTCAGGCGTGGCCGTCGACGGGATACCTTCGGAGAAAACGCGCACCACTCCCTTGTCCTGACCCACCTCGCCTGGAGTCGTGTTCCCCCCGACAATGTCATTGTTCAGGACCCCGGCTAGTTGCCAGCCCTCCGATTTCGCCAGCTGCGCCAGGTGCCTGGACCCGTTCAGTCCCTGCTCCTCACCGGCCACTGCTACAAAGACAACTGTGGCAGGCAGCTTGAGCTTCGACAATGCCCGGGCACACTCGAGCGACACCGCGACGCCCGAAGCATCATCATTGGCGCCGGGCGCCGGCGTGTGTACATCGAGCGTATCCGAGGCGCGAGAATCATAGTGCCCCGTCACCAGGTACATGCGCCGAGCCTGCGCTGGATCGGCACCTCGAAGTACCGCGTACACGTTCGAGATGCGGGTAGGCTGTGGAATACGGCTCTGCGGCGTTTCTACAAAGGTGTCACGCTTCACCTCCAGGCACCCGCCACACCCGGCGCTTATCTCGCGGAACTGGGCTTCGATCCAGTCTGCCGCGGCGCTGGCGCCCTTCCCCGGAGCCAGGTCGGTCGCCATGCTGGAGAGAGTGTTCCGATTCCCGAACGTCACCAGCGCCTTGATCGTCTTCTCCACACGCGCCGGCTCGATGGCTTCGATTGCCGCGGCGATCCGCGGGTCTGCGGGAGCAGGAGCGCTGCCGGCAGAGTCTGTGCTCGCCGCGTCTGTCGCGTTGGTGCCCAGCGCCGGGGCAGTGATCCCCGGAGTACTGGCATCCAGAAACGAGCTTTGCCCGTCAGAGGAGGCATGCAAAGCAGGAGAGAAAACCTGCGCTGCTACTAGCAGCAGCAGTGTCATGCCCTTGTTGGATTTTGCGAGTAAGCAGATTTGGGGAAGCATCCAGCTCTCCGATCAGGGAAGGTACGGGGGGTGCGTGCCACAGTTGCGGCAAGTGCGTCTCTGTATTCTGCCCCAAAGACGACAGTCAGGCGCGCTGGATGTTGCCAGACGAACATACGCCTGGGAAGGGATCATAAGATTTCTTCGGATTGGCGGTGAAACAATCATGCTCGGCGCATCGCATGGAAATACACCCAGCCGGGAGCAGGCCAGGCATTTGGCTCGGCTTTGCTCCGCAACCCCCACCCTTTAGACTGGAGGCTCTATGCTTTGCCCAGAATGTGACAATGCCCTTGATATTGACGCCGACGACGTGGAAGAAGGCGACTCCGTCACCTGTGACGAATGTGGCACAGAGTACGAGATTGTTGCCACCGAGCCGCTTCAGCTCTCACGCGTTGACGAAGAGATAGATGAGGACGAACCCACCATGTCAGACGAAGAAGAGGAGTAGCCCGTGTTCAAGAACCAGCAGGCAGCCGCTGACCAGTCTCACTCATTGCCTTGCGCATTCCAGCGTACCGGCCGACGTTCCTGGGTGTTGCTTGCCCTGGTGCTTGGCCTCCTGCTGGTTCCCTGGACGTCGCCCGCCCAGACTACTCTGAAAACCGTCGAGGGTAAGGTCCTGGCCTCTGGCAGCACCCCGCTCCCTGGTTCCATTGTTTACTTGCAGGACACACGAACCAACGTGGTCAAGACCCTGATTGCAACAGCTGACGGTTCGTACCACTTCGGCCAGCTGCCTGCCGACACGGACTACCAGCTCTGGGCTGAGTTCAAGGGCAAAAAGAGCAAAAATCACATGATCAGTTCCTTCGACACCAAGAAGGACGTCACGTACAACTTCCATATCGACGACAAGTAAGCGCCTGCTGAGCTTCCGCAGCGCTACACATCCCGCGCGATGAGGGTGCCGGGACATCCTGGCTGCGGAGGACCCGCGCCTGCCCGCGTCCTCCGCCCGAACGAACGCAAAGCACGTTGCCCGGCCGCACGCTCTCACCATCGCTGCCCGCAGAATGGGCACCCGCCGCACCTATACTGTCCACAGTACGACAGCTCGCCGGCAGCACCCTCCCGCCTTCCATGAACCCACCGATTCTTCAACCCGATCAGACTCGGCCAGCGCGCATGCAGCCCCGCGCAGTGTTGAGTCATGTCGGCCCGGCGTTCGTTGCAGCCATCGCTTACATTGATCCTGGCAACTTCGCCACCAACTTTGACGGAGGCGCCCGGTTCGGCTACCGGCTGCTCTGGGTCCTGCTCTGGTCAAACGCCATGGCCGTGCTGATCCAGTACCTCTCCGCAAAGCTAGGCATTGCAACCGGCCAAACGCTGCCGCAGAACTGCCGGGCGCACTTCTCGCGACCGGTCACCGTGTGCCTCTGGGTTGCAGCCGAGGTCGCGGCGCTCGCGACCGATCTCGCCGAGTTCCTGGGAGCTGCGCTTGGCGCCTATCTCCTGTTCGGGCCTGCACTCGCCGCGCACGGGCTCAGCCGCACCACCATCCTGTTCAGCGCGTCCCTGGTCGTTACGCTGCTGGTCTTTGCGCTGCTCACGCTTGAGTCACGCGGCTACCGCCGGTTTGAGCTGGCCATCGTTGGCTTTGTCGCCGTGATCGGCGGCTGTTATGCGCTGGAGCTTGGCTTCATCCATCCGGACTGGACCAGCGTGGCCGTGCACACGCTGGTTCCCATGGTCGACCGCTCCAGCATCTACATCGCGGTCAGCATGCTGGGTGCGACGGTGATGCCGCATGTCGTCTACCTGCACTCGGCGCTCGTGCAACCACGCTTGCGTGAGCAGCTTGCCGGCTTGCCGCGGTACGAGGTCGAGGGCTCGCGACAGCAGATGCTGCTCTACGAAAAGATCGACATCCTGGTCGCGATGAATGGCGCCTGGCTGGTCAACTCCGCCATGGTTATCGTGGCCGCAGCCGCGTTTGCCGGCCGCAGCTGGCCGCATGGGCTTTCGATCGAGGACGCGCACCAGACGCTTGGACCGCTCCTGGGCCAGGCCTCGGCCACCCTTTTTGCCGTCGCGCTGCTCTGCTCCGGGCTTTCCTCAGCGACGGTGGGTACCATGGCCGGCCAGGTAGTGCTGGAAGGCTTCCTGCAGGTTCGCTTTAGCGTCTTCCTGCGCCGGCTGCTCACGCTTATCCCGGCGCTTGTCGTCATTGGGGCCGGGCTCGATCCGCTGCGCATCCTGCTGCTTTCGCAGGTAGTGCTCAGCTTTGCGCTTCCCTTTGCGCTGATTCCGCTCCTGCTGCTCACCAGCCAACGCACCATTATGGGCGCCTTCGTCAACAAGCCCTGGGTACGGCGCACCGGCTGGGCAACCGCCACTATCATCATTGCTCTCAATGCGATGCTGCTGTGGCAGGCCGCGACCGGGTCGACGCGCTAGGACCCGCCACCGCCAGCCCCGCCGCGATCGCTCGCAGAAGCTGCGCATCCGCCGTGTCCCCGCTCAGTTCCCAGATCATCACGCCCTTCAGCCCATGTGTCGCAGCGTAGCCTGCCTTGGCGCGCGCAGAGGTCGGGTCGTCGAAGGTCCAGAAGGTTTGCCCATCGTAGAGCCATGGCGCCTGCGAGTGCTCATCGCGGTAGAGCACGGCCGGACCAGCCTCAGTCGCGACCTGGCTGTAGAGCGTATCCGCATGGACCGCCTGCGCCGGCTGAAAGAGGCCGTGCGTCGCTCCCGCGCCTACCGCTGTCCAGTGGTACGCGTAGAAGGGAACGCCAACCAGCAGCTTCGACGCCGGGAAGCCTGCGCCTTCGTACTCCAGAACCGTGGCATCCACGGTGTTCTGCGGGTGCGGGTCGCCGGCGATGGTGTAGAGCGGCGCGAGCATGCCGGTCTGCTGCTGCCATGGGCCGTTGTAGTCGTAGTTCATCAGGCCCACTTCATCGACCAGCGGCTCGATCAGGGGCCAGCTCACGCCCGGGTAGCGGCCGAGCCCCGGACCGGCGGCAAGGGTCAGCAGGTAATGCTTGGATGGACGCTCCGGCGCCAGGGCATCCATCTGGCGCCGGAACTCCGTGACCAGCGCGGTGTAGTCTTCGCCGTCGGCCGGGGTGGCTGGAAACTCCCAGTCAAGGTCAATCCCGTCGAACAATTGGGGAGCCTCCACGCCCGGCGCAAGGTGTCCACGCAGAAACATGTCGACGCAGGAGGTAACGAACGCGACGCGCGACTCGGGCTGCGCCGCCATGGCAAACTCCGAGGCCTTGCCCTCAAGCGAGATCAGCGCATGCATCCGAGGGTAGCGCGCGCGCAGTAGCTGCAGCTGGTGCAGGCCTCCCCGCAACGGAGCGGTTGGCAGGTCGGCCTTGCCGTCAATGCTCATGGTGGCCGGGTACACGTGGTTCAGGTCCGCCTCCGGGTCAGCCACGACACAGCGGCCGCCACGCACCGTTGCCTGGGCGTAGTTCACCTGGTCCAGCAGCCCGGCCCCGCCACTTGCCACCAGGTTCTGCGCGACCCAGGGCGGCGTGCTGTACAGCGCCCATTGCGGCAGGTAGCCAACCACCAGCGGCCGCGGAGCAGCAGCAGCCCGTACGGCAGGCAAGGTCTCAGCGATCGCAGGCGAGGCCAACAGGCAGCAAGTCAGGAGGGATACAAAAGATGAGCGCACTGGTGGTGAGACGGAGAGGAGACGCCCGCGGATGCACCTGCGTCCAAATGAGATGAAGCAGCAGGAGCGCGGAGCACCCCGCTTGTCCCAGGCCAGCACGCCCTTGGACCCGCACCTGGCGTCCGTTTTAGAATAGTGCCCTGTGAACACTCCTACTCCCTCCGGGCACACGCTCGCGCTCAAGCGCTTCCGCCATGGTCACCATGACCGTGGACGCGCAACGCTCTGTCGGTAGCACTGCCTTGCCGGCGCACCAGGCGCTCGGCTTGTCTCCCGACCCAGCCCGAAGAAAGCGAGCCCGCATCGTGACTCTCAACACCCCGGTTATGAACACTTTCAGCAGTTGCGCAGACCTCACCGTCGGCGACCGCACCTACCAGATCTACCGACTTGACGCGCTCGAAGCCGCGCTCAGCGCCCCGGGCGAGGACGGCAAGTCCATTCAGCGGCTGCCCTACTCGCTTCGCATCCTGCTTGAGAACCTGCTCCGTCGCGAAGACGGCATCACCGTCACTGCTGCTGACATCCTCGCGCTCGCGCGCTGGGACGCCAAGGCCGAACCATCACGCGAAATTGCCTTTATGCCGGCTCGCGTGCTGATGCAGGACTTTACCGGGGTGCCGGCGATCGTCGACCTGGCTGCCATGCGGGACGCCATGAAGCTGCTCGGCGGCGACCCGCAAAAGATCAACCCTCTGCAGCCGGCAGAGCTTGTCATCGACCACTCGGTCCAGGTCGACGAGTTTGGCACGGTTGGCTCGTACGACACCAATTCGCTGCTCGAGATGGAACGTAACCGCGAGCGTTACCAATTTCTCAAGTGGGGCCAGAGCGCCTTTGACAACTTCAGCGCCGTGCCTCCGGGGATGGGGATCTGCCACCAGGTCAACCTTGAGTATCTTGCCCGCGGCGTCTTTACCGCGGTTGTCGATGGGGTTGACATCGCCTACCCTGACACGCTGGTCGGCACCGACTCGCACACAACCATGATCAACGGACTGGGAGTGCTCGGCTGGGGCGTGGGTGGTATCGAGGCTGAGGCCGCCATGCTCGGCCAGCCCGTGTCCATGCTGGTTCCACAGGTGGTCGGCTTCAAGCTCCAGGGCAGCCTGCGCGAAGGGACGACCGCAACCGACCTCGTGCTCACCGTTACGGAGATGCTGCGCAAGCTTGGCGTCGTGGGCAAATTTGTCGAGTTCTACGGGCCCGGGCTGGCTGAGCTTTCGCTTGCCGATCGCGCCACCATTGCCAACATGGCGCCCGAGTACGGCGCGACCTGCGGCATCTTCCCCGTGGATGAAGAGACGTTGCGCTACCTCCGGCTGACCGGTCGCCCCGAGGCGCAGATCGCGCTGGTGGAGGCCTACTATCGCGAGCAGGGCCTCTATCGCACGGCCGACACGCCGGACGCGGAGTACACCCACACCATCGCGCTTGACCTCACAACCGTCGAGCCCAGCGTTGCTGGCCCCAAGCGCCCGCAGGATCGCGTGCTGCTCAAGGACGCGCCGGCCGGCTTTGCCTCTCAGCTTGCCTCACTCGCCAGCCCCAAGGCGGGCAAGTTTGGTGAGCGCCAGGCACAGCGCTGGGAGGGCGAGGGTGGCCACGCCTCAGCAACTGGCGACGTCGTCAGCACGCTCGGCGAGAAAGAGCCCGGCGTACCCGTCGAGCACCGAGATGGCGTTGCCCCCCGTCTGGGCGGCGAGTCGCCTGCCTATGCCAACACTGTGCAGGAGCGCTTCGGCGTGGACCCGGACCGCTATCTCGATCACGGGTCGATCGTCATCGCGGCCATCACCAGCTGCACCAACACGTCCAACCCATCCGTGATGGTGGCCGCGGGGCTGGTAGCCAAGAAGGCCGTCGAGAAAGGCCTGCGTGTGCCGCCCTGGGTCAAGACCTCGCTTGCGCCTGGATCCCGCGTGGTGACCGACTACTACAAAAAGGCCGGCTTGATGCCGTATCTCGACGCGCTGCGCTTTAACGTCGTCGGCTATGGCTGCACCACCTGCATCGGCAACTCCGGCGCACTCCCTGCCGACGTTTCGCAGTCGATAGACGACCATGGCCTGGTCGCCGTGTCGGTGCTCAGCGGCAATCGCAACTTTGAAGGCCGCATCAACTCCGACGTGCGGGCGAACTACCTGATGTCTCCGCCGCTGGTGGTCGCCTATGCCCTTGCCGGGTCGATCACCAGCGACATCGTCAACGACCCACTTGGACGCGGCAAGGACGGCGCGCCGGTCTACCTGCGCGACATCTGGCCCACGCAGGCCGAGGTGGCAGAGGTCGTCAGCACTGCGCTCACCAGCGAGAGCTTTACGAAGGAATATGCAACTGTAACAGCGGGTGACTTGAATTGGCAGCGGCTCACCTTCGCCGAGGGTGATGTGTACGCCTGGCAGCCCGATTCGACCTACATCCGCCAGGCGCCGTACTTCGACGGCATGCCTCCTGTGCCGGCAGCTGTTACAGATATAGAAGGCGCGCGCGTACTCGCTGTACTGGGCGACTCAGTCACGACTGACCACATCTCACCCGCCGGATCGATCAAGGCCAGCTCCCCGGCAGGACTCTACCTGACCGAGCACGGCGTCAGGGCGTCGGACTTCAACTCCTACGGCTCACGCCGCGGCAACCACGAGGTCATGGTCCGTGGGACCTTTGCCAATGTGCGCCTGCGCAACAAGCTCGCACCCGGCACCGAGGGCGGAGTCACCCGCTTGCTGCCCGAAGGCGCGCCCATGAGCATCTACGACGCCTCGGTCGCCTACGCCGAACGCGGCACCCCGCTCGTCATCCTTGCCGGCAAAGAGTACGGGTCAGGCTCCTCACGCGACTGGGCTGCGAAAGGCCCGAAGCTGCTCGGGGTGCGCGCCGTCATCGCCGAGTCCTATGAGCGCATCCACCGCTCAAACCTGGTCGGCATGGGTATCCTCCCGCTGCAGTTTGCTGCTGAAGAGTCGGTCGAGACGCTCGGGCTGACCGGCGAAGAGGTCTACGACATCCCAGGCCTTGCCACGATGCTGGCCGCCAAATTCGCCGACGGCAAGGCACTCGACATCACTGCTACCGCGCCGGACGGCACCGTGCACCACTTTACGGCACAGGTCCGCATTGACACGCCGCAGGAGATTCTCTACTACCAGCATGGCGGCATCCTGCAGTACGTTCTCCGGCAGCTGGCCGGCAAGGCGTAGGCCCTCAGCGCTGGGGGGCTTAGTGCTTTTGCTCGTCGAGCCCGGCGCGCAACGCGTAGAAAGCAGCTTTCGGGTGATACGTCGCGTCGAAGGGGAGCGCTCGCTCCGTGCGGCCAGGGTGCTTCTGCCTGTGCCAGGGGCTGCCGTTCAACCACGTGTGATTGTCGCTCAGGCCCCAGGTGAGCACGTCGCTCGCGCCGCCATCTGCCACCATGGCGGTTACATACTGTTGGTAGACATGGGCGACCGCCGCATCACGCGTCGCTGGATCGTCTTTGGCAACGTTGTCGTCATTCACATCGAGCTCGGTGACGAAGACTTGAAGCCCGAGGGCACGCAGATCGCGCGAGAACTGCAGAATGCCATCCCACCTCGCACCTGTCGTTGTGCCAGAGGGGGTATGAGACCGGATATCAGGCCGGGTGTCAGGCCGAATATCAAATTGGATATCCAGGTGAGACTGGATACCCACCGCGTCAATCGGCGTTTTCTCTGCCACCATGCGCCGCACAAGCGCAAGAACAGCAGCCCTCTTCGTCATGCTCGCCGGCTTATCATCCTCAAGGCCGTACTCGTTGTAGGTGAGCAGCGCGTGTGGATCAGCCTTGCGCGCAGCTCTGAATGCGAGGTCAAGGTACCCCGGCCCCAGCATCCGGAGCCAGGGAGAGTCACGCAGCCCATCTTCGCGGCCATCCTCCGGCAAGACAGCCTCGTTCACCACGTCCCACGCCCGGATGCGCCCCTTGTACCGACCAGCCACCGCACGGATGTGGCTGCCCAGCACCTCGGCCGCATTGGCTGGCGTGATTGTGCTGGCGAACCATGATGGCAAGGCCTCATGCCAGCAGAGATTGTGTCCTCGTACTGCCATGCGGTTCTGTGCTGCGAAGGCAAGCAGAGCATCCGCCTGGCCGAAGTTGTAGGCGCCCGGCTCGGGATGGATCGCCGCCCACTTCATCGAGTCTTCCGCGACGATGATCGCACATTGCTCCACCAGCAATGAGCGGTAGGCTGCATCAGTGCTAAGCAGTCTCATATCCACTGCCGAACCGAAGAGCAGCCCACGCGCCGCGGCATGCGCTCGCAACGAATGGGCACCACTTGTCCCTTCTAGCACTGCTGTGGCTGCGGGCAACAGGCGCGCACCAGCAGCAGCCGCAGCCATAAGAGAAGCCTGCGACAGAAAGCGGCGGCGGCTAGGCATCTCCGCTCAAGCTAGCACCTGCCTCTTCTGCATGACTACCTACCTGCGGAACACTCTTGCGCCTGTCGCGGCTAGAGCGCGGCGTGCACTTCCTTGATGTACGGCTGCAGGTACTCCTCGGCGCTGATCTTGCCGTAGGTCACCGGCGTTGTCCCGCCCGCCAGGATCACCTTGACTTCCGTGATGCCCATGAAGCCGAAGATCGCCTTCAGATAGGGCGTCTCCTGGTTGTAGCCCTCTGCGGGGGAGCCGGGCGCGTAGTTGCCGCCGCTGGCCACGATCAGCGTTGCCGTCCGTCCACCGGCCAGGCCGTGGTAGCCCTTGTCGTCCAGGCTGAACGTCTTGTTCACGCGAACCACGTGGTCAATCCAGGCTTTGACCGAAGCCGGGATGGCGAAGTTGTACATCGGGGTGCCCAGCACAATGTCGGTTGCCTGAAAGAGCTCGCCGGTCAGCTCGTCCGAAAGCGCGAGCGCCTGTTTCTGCTCCGGCGTATGCGAAGCAGGGTCGGAGTAGGCGCCGCCAATCCAGGCCAGATCGACAAAGGTCAGGTCGGTTTTCTCCAGATCGCGCCTGATGACAGTGCCGCCGGGGTTCTTGGCCTTCCAGGCCTCGGCAAAGGCCGCGCTGAGCTTGCGTGAGATCGAGTAGTCGCCGCGGGGGCTGGCATCAATGTGGAGCAGGGTAGGCATAGGTCTCCTTGGACAAGGCGGTCCGTGTCACAACACGAATCGGCTGTACCGTAGCAGATGCCTTCGTCCACGCCTGCGATGCGCGATTTTCGCGCTTCTTCTCAAAGCTGTCTTCAGCAGCGCTGGGCCGTGCCCCCGTTCTTCGTGCCTCTCTTCTTCCTACCCCTGTTCTTCGTCTGCCGTCGCTTGCGACCAGTCCACCCGACCTGCTGCGCTGTCCATCGAGCTGTGCCATGTATCGCTCTTGAGCGCTTTCGGCTCTGCTGTGCGCGAAGCCAGGCTGTGCGCTAACCGCCGACGGTGAGGCAAGTCCAAGCCAGCAGCACAAAGCCGCCGGCCAGCCGGTTGCTAGGCGCAACGGGTCAGGACCTGAGAGAATAGAGCGCCGGGAGGAAAGCGGCCAGCTGCGGATTCGGCTCATTGACGCCGCGCCGTTTCTGCACCCGGATGGTTTGACCTCTGCTCCAAGCAAGGGGGCTCCGCATTGGGATGTGTCGGTTGAAGTCTTCTATAATCGACTTTCCTTTGAGATTGACTGATTTTCTGCAGTGAGGGTGTGCCTATCTTTCCCGAGACGTGCCGAACTACCAAGAGCCGCCCTGCGAGCCTCGAACGCCGTGCCCTGAGTGCCGCCGCTCTTCTCCTCTTCTGCTCACCCCTGGTGACACCCGTGACGGCCCAGACAGCTCCGTCTGAGCCGCAGACGCAGGCTGCGCAGGGTAACTCGCCTACTGTTACCAGCATCCGCGTCATCGGCAACCGGCGCATCCCGAAGGAGACGGTGCTGGCTCGCCTCTTCTCGCATGAGAACGAGCCTTACGATTCGTCTACGGTCGAGCGCGACTTCAACTCGCTCTGGAACACGGGCTACTTCGAGGATGTCCGCATCGAGCGCGAGGACACGGACAAGGGCGTCATCCTCGACATCTACGTGCGCGAGAAGCCCA
>CAZZYO010000023.1:25569-42577 GCA_964658255.1 Candidatus Babeliales bacterium
ATTCGCGAGATTAATTACAAGGGTCTCAACTCGGTAACGACTTCCGACGTGCTCGACGCCTACAAGAAAGCCAAGGTCGGGCTCTCGCAGGAGTCGCAGTATGACCCGACACGGGTCGCGCGGGCAGTCACCGTCATCAAGGAGCTACTCGCCGCCCATGGCCATCAGTTTGCCACCGTGCGGACCGATGTCAAGGTCATCCCGCCCTCCTCGGTGCAGGTCAACTTCACCGTTAAGGAAGGGCCGCTGGTCAAGGTCGGTGTCATCAGCTTCACCGGCAATGCGCACGTCAAGTCGCGCGTGCTGCGCGCTTCGATGAAGAACCTG
The DNA here is from genome assembly GCA_964658255.1 of Candidatus Babeliales bacterium. Classification (GTDB taxonomy): domain Bacteria; phylum Acidobacteriota; class Terriglobia; order Terriglobales; family Acidobacteriaceae; genus EB88. The sequence goes on from CAZZYO010000023.1 coordinate 25,897, forward strand.
AAGCCGATCGGCGTCCCCCGCTCGATCCTGCTTGAGAACCTGCTGCCGCGCACCTTTGACTCGACCAAGCTGGAAGAAGACACCGAGCGCGTCCGCCAGGCGTACCGCGACCTGGGCTACTTCCGCGCCAACACAGCCGAGCCTTTGACCCACATCCGCAATTAAGGCGGCCTGTCGATCCTCACTTTTCGCCCCAAGACCGGCAAGCGTATGGACATCCGCATTCCGGTTGAGGAGGGCGAGCGCTACCGCTTTACCGGCATCACCTTTACCGGCAACAAGGCTGTGACGAACACCCGCGCGCTGCGTGCCCAGTTCCAGATGAAGGACGGGGATTGGTTTAACGCAGACGCCTTTGGCAAGGGCCTCAAGAATCTTAAGGACGCCTACGGCACCCTTGGCTACATCAACTTCGCGCCGGTACCGGTGCCGAAGTATGACGACGCGGCCAAGACTATCGCCTTCAATATCGATCTCGACGAGGGCAAGCAGTTCAAGGTCTCCCGCATCGAGTTCCAGGGCAACACCATCACGCGCGACTTCGTCATCCGCCGCGAGCTGCTGCTGGAGGAAGGTTCCAACTACAACTCCAAGGCCTGGGAGCAGAGCCTTCTGCGCCTCAACCAGCTCGATTACTTCGACCCGCTCAAGGTCGACCAGGATTCCGAGACCCACCAGAATGCCGAGGCCGGCACGGTCGACCTGCTGCTCAAGGTCCACGAAAAAGGCAAGAACTCCATCGGCCTCAACGGCGGCGTCAGCGGACTTTCCGGCTCGTTCCTGGGACTGAACTACCAGACCAACAACTTCCTGGGCCTTGGCGAAACGCTTAGCGTCCAGGCCTCTGAAGGCAACCTGGCGCGTAACCTTTCGCTCGGCTTCAACGAGCCGTACCTGCGCAACAAGCCGCTCAATGTCGGCTTCCAGCTTTTCACCAACAAGACGGACTACAACTCCAACAAGGCCTACAACGTTTCCGGGCAGGACGCGAACACCTCGACTGCCACCAACTCGCTGGTGCAGAACTACAACCAGTCTTCGACCGGCTTCAGCGTTTCTGGCAGTTATCCCATTCGCCGCAGCTTTGAGCGCGTTGGCCTCACCTACTCGCTCAACAAGAGCTCGGTGACGGCCTTCAGCCCGGCCTCGCAGAACCTCTTCCAGACGCTCTCCTTCCGCTCCGGCATCCAGGGGCAGAACGCGTTGACCGGCATCATCACCAGCCAGGCCTCGTTCTCCTTCCAGTACAACCACCTGGACTCGACCTTCATGCCGCGTACCGGCAAGGAGTTCTCGGGAGCCTTCCAGCTGGCGGGCCTGTTCGGGAACGTGCGCTACATTCAGCCCGTGGTCGAGTTCAAGCAGTTCCGCCCGATCAAGGGCCTGCGCTTTACACCAGAGGGCCGGAACGTTCTCGGCTATCGGCTGCAGGGCTCCTATATCCAGGGCATCTCAGGCGATGTCGCGCCGCCCTTCCAGCGCACCTACCAGGGTGGCGAGTCCGATCTGCGCGGCTTTGACATCCGCTCCAGCACGCCCTACGCGTTCATCCCCACCCGGGTGCTGTTTAACCTGACCAACCCGGATGGCTCCTGTGTGTCGCGCCAGCCCGGCGCGCCGCAGACCAACCAGTGCCTCCAGGTGCCACTGCCGGTGTATGGCATCGTTTCGGCTGGCGGCGACACCGCATTTGTCGGCAACATCGAGTACCGCATCCCGCTTGTCGCACGCACGGCTGCCCTTGAGCTATTCAACGACTTTGGCATCAACGTCGCGACCAACAAGAACCAGCTCCGGCAGAGCGTGGAGGGTGCTGCCCTGCTCAACGCCCCGCTCTACGGCTGCCCAAACTACATCAACGGCACCTGCCAGGGCGGCCTGCCAATCACCTTTGATCGCAACATCCGCCCTATCTACGGCACTAACTTTGTGCCGCGTGACTCGATCGGCGCACAGATTTCGGTGCTGCTGCCAATCGTCAACGCACCGTTCCGGATCTACTACGCCTACAACCCTTTGCGCCTCTCAAGAGACGTGCCGGGGGAGAACCTGATCACGCGCAGCCAGTTCCCCTCGGGCGGTGCGGGAGACTACACCTACGCGCAGGCGATCCGACTCTATGGTTCGCTCTACCAGCTCCGCGAGCCGGCCAAGACCTTCCGCCTGACCGTTTCGACCACCTTCTAACCCCGCACGCAGCACGCAGAAAGGCCCGCTTACTAAAGCGGGCCTTTTCTCTTGCCGGTCAAAGATTGTTTACCGCCCGATTGCCTGCAGCCTTGTGCGGGTTAAACACCCATTCCGTATTCGGTAAGGTCCACAGGATCGCCGGCCTTGGAGTAAAAGTCAGATGGTGTGCGACGTTTGAACTTGTACCGCGATCGCAGTTCGCGACCCGCAAACAGCCCTGCCGCAGTCACCCCCAGTACCAGCGAGGCCAGGCCAAGCGCGCGGAGCACGGCGTACGTGGCTCCGTCTCCGAGACCGTCGTCCTGGTCCAGCCCATCAAAAGCCTGCTGCGAACCTGCAAGATGTAGCGACATCATGTTCCACATGATAACGCAGCTCTGTGACGCGATTCACCCGGCCCGGCATGCGATTTACTCGACCGTAACAACCTCTACGCCACAGCCTCAACCCTGCGCAGCCACTGCACTTTCTCGTCGGGTGGCAAGAAGCTGGCCTCGAACGAGTTGGCGGCCAACTCGCGCAGGTGCTCGCGGGTAAAGTCAAAGTCGCGTGCGGCCAGCCTGTACTCGCCCTCAAGGTCAGAGCCGAACATCGCCGGATCGTCCGAGTTGAGCGTGACCATCAGTCCACGGTCGAAGTAGCTTCGCACCGGGTGCTCCCCGAGCGAAGCACAGGCGCCCGTGCGCAGATTCGACGTTACGCAGATTTCGACCGGAATCTGGCGCTGGGCCAGCACTTCGAGCAGCTCCGGGTCCTCGATCGCGCTCAGGGCATGGCCAATCCGCTCAGCGCCGATGTTCATCGCGCCCCAGATGCCATCCGGCCCGACCGTCTCTCCGGCATGGGCGGTAAGGCGCAGCCCGGCGTCCCGCGCCTCGGCATACATCGCGCGAAAGGGCTCGGCGCCGGTGCGCCGCTCGTCGCCGCCGATGCCAATCCCGATGATGCTGGGGTAGGTAGCACGCATCTCGGCCGCCTTGGCGAAGACCCGCGCTGCCGGCTCAGGCCCGAAGTGCCGCACAGCGTCGAAGATCCAGTAGAGGGTGACCCCAAACTCCTGCTTGCCCCGCTCGCGGCCCCGCTCCATGCCTTCAAACAGAGGCTCGAACTCGCCGCGCCCCCAGTAGTACACCACCCCGACGGACACGTAGACCTCTGCATGCACCACGCCCTGTGCATGCAGCCGCTTCACCATCTCATAGGTGATCAGCTCGTAATCATCCGCGGACTGCAGGCGCTCTGTCACGGCTTTAAAGGCCATCAGGAAGCCAGTGAACTCCGTGTAACGATAGAGCCCCCGCGCCTGGTCAAGCGACAGGGGCGCGCTGTTGCGCTCGGCGAGGAGCACGAGTGTTTCGGGAGCCACCGTACCCTCAAGGTGCAGGTGCAACTCTGCCTTGGGGAGGCGGCGAATAAACTGCACAGGATCATGAGCCATCACTCCTAAGCCTATCCTGCAGATGATCCAACCAGAGGGTCACGGTCGGACGCCCCCCGCCGATTTGCCCACCGCGTCCCGTTCCGGGTCTCTATACTGGACGCGAGCGCGCCTGTGTTGCCGGTCCTCTGAGCGCTCCCCAGGCTTTCTTGCCTGGGCGAGAGGTGCTTGGAGCGATGGCTAAACCCGGCAAAGCGCCACCCCGGTCGTCCAGCAACAGCGCTCTCCCTGACAATATTCCGGACAAGCTCTACTTCCGCATTGGGGAAGTCGCGGAGCTATGCGGCGTGGAAACCTACGTGCTGCGCTTTTGGCAGACAGAGTTTCCGCAGCTGGCGCCGAAAAAGAGCGGGACCGGCCAGCGGCTCTATCGCCGTCGCGACGTGGAGCAGGCCCTGCGGATCAAGCACCTGCTGCACGACAAGGGATACACGATCGCCGGGGCGCGCGGCGTCCTCCTCGCCGAGGCGCAGGAGCAGCGGCTCGATCCCAGGCAGGCCACCCAGCCCGAGCTCGCACTGGCCTCGGCTCCGGTCGACACAGCAGAGACGCGGCAGGCGCGCGAGCAGGCCGACCGAGAGGCAGACAGGGCGCAGACGCGCCTGGCGCGCCTGCGCCTGGAGTTGCGCGAGCTGCACAGTATGCTCTCGCGCGCTCCGAGTGCCCCGCGCCACCATGCGAGGCCGAGCGGCAAGGACGAGTCGCTGCTGTTTGAGGAAGAGCCGGGAAGTTAGGCCATGGTTCTGCCAGGCATTCGCTGCGTGTACGCTTACGCTTTCGATTTTCCTCGCTATCCGTTCTCTTACACTGGAGCCATGACAGAGAGGAAGACAGGAGCTATCACGGCGTACTGTGATGGGGGCTCACGCGGCAATCCGGGACCGTCAGGCTATGGCGTGTTTGTCGAAGATGAACACGGCCGGGCGGTGGGTGAGTTGAGCGAGTATCTCGGGGTAAAGACGAACAACGTCGCCGAGTACTCCGGACTGCTTGCAGCGCTCGGGTTTGCGCTCGAGCACGGGCATACGCAGCTGCGGGTGATCTCGGACTCGGAGTTGATGGTCAAGCAGATGAAAGGCCAGTACCGGGTCAACAGCCCTGACCTGAAGCCCCTGTACGAAGAGGCGAAGCGACGCGCGGGTCAGCTAAACAAGTTCGAGATGCAGCATGTGCTGCGCGGCAAGAACAAGGAAGCTGACCGGCTGGCGAACGAAGCGATGGACCGCGGCACAGGTCGTGGCCCCGCGGGGCGACCTGCAGGCACACCTGCGCTGCTAATGGCGGACTCGTTCGTCACCAGCAGCGCAGCAACGAGGCCCGCTGCTGTAGGCGCGCCGGCCCAGACAAAGCTGCCTTCGACTGATCTACCACGCGAGGTCACTGGCTTTGTGAAGAACGGCGTCGTGCACCTGGTCGAGGGCGAACTGCCAGAGGGGACGTTTGTGCGCATCCTTCCCGCGCGGCGCTAGACTCCGGCTGGCGCTAAGTGTCCCGGCTGAAGAGGATCAGCACGGCCACCCAGGCGACGGTGCTTAGGGCGACCAGGCCGATAAACGGGGTAACAATATCTTTCTGAATGCCGAGCTTTGACGCAGTATCTTCTGCAATTGCCATCTTCGAAACTCCTTTAATTCCTGTGGTGCGGGTGCGGTGATGCTGCGTGATAGAACAGGGCAGCGCTAGAGCCTGGATTGACGATAGCGCACGGCGCGAGCTCTTGGTAGCGCACCACGCAAGGAGGCTTGATGTGACAGTCGCTGATGTTGGCCGTATCGCATGCCGCCTTCCGGGAGAAGAGCATGGCGCGCACATGGGTCCGGTCTACGGATGACAGCGTGACAACCTCTACTCTCCGGCGCGACAATGCGCACGCATGACCGCAGACGACTTCCGGCGCATCGCACTCAATCTTGAGGGAACAGAAGAAAGCTCACACATGGGAGCAGCCGACTTCCGTGTGGGCGGCCGCATCTTCGCGACACTTGCGCACGAGCGAGAAGGCTTCGGCAACCTTGCGCTTTCACCCGAGCAGCAGGCCAGATTCGTTAGCGAGCAGCCTCAAGTCTTTCTGCCCGTCGCCGGCGGCTGGGGCCGCATGGGCATGACACATATTCGGCTGGCTCAAGCAAGCGAAGACCTGCTCTGCGGCGCGCTGCTTGCTGCCTGGAAACTGCGCGTGCAGAAGAACACCAGAACCGCTCCTCGCACCTCGAAAAGAGCCAAGGTGCGGGCGAGTAAAAGCTAGCCTGCCAGCGCAGCCTTCACCAGTTCACTCACCTGCCGCCCATCTGCGCGGATGCCCTGCTCCTTGATCTTCTCCTGCACAGTCTTCATCACCAGGCCCATCTCCCTGGGACCCAGGCGCTCGCCCGAAGCGGTAAGACTCGCAAGCACACCCTCGACCAGGGCCTTCAACTCCTCGGCACCTGCGGCCTTGGGCATGTACGTCTCGATCAGCTCGATCTCGCTTGCTTCCTTCGCTGCCAGCTCTGGTCTGCCGCCCTTGGTGAACTGTTCGATGGACTCCTTGCGCTGCTTGATCAGCGTCGTGAGCGTGGCCTGCGCTTCGGCTTCCGTCAGAGGCTCGCGCTTCTCGATCTCCTTGTTCTTAAGCGCTGACTTGACCATGCGCAGGGTTTCAAGCCGTACCGCGTCGCGCGCCTTCATCGCTGCAACCACATCAATATCAATCTGCCTGACCAGCCCCGCCTGCTCGCTCATGCTGCTTCACCCTTCATCCGCTTCGGCAACGCACCCCAGCCCGGAGCAACTCTTTATTGTAGGCGAACCGCCTTGGCAAGCCTGGTCGCTACAATAACCGGGAGAGATCCACCGGCGACCAAACAGCTGCAGACTTCCGCGCTATTGCGCGTTCATGAGGCTACTCCGCACAATGATTCGCAAGATACGCCTGTTCACTCCCGGCCCTACGCCGCTGCTACCTGCGGCGCAGTTTGCCATGGCCGCCGCCGACATGCATCACCGCACGCCCGAGTTCCGCGCCCTCTTCAAGCGCGTGCTTGAGCAGCTTAAGGAATTTGTCGGGACCAAGAATGATGTCCTCCTGCTCGCCTCTTCTGGCACCGGCGCGATGGAGGCTGCGGTCTCTAACCTCACATCGCCAGGCGACCGCGTACTCGTCCTCTCCGCCGGCAAGTTCGGCGAGCGCTGGACCGCTCTTGCGAAAGCCTTTGGCTGCGCGGTTGATGTTGTCTCCGTCCCTTATGGCGAGACCTTCTCGATCGACGAGGTGCGCAAGGCGCTCAGGATCGAGACCCGCGCGGTCTTTATGCAGGCGACCGAAACTTCGACCGGCATCCGCCACTGCGTCCCTGCTGTTGCCGAGTTGCTGAAGCAGGCTGACTCCGGCGCGCTGCTCGTCGTGGATGCGATCACCGGCCTGGGCACGACGCACCTCGACACGGACGGCTGGGGCGTGGACGTGCTGATCGGCGGCTCGCAAAAGGCAGTCATGATCCCCCCGGGCCTGGCTTACCTTGCGGTGAGCGAGAAGGCGTGGGAGGCGATGGAGATCTCGCTTAATCCGCGCTACTACTTCGACCTGCGCAAAGAACGCAAGAATGCCAAGACCGCCGAATCGGCATACACGCCTGCCGTGTCACTGATCGCAGGCCTGGGTGCGGCGCTCGACTTCATTGCTGCACAAGGTGGAGGCGACCTGGCTGCGGGGCGCGTCGCCCTGGTCAACAACGCCGAGACGTGCGCCGCAATGACGCGCGCCGCCTGCGAAGCGCTAGGGCTTAAGCTGTTTGCGCCAAGCGCGCCGGCTGCTGCCGTCACAGCGGTGATCGCGCCTGAGGGCGTGGACTCCGGCGTCTTCGTCAAGGAGCTGAAGACCCGTTTCGGCGCCACCATCACCAACGGGCAGGGCGAGATGAAAGGGCAGATCTTCCGCATCGCGCACCTGGGCTTGTTCGATTACATGGACACGATCGCGCTTATCGGCGCGCTCGAACATATCGCAGTCGAGGTGCTCAAGGTGCCAGGCTTTGCGCTGGGCCAGGCACTTGCCGCCGCGCAGAAGGTATATGCCGAGCGGTCGCAGGTGGTGGCCAGCCGCGAGCAGTGCCCCTGCGCTCGCGGCCCTGACCATTGCGCGTGGAAGGGCGCGCGGTCGTAAGTACGCCCCTTTTGCCTCGGCGCGGCCAGCACTTCGGCCGCACCTACCAGCCAGACCATACGCCTCAGCCACACCGCCACGCACCGGCCCGGACACGCGTCAGCCAGGCCAGAGGACGTTGTTTCCCGGAGCGTGGCGAGGGATCTGCGATTGACCTTCTGCCGAGCAGCAGCGAGCCTAGAACACGAACCAACGCAGATCCCTCGCTTCGCTCCGGATGAGCGTGGCGAGCGTTGCACCAGAAGCCTACCGTTCACCAGGAAAGCGCACTCATGAAGATTGTTATCGCTGAAAAAGTATCGCCTGCGACCGTCGCCGTCCTGCGCACCGAGGCAGACTGGCAGATTCTCTCAGCCGACGACGTGGAGAAAGCGGGAGGCCTCGCGACCGCGCTTGCGGACGCGGACGGACTCGTTGTGCGCTCGGCGGTGCAGGTCGATGAAGCCATGCTCGCAGCCGCGCCAAAGCTCCGCGTCATCGGCCGCGCCGGCGTCGGGGTCGACAACATCGATGCCGACGCAGCTACGCGCCACGGCATCGTGGTTATGAATACGCCCGGCGCCAACGCCATCGCTGTTGCGGAACTGACACTCGGCCTCATGCTTGCGCTCGCTCGCGAGATCCCGCGCGCCAATGCGACCATGCACGCGGCCAGGTGGGAGAAGAAGTCGCTGGGCGGCGCGGAGTTGCGCGGCAAGACTCTTGGCATACTTGGTCTCGGCCGCATCGGTCTTGAGGTCGCCCGACGCGCCCGCGCATTTGGCATGGAGATCATTGGCCATGACCCGTTTGTCGCGGCGTCTGTCGCACGGGAAAACGAGATTCGCCTGGTTGCACTTGACGAACTCTTCCGCGCGTCCGACTACCTTACGCTGCATGTAGGACTTACGCCGCAGACTCACGGCATCGTCAATGCCGCGACACTTGCGACAATGAAATCTTCAGCACGCATCATCAACTGCGCGCGCGGCGAGCTGATCGATGATGCAGCCCTGGTCACTGCGCTCTCCTCCGGGAAGATAGCCGGGGCGGCGCTCGATGTCTTTACCAGGGAGCCGTTGAAAGACTCCGCCTACTTTGGTCTGGATCGCGTCCTGCTTTCGCCCCATATCGCTGGATCGACAGCAGAAGCGCAGGAAGCGGTCGGCATACAGATAGCCATGCAGGTGCGTGAATACCTGAAGCTTGGCGTCGTGCAGAACGCGGTGAACGTGCCCTCGCTCACGCATGAGCAATACCAGGAGCTTGCACCATTCGCGGCGATGGCGCAGAAGCTCGGAAGCTTCCTTGCGCAATTTGTGCACTCGACAGATACAGATACAACCCCGGGCCTGGAAGGCATCGACCTGGCCTACTATGGCCGGCTTGCCGAGGCCAGGACTGAACTGGTGCGCAACAGCGCGATCGAGGGCGTGCTGGGCGGAATGCTGGACCAGGCCGGAGGCGTCAACCGCATCAACGCTGCCTCCGTTGCCGCTGAGCGCGGCATTCGCCTGCATGAAACTCTCCGCCAGGGTGGGATCGGCGGCGCCGGCAGTGCGCTCCGCATCACGCTCCACACGGCTGGCCGCGCTGTCTCGGCCAGCGGCACGGTGCTGCACCATGCGCCTCACCGCGGCGGTGACGAAGCGGCCGAGCTCGACAGCTCCCCGGCATCTGCTCGTTTGCTCTCGCTCGACGGGATCGACATCGAGGCGCCGCTCAAGGGCACGCTGATCGCGCTCCGCAACCAGGATGTCCCCGGCGTGATCGGCCGCATCGGCACAGTCATTGGCGAGCACGGGATCAACGTGGCGAACTTTGCCCTGGGCCGCGCCAATGAGTCACACCCAAGTGCGCACGGCATGGCGCTCGCCGTCCTGCAGGTCGAGGGCGACATCACCGAGGCACTGGTGAAAGCCTTGCGAGCCATCGATGCTGTGGCTGAGGTGAGACTGGTGCGCCTTGGCGACGCCGCTTCGGCGATGCCGGCCTAGCTTACAGGTGGCTGCGCCCGAGCGTCGCACTCGGTGCGGCTCGCCCGCAACACCCAGCCAGCGCCGTAGAATAACACCAGAGCCTGCCTTTTCAAGAAGAACCGAGTGAGGGGTCCGCCCGTGCCGTTGTATGAGTATCGCTGCAAACAGTGTGGCCACGTGTTTGAAAAGATCCAAAGCTTTAGCGCTCCCGACGAGAAAGCCTGCCCACGCTGCGCGGGCGAGGTGGAGCGGCTTATCTCCGCACCCGCGATCCAGTTCAAGGGCTCTGGGTTCTATCTCACGGACTACGGGAAGAGCGGTGCTGGGGCCGCTGCGAAAGGTTCAGCAGGCACCGAGTCTGGCAGCGGCTCCGGTAGCGGGGCCGGTGAGAGCAAGTCCAGTGGCGAGGGGAAAAGCGGCGGGTCTGGCGCCTCGAGCCCGGGCGAAAGTTCCGGCAGTTCCAACCCCTCGCCGAGCACTGGGGCAAGTTCCCCTGCAAACAATGCGTCCAGCACAAAGCCCACAGGCAGCGGATCTGGCTCCGGGTCAGGCTCGAGCAACAGCGGGAAGTAAGACCGTCGAGTCGCGAGCAGTCTCATCAAGACTGTCCCTCAGCTGGCACTTTCCTCCCGGCTTTTGTTCATTTTACTTTCTTCGCAGGCGACTTCTTTGCCGCTGTCTTCTTCGCGGCTGTTTTCTTGCTGCTGCCCGCTTTCGGTGGAGCAGGCGCATCGTCGCCTTCGCGTCGCGCCTCCGAGAGCCCGATGGCGATGGCCTGCTTCGGGTTGGTGACCTTTGCGCCGGTGCTTGAGCGAAGCCTGCCCTGCTTCATCGCCTTCATCTCGCGCTCGACGGAAGCGGAAGCAGCCGGGCTATATGCGCGGGTCGGCCCCGCTTTCTTCGACGGTGTTTTCTGTGCGGCTTTCTTCTCAGGCATGGTGGCACCTCGCTCCAGTAAGAAGCAGCGAAAATGGGGAACGTTGCGCGCAGAGGAGTAACTGCTCCTGTTCCTCCACCTCCTGCCAGCGATCACGTCACAGCGACTGTGACATGCAACAAAGGGGCAGCTAGCGCGCTGCTACCGCCGGTAGGATCGCATCAACATCGACCCACGCCGTTGGATAGAGGCCGGTATAGCATGCGACACAATAGCCATTCTTCTCGCCACCGTCACAGGCATTCTCCAGTCCTTCAAGCGAGAGGTAGGCCAGCGAGTCTGCCTCAATAAAGCGGCGAATCTCTTCGACCGAGTTGTTCGCCGCGATCAGGTCCTTCTTGCTTGGCGTGTCCACGCCGTAATAGCAGGGGGAAACGGTTGGCGGGCAGCTAATGCGCAGGTGCACTTCCCTGGCGCCGGCAGAGCGAACCATGCGGACGATCTTTCGTGAGGTCGTGCCTCGAATGATCGAGTCGTCGATCAGAACGACGCGCTTGCCTTCAAGCAGGTTGCGCACCGGGTTGAGCTTGAGCTTGACGCCGAAGTCACGCACGCGCTGTTCGGGTTCGATAAAGGTCCGGCCGACGTAGTGGTTGCGGATCAGGCCAAAGCGGAATGGCAGGCCACTCTCAGCGGCATAGCCAATGGCCGCCGTCACGCCCGAATCGGGGACGGGAACGACCAGGTCAGCGTCTACATGCGACTCCCGCGCGAGCTGGCGCCCCATCTGCTCGCGAGACTCCTGCACCCATCGGCCATACACGCGGCTGTCAGGCCGCGCGAAGTATACATGCTCAAAGATGCAGGAGGACTGCTCGACGCCAGACGCATACTGGCGGGAGGTCACGCCATCGTGCGAGACCATGACCAGCTCGCCAGGCGCAACATCGCGGACGTAGGTGGCACGAAGCAGGTCGAATGCACAGGTCTCGGAAGCGAAGACGATCGTGTCCGGGCCCTCGGCATTTTCGATCCGGCCCATCGAAAGCGGGCGAAAGCCTCGCGGATCGCGTGCTGCGAAGATGCGGTCGCGCGTCATCATGACGATTGAGAAGGCACCATCGACCTGGCGCAGCGAGTCCGCAATCGCGTCCACAAGCGTTGACTCACGCGAGTGCGCGATCAGCTGCACGATGATCTCAGAGTCGGAGGTGGTCTGAAAGAAAGCGCCCTCGCGCTCAAGCTTGGTGCGCAGGTTGCCAAGATTGACCAGGTTGCCATTGTGCGCGATGGCAATCAGGCCCTTGGTCGAATCGACGCGAATGGGCTGGGCGTTGAGCAGCGCCGAGTCGCCGGTGGTCGAGTAGCGAGTGTGGCCGATCGCCATGTCGCCGGGCAGCTTGGCAAGAATTTCATCCGAGAAAATCTCGGCAACCAGCCCCATGCCCTTGATGTTAAAGAGATTTGTGCCGTCGGCAGTTGCGATTCCAGCCGACTCCTGCCCGCGATGCTGGAGCGCGTAGAGCGAGAGATAGATTTGGCGAGCCGCATCAGGGTGGTTGTAAATGGCGGCTACGCCACACTCCTCGCGGAGCTTGTCCGGGCTTTGCTCGCCACTGCATGCGCCGCGCCGCTCTGCCTGGATCATCCCGGCAATCTCTTCAGGCGTGGTCGCGTCCGGTGTGCCTTCCAGCAACAACAGGCTCACGCCAGCACCTCGAAGTCGATCGTGGTGCCCAGTGCCTCTTCAAGGGCAGCCGACCACGGCTCGCGCAGCTGATTGATATTCGTATCTACGACTGTGACAGATCCTGAATCGTCCTCCGACTGGACGGCTATATGGAAAAGCCCGGTTGTCACGGTGCCGAGCCGCACCACGGCTCCGCCTTCGTCCGAGACAATCTGCCGGATACGCGAGGCCTCCTCCGGGTCGCATGCGATCACGACGCGGGAGCTGTTTTCTCCAAACAGCTGGAGCAGCGCCCGATCATCACCCTGATCGGGCAAGGTGACGTCCACGCCTGTGTGGCGGGCAAAGCAGCCTTCGGCCAGAGCAACCGCCAGGCCGCCGTCCGACACATCGCGTGCAGCATGTACGAGCCCCGCGCGTGCAAGAGCGGCCAGCCGGCGGTGCAGGTCGGCCTCCTGCGCAACGTCGAGTGCCGGGGGTTGTCCCCACAGCTCCCCAAGGCGGGTGCGGGCGTACTCTGACGATCCGAAGGCCCGGAACGCTGCGTCATCGCCGCTCTCGTCCCAATCGCGTGGGCTCCAGTCCAGCAGCAGGAGCTCGTCGCCGGGATTGTTGAAGTCCGCTCCAACGGCCTTGGTCAGATCATCCAGGATCCCCACGACCCCTAGCACGGGAGTGGGATAAATTCCTTCACCGCGCGTCTCGTTGTAGAGCGAAACATTGCCACCGGTGATGGGCGTACCCAGCGCCCTGCAAGCCTCGGCGATGCCGTCGATTGCGTCTGACAACTGGCGCATGATCTCCGGCTTTTCCGGATTGCCGAAGTTCAGGCAATTTGTAGCAGCCACCGGCACAGCCCCGGTGCAGGCAACCTTGCGCGCGGCTTCGGCGACGGCGTGCATCGCGCCTAGCCTCGGGTCGAGGTAGCACCAGCGACCATTCCCTGCCAGTGCCATCGACAAGGCGCGCTGCGTGCCCTTGATCCGCATGACCCCGGCTTCGCCACCCGGGCCCTGCACGGTGTTGGTCTGCACCATCGAGTCGTACTGCTCATACACCCACCGCTTGCTACAGATGTTCGAACTGGCAAGCAGCTTCTGGAGATCCGCCGTGTAATCGCGCGGAACGTTCAGTGCGGCCAGAATCTGGGCCGGCAAGTCACGCGGAACTGGCGCTTTCCACTCGCCGATTGGGCGGTGATAGAGAGGGGCATCGTCGGTCAGCGACTCATTTGAAAGGTCGGCGACCAGCACACCGCCGTGGCGCACTTTCATCCGGTTTTCGGCAGTCACCTCGCCGATCACCACCGCGTCCAGCCCCCACTTCAAGAAGACATCGAGGACTTCCTGCTCGCGGCCTTTCTCAGCCACCAGCAGCATGCGCTCCTGCGACTCCGACAGCATGATTTCGTAGCTCGTCATCCCGGTCGCGCGCTGCGGCACCAGGTCTAGCTCGATCTCCAGTCCCACGCCGCCGCGCGCGCCCATCTCGCAGGTCGAGCAGGTCAGCCCCGCCGCGCCCATGTCCTGGATTCCCAGCACAGCGCCGGTACCCATGGCCTCGATGCAGCCCTCGAGCAGCAGCTTTTCCATAAATGGATCGCCCACCTGCACGTTGGGCCGCTTTTGCTCGGAGCCTTCCTTAAACTCTTCGCTCGCCATGGTCGCGCCGTGGATGCCGTCGCGACCGGTTTTGGCGCCGACATAGATCACCGGGTTGCCGACACCGGTGGCCTTGGCGTAGAAAATCTCGTCACGGCGAACCAGACCCAGCGCAAATGCGTTCAGCAAGGGATTGCCCGAGTAGCAAGCCTCAAACTTTGTCTCGCCACCAAGGTTAGGCACGCCAAAACAGTTGCCGTAGTGCGAGACGCCTGAGACCACGCCCTCCATCACGGAATGGTTCTTGTGCAGCGTTGCCCGGTCAAGCTCTGGCGCTTCGTCGCGCATGATTGGCCCAAAACGCAACGAGTCCATCACGGCCAGCGGCCGCGCGTTCATCGTGAAGATGTCGCGCAGGATGCCGCCGACGCCGGTCGCCGCCCCCTGGAAAGGCTCGATAAACGAAGGATGATTGTGCGACTCGATCTTGAACGCGCACGCCCAACCATCGCCCACGTCGATGATGCCCGCATTTTCGCCCGGGCCCTGCACTACGCGCTCGCTCCTGGTGGGCAGGCGCTTAAGGTGCACGCGCGAGCTCTTGTAGGAGCAGTGCTCGGACCACATGACGCTGTAAATGCCTAGTTCTGTAAGGGAAGGAGTGCGGCCCAGCGCTTGCTCGATGCGCGCATATTCCTCGTCCGTGATGCTGTGCTGCTTGAGGAGGGCGGGGGTGATCTGGGCTGCCTGAGGTGCCAGTTGTTCCGGATTCATGGCGTAGCAACATTGTCGCATGGGGCGGCGCACGCCGATTGTGGTGCACCCCTCCCAAGCCCCGCCGCGAGCGCGCCGTGGATGAGCAGCGCTCCGGAGGACGCCTGGACATGGAGCGATCCAAAGCGCACGGCAGCGGTCCGTTGGTATGCTGCCTGCATGTCACGCATCGCATGCGCCCTCGGATTGACGGTAGGCCTCGGGCTGCTCCCGCTCTACGTGCAAGGCAGCGCACCTGTAGCTACTGCCACTGGTCCCCGGCTGCTCGCGCTTACCGGGCGCGGGGTGCAGGTATACCGCTGCGATGCGGCAGCGGGCGCACCAGGCTGGGTACTGGACCATCCTGAGGCCGACCTGCTCGACGCGCGGGGCAAGGTCGTGGGCCATCACGGCGCCGGCCCCAGCTGGCAGCTTGAGGACGGCAGCATGGTGCGCGGCGAAGCCATTGAGAACACTGCATCACCACAGCCAGGCGCGGTGCCCTGGCTGGTGGTGCGGGTGACTGCACACCAGGGTGCAGGGGCCCTCGTTCCCGTCGCCATGATCCGACGCACCCAAACCAGCGGCGGGGTCGCGCCCGCCCAGGGCTGTGACACCTCCATGGTGGGAGCAACCGTGCGGGTGCCATACTCTGCCAGCTACACCTTCTACGGCCCGGCGGAGGCAAGGTGACCGCTCATCAGGAGCGGTCCGCCATCCAAAAGCGCGAAACTCTCAGCAGCAGTCCGCGCGGGGAACCACGGTGAGGCTGCAACGCCTGGCCATCGGGGTGGCTTTCGGCTCCTGCATGCTCCTGCCTGCGGAACGGCCTTCCCAGGCACCGGCAGCGGCTGCAATCGTCCCTGTGTATGACGGAGACGGCTCGCTCCTGTTGCCGGCTACGTATCGCGAGTGGATTTTTCTTAGCTCAGGCGTAGACATGGTGTACGGCCCGGCAGCCAAAGCGGACGGGCATTCCATGTTCGACAACGTCTTCGCTACGCCTTCCGCGTATCGCAGCTTCCTCGCCAATGGAACCTGGCCTGACAAGACCGTCCTGGTGCTCGAGGTACGCGGCGCCGACACCAACCCCTCCATCAACCGTGGCGGCCACTCGCAGAGCAGCGAGCGCACGGGCTTGGAAGTGCACGTGAAGGATGCGGCACGATTTCCAGGTGGGTGGGCATTTTTCGATGTGAACGAGGCCGGCCGCGGCAGGCTGATCCCACCGCCGGCAAGCTGCTACACCTGCCACCAGGAGCATGCCGCGGTCGACACCACCTTCGCCCAGTTCTATCCAACGCTGCTTCCAGTGGCTCAAAGGAAGGGCACGCTGAGCGCTGCCTATCGCAAGGAGTTTGCCGCCTCCGCCAGGTAGCTGCCGGGTGGCTAGGCGAGCGCCTCGGCCGTGGCCCGGACTGCGCGTATATGCGCCGGGCCCGTGCGGCAGCAGCCACCCACCACCTGTGCCCCGGCACTGAACCACTCAGCTGCCAGCGTGCCATAACCCTCCACATCGGCAACCCCGGTCCAGCGTTTGCGCACCGCGTCCCAACCCTCGCCAGAGTTTGGGTAGACGATCGCGGGCTTCCCGCTTCCCGCGCGCAGCGAGAGAAGCAGCGGCGTGATCAGGGCAGGCGCCGTGCAGTTGATGCCGAGCGCTACGACCTGGGGCACGCCTTCGAGAAAGTGCGCGCAGGCCTCCAGCCGCTCGCCATGAGCCACATGCGCATCATCCCGACAGCTGAACGCGATCCAGGCGGAGAGCTGCGGGAACTCACCCAGGGCCGCCACGATCGCTCGCGCTTCCTCAAGCGACGGCACTGTCTCAAACGCAAGCAGGTCAGCCTGCAGGCGGGCCGCCAGGCGCGCGGCGGCGGCCGCATCGAGGGTGCCGTGGGCACAACGGCCCTGGCGGTTGAGCCAGATCGACGGCGCATAGTCGAGCTCGTCCGAGAAGGCGACGCTATGCCGGTGGTCGACGGCGCTGCCGCGCACCCAGGCCAAGGCCCGCGCCTGCTGGGCGCCAGGCA
>CAZZYO010000024.1:0-41087 GCA_964658255.1 Candidatus Babeliales bacterium
CATCATGACGCTGATCCCCTGGTCGATGCCAAGAATATCCTCGGCAAACCAGTTGGCTTTGGGATGGAAGGCGTCCACAAAGCCGTAGCGCGTCCAGACCTTTGCGCCCATCTTGTCGCGCATGCTTAGCAGGACGTGCGAGCACTCGGCCGGCAGGAACGGCAGTGAGCCAGCCGCAGCGCACGGCACGAGCGTTCCATCCGGGTCGCCCATGGTGGGTGGTCCGCCCCAGACCCGGTAGCCGTTGCGCGCATCCGAGGCCGAGATTCCCCACATCTCCTGGTCGATCCAGTTGAATTTCTGGCCCAGGTTGATGCACCACAACTGGTGGGTCCTTGTGGCCGCAATCGAGTTGGTGAAGTAGTTTGCGTGCAGGTCACGTTGGTCGCGGTAGTCGCACCAGGCGTGGGCATACTGGTGAATGAACAAGGGCGCCAGGCCGGAGATGTACTCGATGCCGCCAAACTGCACGAGCGGCCGCTGCAGCGCGTTCCAGGTCTCGACGGGAATCGGGTGCGTGGGCGAGCCGATAGCCAGCAGGTACATCGTCATCAGCTCGGCATAGATATCCCAGCGATGCTGGAGGAAGCCCTGTTCCGGCAGCCAGCCCATGGACAGAGTAGGCCCGTTATTCAGCATCCATTGCCAGTCGATACGCCGGTAAAACGTCGTCGCCAGCGCGGCGATGCGCTGGTTGCCGGCAAAATACTGCCGGCACAGCAGCACGCCGCAAAGCAGCAGCGCCGTGTCGATGGAAGAGAGCTCGCTGCCAAACATCCGCTGTCCGCTCTCGATATCGATGAAGTGGTAGAGAAAACCATGCTCGTGCGGGCAGTCCTCGAGCAAAAAAGCAAGCGTCTTCTCGACGCGGGCTTCGCAGTCCGGTTGCCGCAGGTAGCCGCGCTTGGCGGCGATGCACAAGGCGGACAGGCCGAAGCCGGTGGCGGCGATCGAGGCGACGCGGCTTGGCGACCGGCCGGGCAGGCGACCAGAGGCAGGCGCGCGATCGCGCACCAGGCCGGTCTTCAGACTGGCCTCGTTGTAAAAGAACTGGCACCCGCGCTCTTCCATCTCGTCCAGCAGCGCGTCGGCCAGGTTTGATACCTGTGTCAGCGGCCGGTTGATGAACGAGCCGGGCGGACGGATATACTTGCCGGCAGCCGAAGACTCAGGCTGCGGCTGCTGACCGGGCCTGGTCGCAGGCGCCACGGCCTGGTTCTGCATCGCCAGCACCATGGCTGGGCTGCCCAGCGCGAGTGCGCCGGAAGCACCGGCGGCACCGGCTTTGCGGAGGAGTTGCCGGCGGGTCAGTCGTGGATCAGGCAAAGTGCAAGTGTCCTTCTGGGAGTGAGTACTGCAAGAGTCAAGTGTAGCCAACCGCAGCGGCCGCCCGGCGAACCGGTGACGTTCGATCGCACGGAGGTAAGCGCAGGCGCGCAAAATTCACATTCGGCGGCGCGCGTCCGTCCGCTGCCCCGGTGCATCCCTATTAGAGTGAAGACGGCGCGGCACTGGTGCCTGCGCCCGTAACTGTTTCGGTTTGTTTTAAAGGAGATTACCTTGGCCCACGAAGTTCCGGCACTGCCCTATGACTACACGGCGCTCGAGCCCCACATCGACGAAGCCACGATGAAGCTGCACCACGACAAGCACCACCAGGCCTATGTCACCAACCTGAATGCGGCCATCGAGAAGCATCCTGAGCTCGGCCAGCACACGCCGGAAGACCTGCTCAAGAATCTGGACACGCTGCCCGATGACGTGAAGGGCCCGATTCGCAACAATGGCGGCGGCCATGTGAACCACACCATGTTCTGGGAGATCATGGGACCAAACGGCGGTGGCGAGCCAACCGGCGCGATCGGCGAGCAGATCACGAAAGACTTTGGCAGCTTTGAGGACTTCAAGAAGCTGTTCAATGAGACGACTGCGAAGCAGTTCGGCTCGGGCTGGGGCTGGCTCATCTTCGATTCGGGCAAGCTCAAGATCACGACCACTCCCAACCAGGACAATCCCATCTCGCAGGGCAAGTTGCCGATCCTGGGCAATGATGTGTGGGAACACGCCTACTACCTGAAGTACAACAATCGTAGGCCCGAGTACCTGGCAGCCTGGTGGAACACGGTGAACTGGACCGCGGTCAACAAGCGTTTTGAGCAGGCCCAGAAGGCATAGCTACCCTCCGAGCGCTCGCTATGCGTCCCGGAGGGCAAGTTCCGGGGCGCGTATCTTTTGGAAGGGCCACGCCTCCGCGCGACTGGTTTCTCTCCCCCGCCTCTCTACCCAACCAAGCGGAGCCCCGTTATGCCTATCCACAAGTACAGCGTGCTGAAGGGCTCGCCCATCTCGGGCAAGCTTTCGAGCGACAGGATTCCGCACTACCTCATTGATGTGAACGTGAGCGGCACGACGTGGGAGATCGCAGTCAATGTCGAGTCAAGCGACGGCTCCGAGGTTCTGTACCTGCTCAACGAGAACTTTTTGCCGCCCGACCCTGAGGCGCTCGATGCGCTGCCACTGGGCCTTACCCCGCTTGCCGGTCTTGATGCGAGCCCGGCGATCGACTATCTGCGCAGCCTGGTCAACAGCTCGCCACTAGTCACCGAGCAGGAGATGACCCTGCTGACCCGCCCAGGCGACCCTGCGGCAGGCGCCTTGCAGAACGCCGTCATCGCCTACCTCAACCAGGCAGTCGCCGACCCGCAAGGCACGGTATACGCGTTTGGCAGCGAATACACGGCAGGCAACGGCATCCACGACATTCACATGAACCAGGGCAATCCCGTCTCGAATCATGGAAACGATAACGGCATTTGGCAGGATGGGTTGCTTGTGTTCAAGATGCCGACCGCCGCGACCTGGGCTGCTATCTTCATCGCCTTCCAGAACGAGAAGTGGTCTACCGACGAGAACGGCAACCCGGATTGATCCCCGGGTAAGGCCGACTATTACTAAATGGTAACTTCTGCTCAACCCTACATGCGCCTGGGCCCAAGAAGGGTGAGGTGATTTGACAAATGCACTGAGATGTTTCGCCCCGATCCGCCAATCCAGGCTATAGGGTGACGCGCTGCTCGGGTTTAGCGGGGAGTAGAACGGCCCTACAACGGTGAACGCCATCTTGGCGATCTCCTCAGCATCCACCGGCTCTTTGGACGTTTTCGGAATAGGCGCTCTTTTCCTCTTCGACCGTCACCGTCTTCATCGCCTTTCAGAACGAGAAGTGGCCGACAGACGAAAACGGCAATCCCGAGTGGGACGCAGCTCCTCGTGCATCACCTCGTGTCTCTGCTGCATTGCTTTGACCCAGACCGGCACTTTCTTCCTGCGTCCTGGGGAAGTCCAAACCAGTCGCTGACTTTGCCGTTTTTGAGATCGATCAACTCGTACTCCTCGCTGAAGTGGAGTGGTCCGACGTCAGCGACAATCTGTCCCCTTCCCTCCCAGAAGAACCAGTCCCAGACAAAGCCCGGTCTTCGCCAAAGCAGCCGGCCATGCTTGAGAAGCAAACGCTCTTCTGGGTAGAGCTGCCCAGCAGGTCCGTGTGGATCGATGTCCGGCTCAGGGCGGTTGATGGTAGCGCCAAGAAGGCCTAAGGTCTCAAGAGCCTGGACATTGCCGACAAAGGGACATGGAGCCGCCATCCCAGCCGGCTCAGCAGCAGCCAGAAGGATTGCCACGGCCAGCATCATGCAGAGGGGACGGTGCCTAATCCTTGAGCGTAAGCGTGATCTTCCGCGAGTCCCCACCGGTCGACTCCATATAAATCTCACCCTGCGAGCGCCGCAGCACGCTCGGGAACTTCTCGCCCCACTCGACCAGCACAATCGCGTCATCCGAGGCTAGCTCACTGAGTCCAAGACCTTCCACCTGCCGCTCGTTCTCGAGGCGATAAAGGTCAAGGTGGTAGAGCAGGACTTCCTCTTCACGGCCGTCAACTGTGCGGGTGCCCTCATACTCGTGAACGAGCGTGAAGGTAGGGCTGGTCACCTCGTCGGCCTCGGCCGCGTTCAGCGCCTCGGCTATGCCCTTGACCAGGGTGGTCTTTCCGGCCCCGAGCGTGCCCCGCAGGATCAGCAGCTTTGGCGGCGTCAGCAGCGCGGCAATCTCGTGCCCGATCCGGATGGTGTCGGCGATGCTGCTGCTCTCGAAATCCATGCGGCGCGCGACAGTGTCTGGCTTGGCTAGCTGTTCTGGCATCCCGGCATCCCCTGCAACCAAACATATCCGGCTTTGTCCTGTGCGCGGAAGCGAAATGCCTTCCACAAGGACGCGATCACGTCGGTGACCATCATTGTATGTTCATCTTGTTCACGTACGGTAAAGTCGGCGGCGAGACCATGCAGGTAGACCGCTGCTTCCACCGCCCGCCCCAGGTCCTTCGGGTGCTGCGCAATGCAGGCAGCCACGATGCCGGTCAGCATATCGCCTGAGCCTCCCTTGGCCAGGCCTGGGTTGCCTGTCGTGTTAACCGCGAGCGAACCGTCCGGGTGCGCGATCAGGGTGCGCCAACCCTTGAGCACCAGAGTGAGCTGGTATTTCTGCGCGAAGGCCCGGGCAAGCAGTTCGCGGTGCGCCTGCACCTCGGCAATCGTCAGACCTGCCAGCCGGGCCATCTCGCCTGGGTGGGGAGTCAGCACAAGCGGCGCGGCGGCCCGTTGCTCTGGCGTCTTCTCCGTCGCCCGGCGCTCCAGCAGGTCCATATGTTTGGCGAGGATGTTCAGCGCGTCCGCATCGAGCACCATCGGCAACTGCACGCGGTGCAACATGGCCAGGATCAACTCCTCCGCGCCCGCCTCCTGCCCTAGGCCGGGGCCCGCAGCGACGACAGTCTTCTTCTCAAGCAGCGCCTGCCAGAACTCTGGCGTAAGATTGCTCGCGGCGATCTCCCCACGGTCTCCCTCGGCCAGGGGCGAGGTCATCAACTCGGGCGCGATGCGCGCGACGGTGTCGAGGATCGACTCAGGAATCGCCGCGGTCACGAGTCCTGCGCCTGCGCGCATGGCTGCAAGCGCGGCCATCGACGGCGCACCTGCCTTGCCATGCGCGCCGCCAAAGAGCAGCACATGTCCATGGCGGCCCTTGTTGTCATCGGCCTCGCGCGGCTTCTCGAGCAGCTTCTTCGAAGTGCCGGCCCAGGTCATGCGCCTGGCCGAAATGATCGCATCGTCCGGTGAGCCAATGCTCGCAACCACGATCGGTTTGCCTGCGCTGTTGGTCAGGTTGCCGCAGACGTGCGCAACCTTTGGCGCGGTAAATGTCACCACCGCGTCGGCCCGCAGCGCGCCTTCTACGCGATACTCATGCGAATCCGCATCCCAGCCCGACGGCAGGTCGATTGCGACAACAGGGGTCGTAAGCGGCTGCAGGATCTCTCTCGCGACTGCGGCAAGCCCGCGTAATGGAGGCTTGAAGCCGGTGCCAATCATCGCGTCGACGATAAGGTCCGCTTCGGCGAGCAAGGCGGCAATTGCGGCACCGCGCAGCGTGGCCTCGTCCGGCACCTCGCTCACCAGTGGTAACGGTTGCAGGCGCCGAAACATTGCTTCGGGATCGCCCTTGAGGTCGGCTACGCGGCCAAGCAGCAGCACCTGGGCGGTGCAGCCGAACCTGGCCAGGGCCCTGGCCGCGACCAGCCCATCCCCGCCGTTGTTGCCCATGCCGCAGAGCAGCACGATGCGGTTGGCCGCCGCGAACTCATGGACGAGGAAACGCGCTACCGCCTCGCCGGCCTGCTCCATCAACCGGGTGGAGGGCACGCCGTGTTGTTCGACGGTGACCCGGTCTACGGCCCGCATCTCGTCTGCTGTCAGAATCTTCATGCCCGCTGCTAACCCCCGAAAACGGTCACGGCCTCCGTATGGGAGGCCGTGCTGTTGCTCGGTGAGATGCGGCCAAGACGCCAATCAACCTGCAGATGCCCTACTGCGTGACCCCTTGCCCCGGCCCCTCGGAACGCGAGGCGAAGTAGCTGTGATCCCAGAGGTTCTTGTAGAAGTAGCCGGTAAGCTCCGCCGCCTTGGGTCCGAAAGTCGGACGCCCGCCTTCGAGGAAGAAGACGGTAACGATGCGGCCGTATTGCGTGTCCGCATAGCTGGCGAACCAGCCGAAGCGAGTGCCGTTGTTCGAGCAGGTGCCGGTCTTGCCCATCACCGGGAACTGGTTGAAGCTCGCCTTAAGGCTGCGCGCGGTACCGAAGTCTACCGCGCCCTCCATCCCGGGCTGGATCTCGGGGATAAGCCGGCCGATGTCAAGCGTGCGTTTGATCCGCGGCTGCAGACTGGCGACCTGCTGCTGCGAGGTGGGGTGCTGCAGATAGTAAAGCGTGCCGCCGTTCGCAATGGCCGAAACCAGAGCCCCAAGCTGCAGCGGGGTCATCGAAACGCCCTCGCCGAAGGAGCACATCCGTCCGACACCGCCTTTGCTCAGTGGTAGCTCCTGCGCAGGGTAGGTGCCGAGTTGCTCATTGGGGATGTTGTAGCCCGCCAACTCGCCCAGGCCGAACTCATTGGCATAGTGGCGCACCCGCTCAAAGCCAAGGCGCCGACCGAGCGTCTCGAAGTAAGGGTTGACCGACTTTGCCAGCGCAGTGGTCAGGTTCATGCTGTAGTGGCCGCCCAGGTTCACCGGTGTGTCCTTGGTGATAATCCCCTCAGACAGCGCCGCGAGAGCGACAGAGACCTTGATCGTCGAGCAGGGCTCGGCGCCGCTCGAGAGCGCAAGCTTCTGGTTGACCATCGCCAGGATGCGACCGGTCTTGGGATCGATGGCTACAGCTGTCCCGTACATGTTGCCCAGCGCGTCGATCGCAGCCTGGCGGACGACAGGGTCCTCGCCCGCAGTTACGTCGCCAGCGGTAATGTCATTCTCAGCAAAGGAATCAGCGCTGAAGTGCTCAGCGTAGCCGTGCCGGCCGCGCGCCGAGACCCGGCGCAGACGGCCGCTCCTTCCACGTACAAGGCGCGTTGTCGTGGTGTAGGAGGCTCGGCGAGCCGTCGCACTGCCGCTGCCCGTCATCCGGCGGCCATGCTGCAACGATGCCATGTGCCGCGTGGCGCGGGCCGACTCGTGCACTCTTCCGCTGGCTACGTGCGACTTGTGCCGGCGCGTGCTCGCAGTGGCAAAGCTTGAAAGCGGCAAGGTAAGAAGCGCGAGCAGCGCGAGGAGATGAAGCATCCGTCTCATGTTGTCTCAGTCCTATACGGAGTAATCTTTATCGGCCGTGCATGCCGAAGGTTTAGCGATCTGTCCGCGCCCGGGTTGCGAGCGCAGCGTACCGGGTCATGGCTTTCCCACTTAGACACTTTCCCCCAGGCTTTCGTGCACCCGGCATGAGGGTTTCCAGCGCAAGCGGCCAATGCGTGTTCTGTTTCCTCAATTGTGATCGCGATACACCCGATCATACGCAGCATCTTTGTCTTGCCAGCTCACATTGTGTCAGGCTGGTTACCCCCGCGTGCCCTGGCAGCAGCTAATTCCCCTTTCGGCGCAGGTAGGCGGGGATCTCAAGGTCGTCTGCGTACTCATCAGCAGGCGGCGCATCCCGGTAGGTCTCGTCGTGCCCGTAGGATTCCTCCGGCGCCGCGTACGCTCGCTCCGGAGATGGCACACGACCCTGGTCGGCGCTCGAAGCGCTCCCAACCAGCGCCGGCTCTCGCACAATCTCTTCGGCGAAGAACTCTGCAGGGGGCGGCCATGCCTGACCAGCCGTGCCGCCGGGAGCGCTTTCCACCCGGGCGGGCTGCCGGTCGAAGAAAAACTCCTGCTCGGGCGCGTGGCCGGCAGCGACAGGCGCCTCAACCTGGACAGCCCGGGTCGAGAAGCCGTCCTCCTCGTCCGATTCACTTGCAAAACGCGGTGCAGACAAGTGCGCGGGCGGAGTGGGTGGCTGCGATGCTGGGCGCACCGTTACCCGCTCGCCAGCGATCGACCGCCTGGGCCCGTTCCCGTCCTGGCGAAATCCAGTCGCAATCACCGTGATCTTCACGTCATCGCCCATGGTCTCGTCGAGCACGGCGCCAAAAATGATGTTGGCGTCCTCATGGGCCGCGCTCTGGATCAGGGTAGAAGCCGCATTCACCTCGCTCAGCTTGAGCGAGCTCGAGCCGGAGATGTTGATCAGGATCCCGCGCGCGCCATCAATGGCTCCATCTTCAAGCAGCGGCGAGGCCATGGCAGCCTGAGCCGCGGCGATGGCCCGGTTTTCGCCAGAGCGCTGGGCCGTGCCCATGACGGCGTAGCCCATACCGGCCATCGTCGTCTTCACGTCGGCAAAATCGCGGTTGATGATGCCAGGGATCGTGATGATATCCGAGATGCCCTGAACGCCCTGCCGCAGCACATCGTCCGCGATGCGAAAGGACTCGAAGAAACCTGCATCCTGGGCTACGGCGAGCAGCTTCTCGTTGGGGATAACAATCATGGTGTCCACTGACTCGAGCAGTTCCTCCATGCCACGCTGGGCCTGCGCCATGCGACGCTTGCCTTCAAAACCGAAGGGCCGCGTGATCACGGCAACCGTGAGAGCGCCCATCTCGCTTGCGAGCGAAGCAATGACCGGCGCGGCACCGGTACCGGTGCCTCCTCCCATGCCAGCCGTGACAAAGACCATGTCCGCGCCTTCGAGCGCCTCAATGATCTTTTCGGAGTCTTCAAGGGCGGCGCGGCGCCCTACGTCAGGATTCGCTCCCGCGCCCAGGCCGCTGGTGAGCTTGACGCCCAGCTGGAGCTTGACGGGAGCAGCCGAGAGCTGCAGCGCCTGCACATCCGTGTTGGCGGCGATAAAGTCGACGCCCTCCACCTTGGCCGCGATCATACGATTGACCGCGTTGCCGCCTCCGCCACCTACGCCGATCACCTTGATCTTTGCGCCGCGTGGCACCTCGTCGTGGTACTGGATCCGCATTTCCTCTGGCTGGCTCATCGTCCTGCTTACTCCTGGATTGGTTTCCGATTGATGTTGTTTGGAACTCGGCACGCGCCTGTTTGGATGAACTAGATACTGCCTGCAAAGATAGTGCGCCAACGCGCCTTGAAGCTGGACTGCTGCTCGGCCCGTACCCGGCTGGTACGGTGAGCGTAGAGGGCCAGCCCTACCAGGGCGGCGTACTCGGGCGCAACGAGCGCAGGTGGCATCTTTGACAGGCGGATCGGCGTCGCGATGCGCGCCGGAACCCGCAAGACGCTCTCCGCCACGTCCAGCAGACCGGTCATCCTCGCTCCGCCTCCGACCAGCACGCACCCGGCACCGAGCGCGTCCAGCACGGCGCCCGTACGCAGGCTATCGCGCACCAGCTCGAAGAGCTCCCGTGCACGCGGCTGCAGGATTTCAGCTATGGCGCGCTGGCGCACTGACCGTTGCGGCTGGCCTGCCAGGCCGACCAGCTCAACCTCAGCCTCGTGATGCACCGCCGTGACGACCGCATGACCAAACTCATGCTTGACCCATTCCGCCTCGGGCACCGAGATGTGCAGCCCGTGCGCCAGGTCGCTCGTGAAGTGGTCGCCACCGATCGGAATGACCGCCGTGTAGGCGACTGCGCCCTCAAAAAAGACGACCAGCTCGGTCGATCCGGCACCGATGTCGATCAGGCAGGTGCCCATCTCCCGCTCATCCACCGGCACCGAGCTCTCAGCCGAGGCCAGCCCCTCGTAGACCGTCTCGGACACAGTGAGCCCGGCGCGGTTGGCACAGGTGACCAGGCTCTGATGCGCAGTGACCGAGCAGGTGCTCAGGTGAAGGCTTACCACCAGCTCATGCCCCACCATGCCGACGGGATCGTGAATGCCCGGTTGGTCATCGAGGATAAAGTGGCGAGGAAGCAGGTGCAGCACCTCGCGGTCGGGCGGCAGCGCGAGCGAGCGAGCCCGGTCCGCTGCTGCCCGCACGTCCTCGCGGGTGATCTCACGCAGTTTGCTGGCCAGCGAGATGCCGCCCTCGGCGTTGACGCCCCGGACGTGCGGGCCACCCATGCCGGCAACGCACCGGTCGATGACTACCTGCGCCGAGGCTTCGGCCGCCACGGCTGCCTGCGAGATCGAATCGGCCGCAGGCTTGAGGTCCGCGATGACACCGCGTCGCACGCCTGCGGCGGGCGCTTCGCCATGCCCGCGATATCGCAGAGCGCCCTCGTGCAGGTCGGCGATCAGCATACGGGTCCGCGCGCTTCCGGCATCCAGCACCACGATCAGGTCTTCGGCTCTCTGGCTCACTCAGGTCTCCAGGCGATCATAGCGGTCTCCATCCGTGGGCTGTGCCATGGCCGGCTGGCCGGTGCGCGCTGCTCGCCGGATGCGCCACGATGGGATGGTGGTGCGCTGCGAGCGCCGGCTTCTCTGGCCCAGGGACCGCTGTCAGGCTGTTGCCGTGATCCACGCTGCTGGCCTCGCTTTCAGCGCCATCCGCCATCTTCAGCACCACCTGCCGGTCATAACGCAGGTCGATGGCACTCAGGTGCGGGTACTGCTGTCGCCACTCAGGCAAGTGCGCCTGGTAGCTGCGATAGCGGGTGAGGAAGTCGCTGTCGCCGAAGTGCAGGAGGATGTCCGAGCCCTGAGCCGGGACCACTGCCTTCACATCTTCAGGGTCGGCCAGGTCGACCTCGCTCAGGTCAGAGCTGACCGGCTGGCCACTGGCATCGAGCTCGCTTACAAAGCGCTGATAGAGATGCATGCGCGTCGCGCGTGAGGCTGGCGGGTCCCCTGGATTGATGCCGGTGACGACTGGAAACGAATAATGGCGCGAGGCGAGCGCAGCTGGACTGAGGTGCAGGATGACGCCATCTGCGTCGACAAGCGCGATGGTCGAGCCCAGGCGGACAAAGGCTATGGGAGTACGCTCGACGAGGGAGACGCGTAGCTGGTTGGGCAGCAGCCGCATCACGGCTGCGTGCGCAACCCAGGGCACCTGCTCGAGTTCAGCCTGGCGCCGGGCCAGCGGCACAAAGAAGATGTTGCGGCCCATGTCGCCGCCGAAGACGCCCAGCAGCTCGGATGCGCTCAACTCACCGCCACCCTGGGTGCCAGCGCCAACAATCTGAATTGAGGAGGAGGCGTCTATCCGGAAGTGGCTGTCGTGCTCAAGGAAGCTGACTGCCTGCCGATACGCCAGAACGCCAGCGACGACGAGTGCCATCAGCGCGAGCGCCGAAAGTGCCAGGCCTATGCGGGTGCGCAACAGAAAGCGCCACAGCCGTGAGCCTTGAGCAGCCTGCGTGACCGGCGCGCGACGCCGGACACGCGGGAGAGCGCCTGCAAGCGGCACGCGGGACTCGTCCTCTTCCTCATCGAAGGGCAGACGTCCGGCACGCGCTGCGGAACGCTCGCGGCTGCGGGTGGAGGCTGGGGAGCGCGCGTAGTTGTCCGTCTGCTCCTCATCAAAAGCGAGCGCGGCCGCCTGGCGGCTGGTGTATGGATTCGTCTTTGCCACGCCCGAGCAAGGTCGTGAGAAATCGCCATCCCGACTATAGCGCGAGCCCAGGGTCGGCAGGCGCGGCGCGCAGCATTTTTCTTCCACATCGCACCGCGGCGGTAACCCGGGGGCCCGCATCAGCCGCACACTCCATCAGCAGCACAGTCTGGGTACCGACCTCGTACAGTTTCCGCCGAGGAACTATCGAGGTGACGAGTAACTTTCATCCGCGCAGCCCGAGCTAAGCTTTCAGCATGAGTGCTACCAGCCCCAGGAGGCTCTCGACTATTCTGAGCAGGTTGCACGTATTGAGCGCGCCAAGGCGAAGGCGCGCAAGTTCGTAGCAAAGCAGAACAAGCTGGCCGCCGAGCAGGGCGAAATGAACGAAGAGGAACTCAAGCTTATAGAGGAAGCGCGCAAGCTCAAGCGCGCCGAACGCTCGCGCCGCTCGTTCTTCTCGCCAGCCTTATGGGTAGCGCGATCGTTGCCTTCCTCAAGCACTACGTGCGTTAGCGGCGACCCAGCGCCTCCAGCACCAGCGGCGCTACCTGCACTACGTTCCCTGCCCCCAGGGTCAGCACCACATCGCCCTCACCGGCAAGCACTGCCGCCCGGCTTACTGCCTGTTCGAAGCTGTCTGCATACTCGACGCCGGCCTGGCCGGTCGTCTCCCTAACCGAAGCAGCCAGCGAGTCGCCTGTGATCCCCTCGATCGGCTCCTCACTGGCCGCATAGATATCCAGCACCTGCACGCTGTTTGCCTCGACAAAGGCCCGTGCAAACTCCGGCAGCAGGTCGCGTGTTCGCGTGTAGCGATGCGGCTGAAAGATGACATGCACCCGCGCATATCCGCACTCCCGCGCCGCCCTGAGCGTGGCGACGATTTCGGTTGGGTGGTGCCCGTAGTCATCCACCACCGCCACGCCCCGCACGCAGCCCTTCAGCTGGAAGCGACGATCAACGCCGCGAAAGGCCACGAGACCCGCAACGATCTGCTCGGCAGGCACCTCAAGTTGATGCGCGATCGCGACCGCTGCGGTCGCATTCAGCACGTTGTGCCGGCCCGGCACATGCAGCGCAAACGGGCCAAGGACCACGCCGTCCGCAATCACCTCGAAGCGCGACCGAACGGGTGAGGCAGCGTTGATTTCGCCAGGTGCCGGGACGAGGTGGACGGCTGGCAGCAGCCGCACCACGTAGTCCGCCTGCGTGCTGAACCCGTAGGTAAACACCCGGCGGCGCACCCGGGGCAGGATCGCCGTCAGGGGCTCATCATCTCCGCATACCACGCATGCTCCATAAAACGGCACCCGGTCCATGAAGTCGACAAACGCATCCTCGACGTCAGCCATATCGCGGTAGCAGTCCATGTGCTCGCGGTCGATGTTGGTGACGACTGCAAGGATAGGCGAGAGCATCAGGAAGCTGCGGTCGCTCTCGTCTGCCTCGGCGACGAGATACTGCGAGGTGCCGAGGCGAGCGTTCGAGCCAATGGCGTCGATCCGGCCGCCCACCACCACCGTGGGATCCAGATTCGCCGCTGCAAGGACGCTCGCGATCATCGAGGTCGTGGTCGTCTTCCCATGCATGCCGGCAACCCCGATGCCGTACTTCAAGCGCATGAGCTCAGCCAGCATCTCGGCTCGCTGGATCACGGGGATCTTGCGGCGACGGGCCTCGGCAACCTCGGGATTCTGCTCGCTTACAGCCGAACTTGCGACGACGACGCCAGAGCCGACAACGTTGGCTGCGGCGTGGCCTTCAAAGACGCTCGCGCCAAGCGAGGCGAGACGTTCGGTTAGCGTGGTGCGACGCAGGTCTGAGCCCGAGACCGAGTATCCGAGCGTGAGCAGGATCTCGGCTATACCGCTCATGCCGATGCCCCCAATCCCGATGAAGTGTACGCGCTGCGCCTTGGCAAACATGGTCAGAAGCTCCCAGCTTAGCGTACCTGGACAACGGCCTCCGGAGGCTGGCCGAAGAGGGCGCAACAAAGTCTGAGCAAGGGGTTCTTACAAGGGAAAGCAAGTAGTGGATCGGCAAGCTGGCCGGGCAGACAACACCCTGGCGGCAAGCAGGTACACCGCGAACGTTAGAGGAGGTTCCCTTATGCGTGCACTTCGTCTTCTCGCCCTCGCCGCCGCGCTCGTCGCGCCGGCCGCCGCCCACGCCCAGATTCGTGTCTACGTCGGGCCTTCTCCTCGCTACATCGCGCCGGCCTGTCATCGGGCCTGGGTGCAGCCTGGCTACGGTTACGGGTATGCTCCTGCCATTGGCTACATCGTCCCGGCGCGGCCTGGCTGGGGGTACGACAACGGCTGGCGAGCTCACCGCTACTGGGCTGAGCATGGCTACTACCGTCGCGGCTGGGGCCACGACCGGCGCTGGTAGATGGGCTGCAGCAGCGGCCGGTCTGTAAAAAGCTGGCCGCAACTTCACGGAAGCATGCGGGTTTGCACAGATAGAACGCCAAAAGCGCATCTGACAAGAAGGCGATGGTGGCGGATACAAGGTGGACGTTCTCTCCAGCGGTGCACGGCTATACGCAGAGCAGGACGAGGAGGACAGGACGATGAGCATCAACGTAAAAACAGTGTTTCGCTCGCTTGCTTTGCTTACCCTGGCAGCGTTGCCACTAAGCCTGGCGCCGAAGGCCGAAGCACAGGTGGCGGTTGGCATTGGGATCGGGCCGGTAGTTGACTACCCGGCACCCTACCTGGTGGAGGCGGCGCCAGTCTGCGAGTGGGGCTACTACAGCTACTATCCCTACTCCTGTGCTCCCTATGGCTTCTACGGTCCTGACTGGTTCCTCGGCGGCCTGTTTATCGGCGCTGGTCCCTGGTACCACGGCTTCTACGGACGCGGATGGGGCTACGGGTATGGCCGCATCGGCTATGGGTACGGCGGGTATGGCTACGGACGCGGCTTTGGTTACGGGCGCGGCTTTGGCTACGGCGGCTATGGGCGTGGCTTAGGCGGCTTTAACGGCTACCGTGCTGGGTACAACGGCGGATACCACGGTGGCACCTACAACACGGGGGGCTTCCGTGGCGGGGTAGCACAGGTTGAGAATGGCTTCCGCGGTGGCGCGCCGGCTGGTGGGTTCAGCGGCGGCTACCATGGTGGCGCACAGGCGGGCGGGTTCCGCGGTACGGCGCCGAGTGGCGGCGGCTTCCATGGTGGAGCAGTCGGCGGTGGCGCGGGCGGCGGTGGTTTCCGTGGCGGATCGATGGGTGGCGGCGGCTTCCACGGGGGCGGCGGCGGTGGCGGCTTCCATGGTGGAGGCGGACATCGCTAAGGCGGCGCACATCGCTAATTCTTAGCCTGCGTAACCAGCCAGGCATAAACAACCAAAAGCGGCTCGTCCAACCTGGCGAGCCGCTTTTCTTTGCTCCCGATCAAGAATCGGCTATCGCAGAGCACCGGGCCCGGCTACCGTGTTGCGAGCTCCCGCACGCGTCGGGCGATTCGTTCGGCGGCATCCGGATGTGCGAGTGCCCGCGCGCGAGCGCCCATCCCCTCCAGCAGCCCAGCTGACCCGAGCAAGCCAGACAGTTCATCCAGCAGTATTTGCGGCGTCAGTGCAGATTCGGCAAAGACTCGTGCCGCCCCAGCCGCAGCCATCACCTCGGCGTTCTTCGTCTGATGATCGTCAGCGGCAAGCGGAAACGGCACCAGCACGGCAGGCTTACCGGCGGCACAAAGCTCCGCCACGGTGCTGGCGCCTGAGCGTGCGAGGACCAGGCTCGCCGCGGCAAACCTGCGCGGCATGTCGTCAAGGAAAGCGTGCACCTGCCAGCGATCGGGAGCTGCGCCTGACGCCTGGTAGGCGGCGAGCGTTGTCTCGGCATGTCGCTGGCCGGCCTGGTGCAGGATAGTGAGCCCGGGAATCTTCTCCAGCAGCTCCCGCGCGATGTCGGGTAGCAGTCGATTAAGTGCCCGAGCGCCTTGACTCCCGCCAAAGACAAGCAGGTGCGGTGCTCTGCCGGGCGGCGGCGGCTCCAGGGTGAAGAACTCACTTCGCACCGGGATCCCGTTCACCTCAGCGTTACGAAAGTAGCGCATGGCTGGCGCAAAGTTGACCGCCGCCGCGCTCACCCAGCGACCCACCAGGCGATTGGCAAGCCCCGGCGCTGCGTTGGGCTCGAAGGCCAGGGTCGGCACCCGGCCGAGCAAGGCCGCTGCCATCGCTGGGCCCGACGCATAGCCGCCCACCCCGACCACCACCTGCGGGCGAAAGCCTTCGATCAGCGCGCGCGCGCGGACGAGGCTGCGCGGCAGGTCACCCAGAGTCTTCAGGCGCGTCGCCAGGCTCACGTTTTTGAGCTGCCCTACTTCGATCAGGTCAAGCGGATACCCGGCCTGCGGGACCAGCCGTGACTCGAGCCCTCGCGGGGTGCCGAGAAAGCGTATCTCCGCGCCGCCAGGGCCACACTTGAGAGCGTCAGCGATAGCAAGCGCCGGGATGATATGACCGCCGGTCCCGCCGCCCGCAATCAGCACCCGCAGCGTCGCGCTCACTCGATCTCACGCGTGATGTTCAAGAGCACGCCGACCGAGGCAAGCGTGATGAACAGTGACGTGCCGCCATAGGACACGAACGGAAGCGTAATGCCCTTGGTAGGCACCAGCGCCAGCACCACGCTGATGTTGAAAAAGGCCTGGATCAGGATCGTCGCCGTCACACCAAAAGCCAGCAGACGCGCAAACGGATCGGTCGAAAGAACAGCTGCACGAAATCCGCGATATCCAAAGATGGCAAACAGCGCCACCACAGCCAGCGCACCGACCAGCCCGACCTCTTCCGAGATGTTCGCGAAGATGTAGTCGGTGTGCGACTCGGGCAGGTAGAAGAGCTTCTGCCGTCCTTCCATGTACCCCAGCCCATGCAGGCCACCGGTGCCAACCGCGATCAGCGACTGGATGATGTGGAAGCCTTTGCCGAGCGGGTCAGCCTCGGGGTTAATGAATGCCAGGATGCGCTCGCGCCGAAACTTGACCCGGAAGAGCAGCACATACAGCACAGGTGCTGAGGCCAACGCCGCGTACCCGAGATATTTGAAGTTCATGCCGGCCAGGTAGAGCAGCAGCGCGGTGACTGCGGCACAGACGAGCGCCGTGCCGAGGTCCGGCTCCTTCACAATCAGTCCGATAAAGATCAGGCTTGGCAGCGCCGCCGGAAGGATCGTCTGGCGAAAATCATCGATGCGGTGCATGCGGTCCTGCAGCCACCAGGCCAGAAAAAGCACCAGCGTGGGCTTGGCCAGCTCGGACGGCTGCAGCGAGAGTGGGCCGAACTTGATCCACCGGTGCGCGCCATGCGAGTCGCGCATGAAAAACGCCGCGAGCAGCAGCACCGTGGTGGCGCCGATGGTCGCATACACCACGCTCTGTTTGTTGTACTGGCGATAGTTGACGCGCATGAGCAGCGTCATGGCCGCGAGCCCCGCAACCGCCCACACCGCCTGCCTGCTGACGAAGTTATATGGCGACCCGTAGCGTTCCTTCGCCATCACGGCTGAAGCGCTGAAGACCATCAGCAATCCGACCACGACCAGCACCAGCGTGACGCAGTAAATCCACTTATCAACGCCTACGCGTTTTGCCATACGCCGAGCACCAGCTCCTTGAAGGTTCGGCCACGTTCCTCGTAGTTCGCGAACTGGTCAAAGCTGGAGCAGGCCGGCGCGAGCAGTACCACGTCGCCCGATCTGGCTGCTTCCCCGGCCAGCTCCACCGCTGCTTTGAGCGTGCCGGCGCGCACCACCGGCGCCGCGCCGCGAATCTGCTGCTCGATCTTTTCTGCCGCCGTGCCAATCGTATACACCGCCCGCACGCGATCCTCCAGCAGCGGGCGCAGCGCGCGGTAGTCTGAGCCCTTGTCCTTGCCGCCAAGGATCAGGTGGATGCCGGACGGAAAAGCGGCCAGCGCCTTCATCGTCGCATCCACGTTGGTCGCCTTGGAATCGTTGTAGTACTCCACGCCATCGATGCGGGTCACAAACTCCAGGCGGTGCTCGACTGCGCGGAAGGCTGAGACAGCAGAACGGATTGCCTCGGCCGGCACACCCGCCAGTCGCGCGGCGCATACCGCTGCCAGCACGTTCTCAAGATTGTGCTCGCCCTTGAGCGGGATCTCGGCTACAGGCAGGATCGGCTCTGCGGCAGCATCTTCTGACGGGCGGAAGCGAACAACACCCTCGTGCACAAAGGTGCCCTGCCGCACCACGCGCGACCGGCTGAACCAGAACACCCGCGAGTGCGCTCGCGCCGCTGCCCGCGCAGCCACATCGTCCTCTGCATTCAGAACCAGCGCATCGGGATGGGCGTCACCTGTCGGGCGCTGATTGGCAAAGATGCGCTCCTTGGCAGCGACATAGTTTTCGAACGTTCCGTGGCGGTCGAGGTGGTCTGGCGTCACGTTCAGGATCACTGCTATGTCGGGACGAAAGGTGAGGGTCGACTCCAGCTGAAAGCTCGAGACCTCGAGCACGCTCCAGCCATCCTCCCTGCTCTCACCAGCCAGCGCAATCACAGGCACACCGATGTTGCCGCCCACCTGCACCGGCAGGCCGCCTGCCGCGAGCATGGCGCCGCACAGGCTGGTAGTCGTAGTCTTGCCATTTGAGCCGGTGATGGCCAGCACCTTGCCCTTGAGGAAGCGCGAAGCCAGCTCTACCTCGCCGAGGATCGTCTGCCCAAAGCTTCGCACCTGGCGCAGCTCCGGTGTGTCCGGCGGCACGCCCGGGCTTACTACGATCAGGTCCGAGCGACGAAAGGTCAACAGGCCATGGCCCCCGGCCTCCACTGCAATGCCCTCTTCGAGCAGCGCCGGCATCTCCTTGCCGAGCGCGTCGGCACTCCGGATATCGGAGACGGTAACCTGCGCGCCCTGCCTGCGAAGAAACAGCGCGGCTGCAAAGCCCGACTTGCCCAACCCAACCACCAGTACCCGCTTGCCCTTCAGTTCCATGCGTCGCCTTGGCTGCTCTCCTGGTCCTTCTGCATTGTGGCACGCGCAGGCGAGCCCCTGGTAGAGGAACGCGCCTACCGCAATTTCAACGTCGTAAGCGCCAGCAGCGCGAAGATCAGGGCGCCGATCCAGAAGCGCGCGATCACCTTCGACTCGGACCAGCCCATCAGCTCGAAGTGGTGGTGCAGTGGCGCCATCTTGAAGATGCGCTTTTTGCGCAGCTTGTAGCTGCCCACCTGCAGGATCACCGAAAGCGCCTCAATCACGAAGATGCCACCGATAAAGGGCAGCAACAATTGCTGCTTGATCGCCACTGCAACCGTGCCGATTGCGCCGCCGAGCGCAAGCGAACCAACATCGCCCATGAAGACCTCAGCCGGGTGAGCGTTGTACCAGAGGAAGCCGATACTCGCCCCAACCATGGAACCGCAGAAGATGGTCAGCTCGCCGGCGAGCGGCATGCGTTGCAACTCCAGGTACTCGGCGAAAACAATGTGGCCACTCACATAGGTGAGCACCGTCAGAGCCGCAGCCGCGATGATCGTGCAGCCGATCGCAAGCCCGTCGAGCCCATCTGTCAGGTTGACCGCATTGCTCGATCCAACAATGACCAGCATGGTGAAGGCGACAAACGGCAGAAAGGCCAGCAGTCCAAAGTGCGGGATCAGCGTAAGCGCATGGATGATCAGGCCTGGCCGGCTGTTCTTGACAAACGGCACCATCAGCTTGGTCGAGTAGCTGCCTTGGGTTTGCAGGGCAATAAGCGCGAAGGCGACGGCACCGCTGACCAGGATCTGCCAGCCTATCTTCTGCCGGCTGGTAAGTCCCAGGTTGCGCCGGTGCACGACCTTGATGTAATCATCCGCAAAGCCCACCGCCCCAAAGCCAAACGTCGAGCCGATCACGACCCAGACGAGAGGGTTCGAGAGATCGGACCAGAGCAGGGTCGGCAGGAGAATGGCGATGCAGATCAGCACGCCGCCCATGGTCGGGGTCCCGGCTTTCTTCTGGTGATCCTTTGGTCCATCCTCGCGGATGTACTGCGCGATCTGAAACTCGCGCAGCTTTTCTATGACAAAAGGGCCAATCAGGAGCGCGATCAGCAGCGCGGTGAGCGAAGCAAAGGCGGTGCGAAAGGTCAGGTAGCGGAAGATGCGGAACGGGCGAAAATACGGGAAGAGCTTCTGGTAGAGCAGCCAGTAAAGCAATCGGCCTCCATAGGAGTGACTCGCGGTCTATCTTACAGGCTGGGGTTTAGGCTGGCTCCTGCCCCGGAATGGAAAATTCGGGCCTCTCTCGTTCCGGCAGCGCCGGGACCAGCCTCCGCGGGATACTGACCTTTCTCGCCTTGCTTCATCGATATTCTTGGAGCGAGATAGCTTTCTCAACCCTATCTAATCGGGCATAAGACCAGGTCATACCTGAGAGCTGTGCGACCCGGTATCAGCTCATAACCTGAAGAGGGAGAAGCGCGCGCTCAAGCCGCACGCCTCGTGATGCCTTGAGCAGCACAGCGTCGCCCGCGCGCAGTTCCCGGTGGAGCCATGCTCCGGCAGCCTCGGGAGACTCGACGAAGTCAGCGTGCACGCCACCGGCCCGGGCTGCGTCCACCAGGTGCGACGCGAGGCCGCGCACGCCGAGCACGCAATCGATGCGCAGCTCGGCAGCCACCTGCCCGCACTGCGCATGCAGGTCTGCGGCTGAGGGACCGAGCTCAAGCATCTCGCCTGCGACCAGGATACGGCGCGAGGCAGGCATCGCGGCGAGGGTGCGGATCATGGCAGCGAGTGCCTCGGGGTTGGAATTGTAACAGTCGTTGATTACCTTTGCGCCGCAGACGGCAAGCACAACCCCGCGTCGGTCTCCCGGCGCCAGCGTCGCAAGCGCCGCTGCTGCTTCCGCGAGCGGAACGCCTGCCTCAAGGCCGACAGCGATGGCTGCAAGCGCATTGGCTACGTTGTGCGCACCCAGCAGTTGCAGTTGCACTTGAGCGTGCTGCTCGCCTGCAGACACGTCGATGCGCAGGCCTTCGGCGCCAAGCTCTTGCACATGCACGGCACGCACAGCCGCTTCGGGACAGTGACCAAATCGTACGGCACGCGCTGTGCCGGGCACGAATGCGTTGACTCGCGCGTCGTTGCAGTTGAGGAAGGCCACGCCGCCCGGCGCAAGCCCGGCGATCAGCTCATGCTTGGCACGCGCGATACCCTCGATGCCGTCGGCAAAATTCTCGGCATGTGCATTGCCGACGTTTGTCACAACGCCCCACTCCGGGCCTGCAATGTGCGTCAGCGTCGCGATCTCGCCCGCGTGCGACATGCCCATCTCAATGACTGCGCACTGATCCTCAGGTTGTAATCGCAACAACTGGAGCGGCACACCAAACTCGTTGTTGAGGTTGCCGCGCGATCGCAGCACCCGGTAGCGTGCAGCGAGGACAGTGGCAACAGCTTCCTTGGTCGTGGTCTTGCCTGCGCTGCCGGTAATCCCGATAACGCGCCGGCCGTCACCGAGCGCAACCCAGTGCGCACGCACCGCCGTAGCGAGCCGCTGCAGGGCAGCCA
Source organism: Candidatus Babeliales bacterium (assembly GCA_964658255.1). Classification (GTDB taxonomy): domain Bacteria; phylum Acidobacteriota; class Terriglobia; order Terriglobales; family Acidobacteriaceae; genus EB88. The sequence goes on from CAZZYO010000024.1 coordinate 20,948, forward strand.
ACGGCTCGTCGACGTAGATCAGCGGCTGCGCAAGCGTCGCATTCTCCAGCAGATCGAGCCGACTCACCACCGCTGCAATCGCACCGCGTTCCAGTGCTCCGGCGACAAAGGTGTGCGCATCATAGCGCTCGCCTGAAACAGCAAAGAAGAGCTCACCCGCAGCGATCGTGCGCGAGTCGATCGAGTATCCCAGCGCCTCATGCGTGGCCGCATCCGGCTGTAGCAGCTCGCCGCCCAACCACTCGGCCGCTGTTGCAAGAGAAAGCTTCACTGCGCCCCCTCCCTTGTGTACCCCAGCGCCGCCAGCGCGTCGGCCGCAACCAATGCATCATCAAACGGCAGCACCTCGCCCGCAATCGTTTGCGTCTTCTCGTGCCCTTTGCCTGCGATGAGCACGATGTCGTGTTCGCGCGCGTGGCCTAGCGCCTGGCGGATCGCGCTCGCGCGATCTACATCGGCGACGCTGGCAGTACCAGTCTCGCGCAACGCTGGCAGCACCTCGTCCATAATGGCCTGCGGTGACTCGGACCGCGGATTGTCTGACGTCAGCACGACGAAGTCGCTACCCTCGCCCGCGGCGCGACCCATCAGCGGCCGCTTTGTTTTATCCCTGTCACCGCCGCAACCGAATACCGTGATCACGCGCCCGCTGCCAGGCGCAACAAACTCCCGCGCCACGCTCAACAGGTTGCGCAGCGCGTCATCGGTGTGCGCGTAGTCGATCACGACCGTGAACGGTTGGCCGGCATCGACCGTTTGGAAGCGCCCAGGCACATGCGTGAGCGCGGCTGCGCCTTCTTCTACTTCGCCAAGCGAAAGCCCCCGCCCCATGGCTGCGGCTGCGGCCGCAAGCAGATTCTGCACGTTCACCCGGCCGGTGAGGCGCGAGCGCAGCTCTATCGGCCCGACCGGTGTGTGCATCCTGAAGCGCAGGCCGCTGCTGGTCATCACCAGTTGTTCCGCGCGAAACTCACCTGTCTCGAGACCGTAGGAGAATATCTCCGCGCCGGCCTCGCGTGCGGCGAGTGCAAGCTGCGCACCATGCTCGTCTTCGATGTTGATCACAGCCACCCGCGGCGGCTCACCGAGCGATCCGTCAAACAAGTGGCGCTTTGCCTTGAAGTAGTTGGCCATGGTGCCGTGATAATCCAGGTGATCGCGCGTGAGGTTGGTAAAGATTGCTACTTCAAACGGCAGCCCTTGCACGCGGCCTTGCTCAAGCGCATGCGAGCTTACCTCCATCACCGCTTCTGTTGCTCCAAGCGCAACGCCCTGCGCGAGCAAGGCAAGCAGGTCGCGCGACTCGGGCGTGGTGTGCGGCGAGGGTCGTACATCGCCGGCCACGTGGTATTCGATCGTGCCCACGAGCACCGTCTTACGGCCGCTCCGATTGAGCATCGCATCAAGCAGGAAAGCAGTGGTCGTTTTCCCGTTGGTGCCCGTCACTCCACACAGTGCCAGCTGCTCCTGCGGGTCGTTGAAGAGGTTGCGCGCCAGCTGCGACAACGCCCCGCGGCCATGCTTCACCTCAGCCACGGCCATGGTCGGGAACAACTCGCGGACGCGATCAAAGCCCTGCGGCGAGTCCGTGACGACAGCGAGGGCGCCCTGGCGTACCGCGCTCTCAATGTACACGTTGCCATCTGTGGTGCCACCCTGCATTGCGACGAAGAGCGAGCCTTTTCTCACCTCGCGCGAGTCGTACTCCAGGCCCTTGATCGTTGAGCGGAAGGAGACCTGTGGTCCTCCTGTCCGCACCACATCTACTCCGCGCAGCACTTCATCCAGTCGCATCGTGATTGTCTCTGTGCTGAGTTTAGTCTCGTTCCACTACGCATGAGCGGCCGGACTATCGGCGAAAGCGCACCACGATCTCCGTGCCCGCAGGCACCAGCGTTCCTGCGATGGGTGCCTGCTCCCGCGCAATGCCTGTGCCAACCATCTGCAGGCCCAGCCCTGCGCCTGCGGCTCGCTCGGTGACCTGTCTGACTGATGACCCAAGAAACGAAGGCACTGCGACGCGCTCGGCTGCATTCACGGAGACCACGCCTGGCTGGGCGCGCGCTTTTACAAGCACCGGCACGCTCGCTGCACGCTGCTGCACGGCCAGCTTTTCAGGTGGTGCAGGCAAAGCGCTCTGCCCTGCAGGCACGCCTGCAGCCGCAGCTGCCGTCTGCTCAGTGGGCACTTTCTCCTGCGGCGCTGGTGCTGCTGCAGATGGATTGCGTAGCGGGTCATCGGCAGGCAGCTCGTTGACTTCGGCAAAAAGCGCGTTTAAGTCGCCTACAGGCTCTGAGACTTCTTCGCGCACCGTCGGCGTCGGCTCTGGGTGTGCAGATTTACTCGCGAGCGGCTGATCATGTGGCACGCCGAGATATTCAAGCACCTGCTGCGCGAGCTCCTGAAAAACGGGCGCGCTCACAGCGGTGCCAAAGTGCGAGCCCACACTTGGCGAATCGATCACAACGGCAATCGTTACCGCCGGATTATTCACCGGCGCGAATCCAACAAACGACGCAATGTATTTTGTCTTCGAGTACGTGTGCGTCCGTACATCTATCTTTTGCGCGGTGCCCGTCTTGCCCCCGGCGCTGTAGCCGTTCAGGTTGGCGTTGCCCTTGGCAGTGCCGTACAGCACCACGCCTTCGAGCATCTTGCGCATCTCGGCAGCAGTCATGGTGGAGATGACGCGGTGCGCGCCCTCCGGCAGCAGGTTCGGCAGTTGGTCTTCCGAGTGGAAGGGCGCAGGCTGCAGCTGCGGGTTGCCACGCGCCAGGTCGGTCGTGCGCAGAATCAGGTGCGGCGGAAGATAGGTGCCGCCATTCGCAATCGTCGACGCCATGGTGACCAGCTGGATAGGCGTGACTCCAATCTCCTGGCCCATCGGGATTGATCCGATCGTGGTCGGCTGCCAGCGCTGCGGCGGCTTCAACAGGCCGCGCGTTTCGCCTGGCACCTCGAGGCCGGAGCGCAGGCCGAATCCGTAGCTGTGGATGTACTTGTAGAACGTGTCCTTGCCCATGCGCTCGGCGAGCTTGATTGCCGCCACATCGCTTGACACCCAAAGCGCCTGGCTCGTCGACATCACGCCGTTGTAGTGGTCATCATGAACGGTTCGACCGGCTACGACAATGCGCCCACCCTCGCAGTCAATCCTTTGATCAGGCGTGGTTACTTTTTCTTCGAGCGCGGCCGAGTAGGCAACCAGCTTGAAGGTCGACCCAGGCTCGTACACATCACTGACCGCGTGATCGCGCAGCAGCTCTGTTGATGTGTGCTTGACGTCGTTCGGATTGAAGGTCGGGCGGATGGCGAGAGCCAGTATTTGACCGGTATGCGGATCCTGCACAACCACGGTGCCGTTCAGCGGTTTAACGCGAGCCATCGCATGATCAAGTGCCTGCTCGGCCATAAACTGGATGTTCGCATCAAGTGTCAGCACTAGGTTCGCGCCGGGCAGCGGCTGGCGCTCGTCTGAACCCAGCACATGTCGACGAGCATCGAGCGCGGTCAGCATTTTCCCTTGCGTGCCATGCAGCTTCGCGTCCCACTTCTGCTCTACTCCGCCCAGGCCGCTATCATCGGTGCCGACGTAGCCGAGCACCTGCGCGGCAATGTCATTCTCGGGGTAAAAGCGCTTGAACTCCTTCTGAAAATAAATGCCTTTGAGCCCAAGCGCCTTGACCGCTGCCACAGCGTTCGGATCCTGCTTGCGGGCAACCCAGGTAAAGTAGCGCGCGCTGTTGATCCGAGCCAGGATCTGCGCGGGCGCGGTGAAGTTGTCGGCCGGGTCGGTGTGCAGCACACGAGCCAGCGCAGCCGCGACCACCGGTCGCCGGGCCTCCTCAATCTCGCCAGGAACGGCATAAATCGAGTCGACGAGCACCGTCATCGCAAGCTCATGGAGCGTGCGGTCGTACAGGATGCCGCGGCGTGGCGAAACCGTGATGGTACGCTGCTGCTGGCGTGCGGCGCGTTCGACAAACTCCTGGTGACGCCCCACCTGCAGCCAGACCAGGCGCATACCGATCAGCCCTACCCACGCCACGAAGATGCCCACGACCAGTACAACGCGCACCCGCTGCATGGGCGTAACAACGTTGGAGTGTGCAGGCCGCGGGATCCGCGCGAACGAAAAAGGCTTCATCTCTCTTCGTCTCTCACGGACTGGTATGCGGAGTTGTCATGACAACAATCAGCTTGAGCGCTAGCGTGGCGGCGGCAGTGGATGCATCTCTGCCAGTGCTGGAGCGCCGGTAGGTGCAAACTGCGTCTCCGGCTGCACTACCTGGCCGGGCCGTGGTGTGGCCAGGCCCAGCTGCCGCGCCATGCGGTCAATCCGTGCCGGATCGCCCAACTGGGCCTCGCTCAGCCGCAGCTGCCGGTTCTGCTCTTCCAACTGTAACAATTGCTGTTTCTCATTCTCGACCCGGTAGCCTGACTCGATGGAGCTAAAATGTTGCCACCCATAAAACATCACCAGCAGGAACAGCATCGCGATCGCCCGCGCAAAGCTGCGCATCTCGCGCGCGCGCTCCGGGCATGGCGCCTTCACCAGCCGCGAATTATCCATCCTGCGGGTGAAAAAGATCTCAGGCGTCGGTCCCCGGCGCGCGCGGCGCTCGCATAGCAGCCGCTCGGTGTGTGCGTCTGCCATGGCCGCCTGGCCCTGGTAGGGAACCTCAAACATGCCCATGATCGCCTGCGTTGCCATAGTCGTCTCCGCGGAAACTTACCGCCCTTGTTCCTTGCTTACTTGCGTCTTGCTTGTTCCTTGCTGAATGGTGCCTTCGTCATTACCGGATACTTGTTGCGTCTTCCTAGCGGCGAGGCCTGCTGCTCCTGCGCCGCGCTCAACTTTTGTGCTGCTCGTAACTTCGCGCTGCGCGCCCGCGGATTTCGCTCAACCTCAGCGTCTGTCGCGGTCAGCGGCTTGCGCATCAATATTTCCCAGATCCCCGCCTGCGCACCCTCGCGCATCGCGTCCTTCACCAGCCTGTCTTCAAGCGAGTGAAAGCTGATTGCTACCAGCCGTCCGCCTGGCTTTAACAGCTCTGGCGCTGCCTCTAACAGCGCGCCAATCTCTTCCAATTCCTTGTTCACGTGCATCCGGATAGCCTGGAAAGTACGCGTTGCCGGATGAATACTGCTGCCGCCTTTGATTGGTTTCATTGACGGGGCCGCAGCCTTTACTACGCCGGCAAGCTCTGCCGTTGTATGTATTGGCCGGGCCCTGACAATGGCTCTGGCGATTCTCCGCGACCTCCTTTCCTCTCCGAATTCGTAAATCAGGTTGGCGAGATCATTTTCGTCCGCCTGATTTACCACTTGTTCGGCCGTCATGCCTCCGCGCGGATTCATCCGCATATCAAGAGGCCCGTCGGCCTGAAAACTAAACCCTCGGTGCGCATCGTCGAAGTGCATAGAACTGGTGCCGAAGTCTGCCAGTATTCCATCTACGCTCTTCGGCTCGAGTACCAGGCCCACCCGCGAAAACTCGGTGCTGTGGAACTCCAGTGCCGGCGCTGCAGCTCCTGCCTCTCTACAGAGCGCCTCCAGACGGGCCCGACTAAGCGCCATCGCCTCTGGGTCGCGATCAAACCCGATCAGCCTGCCCCCAGCGCCGCCTGCGGTAAGGGCGCGCACGATCGCGCTGGCATGCCCTCCGAAGCCCAGCGTGGCGTCGACATACACGCCGCCCGGCCGCACCTGCAACCACTCCAACGCTTCCTTAAAAAGAACAGGCACATGCCGCTCGCGGCCTTGCATGTGCTCGCCCCTGGGGGCTTGGTCATCCAACTCGTCGCCTCTCACAACCCAAAGGCAGCCAGCGCCTGCGCATCCTCATCCGTGAGCGGATTGGCTTCCATGTTCTGCTTGAACGCTTCGTGGTTTGCGACCTCGAGGTAGTTCTGCATCCCAAAGACCACCACGTCCCCGACCACGTTCGCCGACTCGCGCAAAATTTGCGGCAGCAGCACTCGCCCCTGCTCATCGATCCGCACCAGCTGCCCGTAATAGTTCAACCGGTCCAGCAGCTTCTTCTTGGCCGGGTTAAAGTTCGGGATCAGCGCGAGCTTGGCTTCAAACTTCTCCCACTCCTCCAGCGGGTGGATCTCGACCACCTTACCGTCCTTGCTGGTGATGTAAAACTTTTCCCCGTGCTGCTCGTCAATCTGGGCCTTGAAAGCCGCAGGCAGCTTGAGCCGGCCTTTCTCGTCGACCCGGGTTGGGTGATTGCCACGGAACACCTGCAGCCTGCTTTCGGAGCCTGACAGGCGGAGATATCAAGCCGCCGTCATATTGAGCTGAGCAAGGAGAGAATGCAACCCTTTTTCTCCACTCTCAACCACTTTCGTCCACATCCTATCGCGCCGTCAGTGCGAATTTGCGTAAAAAAAACTTTTTGGGTACTAGAGGTTCGTTACCCGGGCTGGTTTCGGTGGATTTCCTATGCAAAACCCGGCAATTCATCCGAACTCTGAGACTGGCCGGTTAAGAGGTCAACGGAACTTGACCGTTACGCCGCGTGTCTCAGGGCTGCTTCAGGTCCGTTTTCTGTCTGCCGCCGGAGGAACCCGCCGCCCCGGGCGTCCGAGCACGTACCACGCCAGGTACACGACCACTGCCACGTTAAGCAGGATCAGGACGACCTTGGCACGGGTGAGGTGGCGAGCGAGTTCGAAGAACTCCCAGGGTAAGAATGACGCGGTCACGATCAGGGTCAGGTACTCAGCCCACCACTTTTCAAGCACCAGGCCGGTGCCTTCAATCACGTCCATGGCCGCGTAGCAGAAGATGCCGATGCTGATGACGCGGAGGCGGTGAGGGCTGATGTCGCTGATCTTCTCCAGGATGAGCGTGACCAGGCGGCCTTCCGGATCGAAGCGCAAGTCGACAACCCATCGCGTGACCGTGTCGACCAGGTCGCGGTGCAGAAGCTTGAGCGCACCGAAGCCCAGCGCAAGCAGGCAGACCGCCTTGAGGAGCTTGCCCATACCGATCAGCACAAGCCACTTGTTGTGGTGGTGCTCGCCCGCCTGTGTTCTAAGGCTCCCCAGCATTCGTGCCATTTGCTCCCGTGTTCACTTTCCGTTTGTAACCTTTGGCGAGTACCACGCCGCTTCCGAATGGCCACCGCAAGCCTGTCGCGAGATGACGGCTGGCATTCTGGCCATGGCAGACGCTGGTGAGAGTACAAGCGCCGCGGAGCCCTTGAGCTTCCTTGTTCGTGGTGCCAACAGCAGCGTTTGCTTTCTCACCGTGTCTGCTCGAATCTGACATAGGTACGAAAGCGTACATATAGAGTGTGCGGGACGCTCCTCCTAGTGTAGCGACTCCCGATGGCAATCAAGTACCAGGCGCACCATTCACAGGATGTAGGAAAGGTTTGACCGAATGATGAACACCACGAAGAAGCTTTTTGCCGCGACACTTGCGGTTGGCATGGGCCTCGCGACGATGGCAGCCCAGGCCCAGAAGGATCCAATGGTTGGCGGCGCGGCCATGTACCCGACCAAGAATATTGTTGAGAACGCGGTCAACTCCAAGGATCACACGACCCTGGTCGCAGCGGTCAAGGCGGCCGGGCTGGTCGACACGCTTGAAGGCCCGGGGCCGTTTACCGTCTTCGCGCCCACCAACGAAGCATTCGACAAGCTGCCCGCGGGCACGGTCGACACGCTGCTGAAGCCGGAGAACCTGGCCACGCTGAAGAAGGTGCTGACCTACCATGTGGTTGCCGGCAAGATGACCTCCAAGGACATCGCCAAGGCCATCAAAAAGGGTGGCGGCAAGGCAGAGTTGACCACCGTCGAAGGCGGTAAGCTGACGGCCATGATGACCGACGGCAAGCTTGTGCTGACGGACGAAAAGAGCGGCACGTCTACGGTCACCATCAAGGACGTCATCCAGTCCAATGGCGTGATCCACGTAGTCGACACGGTCCTGATGCCCAACTAGCTTTCGCTGACATGCGGTGAGGGGCCCTGTTCGCCAGGCGTGGGCCCCACGCATTCTCTCAGCAACCTGCCTCCTCCAAGTCTCGAATCTGAATCCAAACATCCATGCGACACCGCCTCACCTTTGAGCAATGGATTCCCTTCCCCGTCGCGCAGGTCTTTGCTTTTTTTGCTAATCCTGACAACCTGCCTCCGTTGATGCCTTCCTGGCAGAAGGCGCGGATCGATACGGCGAGCATCCTCCCGCCGGCGGCCCCGCCCCGGCACCATGCCTCAACACAGGCAGCGGGTGTAGGTTCGCGCATGCTGATCAGCTTTCGTCCTGTACCGTTTGCACCGGTGAGGATGCAATGGGACGCACGCATTGCGGAGTTCGCCTGGGATCACCATTTCTGCGATGAGCAGCTGAGCGGGCCCTTTGCCTACTGGCGCCACTGCCACCGGCTGCGCGCGGAAGACCGCGGCGGAGAGTCCGGAACGGTAGTGACCGATGATGTCACCTATGAGATGAAGTTCGGTCCGCTTGGCGAGATCGGCAACATGCTGGGCGGCAGCCTGCAGATGCAGTCGCTGTTTCACTACCGCCAGCGTCAGCTCGTCAAGCTGCTTACCGCAGAGACCTAGTTATCGGGCGACGGCGCGCAGACGGCGGCGCTTGAGCGCAGGCAGGTAGGCGCGCAGCTTGTCGAGCGCTGCCTCTGCTGTCACACCGTAGCGAGCCCGTAGCGAATCGACCTTGCCATGTTCAATAAAGCCATCCGGCCAGCCAATCCGCACGACGGGCACCTGCACCTGCATCTGCTCCAGCGCTTCAAGCACAGCGCTACCAAAGCCGCCTGCAAGTACATGATCCTCAAAGGTAACCATGGCACCCACGCGCCGTGCGTATTGGGCGATCGTCTTTACGTCGAGTGGCTTGACGAAGCGAGGGTTGATGACCGCCGCCGAGAGGCCTTCCGCCTCCAGACGCGAAGCCAGCTGCTGCGCCATGGGTAGCAGCGCACCCAAGCCGAAGATCGCCACATCCTCGCCATCCTGGACCACATGAGCCACGCCGACCGGCAAAGCCTGTGGCTCGCCCTTCAGCGCTACGCCGGGGCCTGTCCCGCGGGGGTAGCGAATGGCGCTCGGCCCCGGGTGCAGCTTGGCCGTGTAGAGCATGTCGGCGAGTTCGTCCTCGTTTGAGGGGACCATGTGCACGATGTTCGGGATCGGGCGCAGATAGCTGATATCAAAGAGTCCGTGATGGGTCGCGCCATCATCGCCGCTCAGGCTGCCTCTATCCATGCAGAAGACAACCGGCAGGTTCTGCAGGCAGACATCATGCACGATGGGATCAAAAGCGCGCTGCAGGAAGGTCGAGTAGATCGCGCAGAAAGGTTTGTAGCCCTGCGTCGCCATGCCTGCGGCAAAAACCACCGCATGCTCCTCGGCGATGCCTACGTCGAAGTACCGCTTGGGATGGTGTGGGCGAAAGAGATCGAGCGCGGTGCCGTTGGGCATGGCCGCGGTGATGGCGACGACTTTTTCGTCACGGTCGGCAAGTTTGACCAGCGTGTTCGCGAAGACTTCAGAGTAGGTCTGCTGCCCGGCGGGGTGCGTGTGCCCGGTCTCCGGATCGTAGGGCCCGAGGCCATGAAACTTCTTTTGCCCGTCAAGCGCAGGCTGAAAGCCACGGCCTTTTTGCGTGATGACGTGCAACAAGACCGGCCGCTCCTGCTGCTTGAGAAACTCGAAGGTCTCGATCAGTAGCGGGATGTTATGCCCATCAAGCGGACCGTAATAGACCAGGCCGAATTCTTCGAAGAAGAGGGAAGGCCAGAGCATGCCTTTGGCTGCTTCTTCAGCGCGCCGCACAGCTTTGATGGCCACCTTGCCGCCAATCTTTTCGACCAGACGCGTGGCGCTGTCGTGCAGCGAATGCACGTTCTTGTTGGTGACAATCTTGTGCAGGTATTTTGCGATCGAGCCAACGTTGCGATCAATAGACCACTCGTTATCATTCAGAACGACAATGAGCCGCCTAGTCTGCCCATCGATGTTGTTGAGCGCCTCGAACGAAATGCCGTTGGTGAACGCCGCATCACCCGCGAGCGCAACAATGTGCTCGGTACCACCGGCCAGGTCGCGCGCCACCGCCATGCCCAGCGCGGCTGACAGCGCGGTCCCAGCATGCCCGGCGCCGTAGCTGTCATGCTCGCTCTCGGTCCGAAGCATAAAGCCATTCAGCCCACCCTCCTGGCGGATGGTGTCAAAACGCGACTCGCGCCCGGTAAGCAGCTTGTGTATGTAGGCCTGGTGGCTGACATCAAAAACGAACCTGTCAGACGGCGTAGAGAAGACATAGTGCATGGCCAGCGTCAGCTCAACGACGCCGAGATTCGGCCCAAGGTGTCCGCCGGTTTTTGAGAGCGACAGGATAAGCCGGTCGCGAATCTCCTGCGCCAGGCTCTCCAGCTCCGCCATGGACAGCTTCTTGATGTCCGCCGGAGATTGAATTGTGCCGAGTAGTTGGCTCATGCGCTAACCAGTACGCTCAAGGAGAGCCAGGCGCTCTGCGGGAAGCGATTGAGTGCAAGCCGCGAAAGGCAAATGTGAGCGGAGCGCATCCATCCATCCTCGACTTCCAAGTATATCAGCGCGAACACCGCGGCGAAGACGTCAGCTGCCGCCTGCCCACGCACTCGTTCCTCTCTGGTCAGCATTGCTCCATAGCCTCAACAACGACTGAAGGCGCGCGCTCCAGCGCGAAGACGCCCTCCCAGCGTGCGACCACCGCCGCGGCCAGGCAGTTGCCGGTCACATTGATCACAGTGCGGCCCATGTCCATGAGCGCGTCGATGCCGAGGATCAAAAAGATGGGCTCCTGCGGCAGGTTGAAGGTGGACGAGGTCGCGAGCAGCACCACCAGCACCGCCCGCGGCACGCCAGCCACCCCCTTGCTTGTGAGCATCAACGTGAGCAGCATCAAGATCTGCTCGCGTAGGCCCATGTGGATGCCTGCGGCCTGGGCCACGAAGATCGACGCCAGCGCAAGGTAAAGCGCTGAGCCGGCCAGGTTAAAGCTGTACCCTGCCGGGATCACGAAGCCGACGATCGAGCGTGGCACGCCAAAGGCCTCCATCGCTTCCATCGCGCGCGGCAGCGCGGCCTCGGAGGTGCTGGTCGCGAAGGCGATCGTCGCGGGTTCTGCGACCGCGCGCAGAAAGCCTCGCACCGGCACCCGGGCGATCAAGGCCGCCGGTAGCATGGCGAGCAGAATGAAAGCCGCCAGGGCCACGTAGAGCGTAACCAGCAGCCTCCCGAGCGACGCCATGACACCGAAGCCCGAATGCGCGACGGTATAAGCGAGCGCTGCGCCGACGCCGATCGGTGCGTAATACATGACCAGGTTGGTGAAGGCGAACATCGTCTCGGTCAGCGACTCGACCAGCCGCAGCATGGGTGCGCGGCGCGCCTCGCTCAGCCTGCCCAGCGCGAGACCGAAGAGCAGCGCGAAGACTGCCACTTCGAGTATCTGGTCGTCTGCTACGGCCCTGGCGAGATTGTCAGGGAAGACGCGAAGTAAGAATTGTTGCCAGCTCAGTGCGGACTGCTGCGGTTCGGCCTGAGGGGAACGGGCAACGATCCCGCTGGTGCTCGCTACTGGGTGCGCTTCGCCCAGGTGCAGGCCCACGCCGGCACGCGAGACGTTAATGGCTACCAGGCCGATCGCCAGCGCGAGGGTGGTAAGGATCTCGAAGTAGAGCAGCGCCTTGATGCCGATGCGCCCGACGTTTGCAGCCTTGCCGTGACCCGCCACCCCGGTCACGAGTGTGCCGAAGATCAGCGGCGCGACGATGCACTTGATCAAACGCAGGAAGATGTCAGAAAACACCCGCGAGGCGAGCGCTGCCTGCGGCAGGTCAAGCCCATACTCAATACCAGCGAGCATGCTCCACAGGATCCACGGTGTCAGCGAGCGCTTTCGCCACGCATAGGTGGCCGCGAGGGCCAGGCCTATGAGCCGCAGCACAAGCGCCGCGATCGGCAGCGTGCGACTCATCGGCGGCCCGTTCGCAGTGCCCTGCCACAGGCCCAGCCCCCAGAGCAGCACTCCTGCCAACGCTACCGTAGTCCGCAATCGCTGTGCGCTCACGCTGCTAGCATAGACCGTGGTGGGAGGCTCGCCGCTCGATGTCCCGCGTTTTCTTGTTCCTCGCGCTCCTGGCGATGACTCCGCTCAGCGCGGCCTACAGCCTCGCGCAAGGCGAGCTCGACCCCTTCGCTGCGCCGCCGGTAGCCGCCACCCAACTCTCCACACCAGGCCTTTCCTCCGGCGCCGCCTTCCTGTTCGACCTGGAAGCAAAGTTCGCCCGCGCTACCGCGCAGGGCGGCGGCACAGCTTTTGCCTCCTGGTTCGCCGACGACGCAGTCACCCTCAGCAACGGTAAGGCGCCAGTCATCGGACGAGCCGCTATTGCTGAGCAGGCCACCTGGTCGCCGAAGACCTACCAGCTCACCTGGACCCCGACCGCCGGCCAGCTCACCGGCGAGATGGGCTACACCTGGGGCCACTTTGAAAGCACAGCCATCAAGGCCGACGGTCAGCGCTCCACTACCAACGGCCGCTACATGACGATCTGGAAGAAGCAGCCAAATGGCGACTGGAAGGTCGTGCTCGACGCAAGCAACGACGAACCAGCCGGCGCCGGCGAGTGCTGCAAGCTGCCCTGAGGCGAAAAGCGTCCACGCGACAGGACGCCCATTGGTGGGAGGTCTAACCGATCTGGCGCAAAAGCAAAAAGCTCCCCGGGAACTACCGGGGAGCTTTTGCTTTTGTAGCGCGAAGCGCATCTCCCCGAACGGCAGATGCGCGCCTCCCGCACAAGGGATCGTCGCCTTTGACCTTACTGGCGTGCGCCGCCGTTGATGTCGATCTCCTGGCCGTTGATCCAGGCGGAGTCATCGGAGGCATAGAAGACTGCTACCCGGGCGATATCTTCCGGCTGGCCAATGCGACCGAGCGGCGTCTTGGCTTCGATTTCCTTTTGGAAGTCGGAGCCCATAAAGCCGGCTGAGCCTTCGGTCTCGATCAGTCCGGGATTGAGCGAGTTGACGCGAATACCTCTCGGCCCGAGTTCTTGTGCAAGGATACGCGTCACCGAATCCACGGCAGCCTTGGAGGCGCTATAGACTGAGCTGCCGGGAACCGCAATGCGAGAAACAACCGAGCTGATATTGAGAACCGAGCCACCACTGCCGTTCATCAGCTTGACTGCTTCCTGCGTTGTCAGCAGCAACCCCAGCACGTTCAAGTCAAAGTGCTTGTGGAAGTGCTCCGGCGTGATTTGGTCAAGGGGCAAAAACTCGTAAGTGCCCGCATTGTTCACCAGGATGTCGACCTTGCCATAAGCAGCCTTGGTCTCGGCAAAGAGACGGGTAATGTCCTCAGGCTTGCTGACATCGCCCTGCACCGCGATAGCCTTGCCACCCTTGCTGCTAATGTTCGCCACAACCTTGTCGGCGCCGGTCTTGCTGCTCGCGTAATTCACCACAACGGAGGCACCTTCGGCAGCGAGATGCTCTGCAATCGAGGCGCCGATACCCTTGGAAGCTCCTGTAACTACCGCTACCTTGCCCGCTAACTTTGCCACGATCCCCTGTCTCCTTACGATCCTCTGATACTTAGATAACCGTCTAATGGATGGAGGGTGGTCGAAAAGGATGCAAGTACTTAGAAAGACTTAAAGCCTTGCAAGAGCGCTCAGGTAGGCCGACCAGGTGTCGCAACAGAAGTGCAGATCGGCGAACTTACCTCGGCGTGTGATTGCGATCAGTCCTGCAAGCTCCAGCTCGCGAAGATGATGCGAGAGCGTTGCCGGCGTGATGGGGAAGCAGGCACGCAGCTCGGTGCAGGCATGCCGATCGCCGTCCGCGATGTGCCTGAGTATCTCGTAGCGGCGCGGGTCGGCAATAGCCCGCGAGATCGCCCTGACCTGCTTGGCATCGAGTGCCTGTTTTGACCCGCTGCGTGTAGGCATCTACTGCCATGCTACAGGGGGTCACCCTGCGCCATCCTGCCTTGTGACGCTACTCATCCTGTTCCCGAAGCTTGGCCAGGACTGCAAAATCCTCAAGCGTGGTCACGTCTCCCTGGATCTCGCCGCCGGCAGCCAGCTCCCGCAGCAGACGCCGCATGATCTTGCCCGAGCGCGTCTTTGGCAGCTGATCGGTAAAGCGAATCTCATCCGGGCGGGCGAGTGCGCCGATCTCTTTTGCTACCCACCGCCGCAGCTCTTCCTTCAGCTCGGGCGTCGGTGCGGAGCCGCTCTCAAGCGTGACGAATGCGGCGATGCCCTGCCCCTTCATCTCATGTGGCATGCCGACTACAGCCGCTTCGGCAACGCTGGTGTGTGCGACCAGCGCCGACTCAAGCTCAGCCGTGCCAAGACGGTGCCCGCTGACGTTGATCACGTCGTCGACCCGGCCCATCAGCCAGTAGTAGCCGTCTTCGTCAACGCGCGCGCCGTCGCCTGAAAAGTACGAGCCCGGAACCTCGGACCAGTAGGTCTGCTCGTAACGTTCCGGGTCGCCGTAGATCGTTCGCGCCATGCCCGGCCAGGGCTTGCGGATCACGAGCAGCCCACCCTGCCCGGTCGGCACAGGCTCTCCCTCTTTTGTAACAATCTCTGGCACAATCCCGAAAAACGGCTTCGTCGCTGAGCCGGGCTTGGTTGCGATCGCACCCGGGATCGGCGTGAGCATATGCGCGCCTGTCTCGGTCTGCCACCAGGTGTCGGCAATCGGACAGCGCCCGTGACCGATCTGCTCGTGGTACCACATCCAGGCTTCCGGGTTGATCGGCTCGCCGACCGTGCCCAGCATCCGCAGCGAGCCAAGCGAGTGCGCCCTGGGGTACTTGTCGCCCCACTTGATAAATGCGCGGATTGCTGTGGGGGCGGTGTAGAAGACCGAAACCTTGTGGTCGTCGATGATCTGCCAAAACCTGTCCGGCTCCGGATGGTTCGGCGCACCCTCGTACATCAGCGTGGTGACACCATTCTGGAGGATGCCGTAGACCACGTAGGAGTGACCGGTTACCCAGCCCACGTCGGCCGTGCACCAATAAACGTCGTCCTGCTGCAGGTCAAAGACGTACTTGCTGGTCAGGTAGGTCTGCACGGCATAGCCGCCGTTGGTGTGGACGAGGCCCTTGGGCTTGCCCGTGGTGCCGGAGGTGTAGAGGATGTAGAGGGGATCCTCGGCGTCAAGCGGCTCGACCGGGCAGTGGGGCGAAGCGGCTGCGACCAGCTCATGCCACCAGTGGTCGCGCCCGGGCTGCATGGCTACCGGTGAGCCTGTTCTCTGGTAGACGACTACGTGCTGGACGGTCGGGCAGCGGGTCAATGCTTCATCGACCGCTGCCTTAAGCTTTACCTCGGTGCCGCGCCGATAGGACCCATCCTGGGTGAGCACAGCCACGCACTCGGAGTCGTTGATGCGATCGGCAATTGCGCTTGCCGCAAAACCGCCGAAGATCACCGAGTGCACCGCGCCGATCCGCGCGCAGGCCAGCAGCGCCACGGCGAGCTCCGGCGTCATACCCATGTAGATCGCGACGCGGTCACCTTTGCGCACGCCCAGGCCCCTGAGCACATTCGCCACACGCTGGACTTCAGCCAGCAACTCGGCAAAGGTCAGCGTACGCACCTCGCCCGGCTCGCCTTCCCACAGAATGGCGCGCTTGTTCCCAAGGCCAGCGGCAACGTGCCGGTCCACGCAGTTGTCGCACATGTTGATCTTGCCGCCAACAAACCACCTTGCATGCGGCGGCTGCCAGTCCAGCACCCGGTCCCAGGTCCTGAGCCAGTGCAGCTCGCGCGCCGCGTCCGCCCAAAAGCTCTCAGGGTCTTCGATCGAATGCTTGTAAAGCGCCTCATACTCGGCCAGCGAGCCGATGTGCGCCCGCGCCTGGAAGCTCTCCGCAGGTGGAAAGAGCCGGTTCTCCCGCAGGGTAGAGCTGAGGTTCTGAGTGGCCATGGTTGGTTCGCGCGCCTTTCCTTTTGCCTGGGTTCACAGTACGTGGCGGTCGCCGCCGGAGCAAGTATGGACCAGGCATCTAAACGAATGGTCGCCGCTTGCGCCAGCCTGCTGCATCTTCAAACAACAGCTCGACACGCAATCGCCGAACACGCTAGGTTGAGGAGTTATCTTGTTTCCGCCTTTTGAGCGCATGGAGTGCCGATGAGCCTGTTTGCTTTTCTGGACCGCGAACGGTCGATTGCCCCGGCAACGTATCAGCGATGGCTGGCCCCGCCAGCCGCGCTTGCCATTCACCTGGCCATCGGCCAGGTCTATGCGTTCAGCGTCTTTGTAAACCCGCTCCACGCGCTCAGGGCAGCAGACGGCTCGGCCTGGAACCTGAAAGAGATCGGCTACATCTTTTCGATCGCTATCGCGGTGCTCGGCATCTCGGCCGCGCTCTTTGGCAAGTGGGTTGAGACAGCAGGGCCGCGTAAGGCGCTCTTCCTGGCGGCTGTCTTTTTTGCGCTGGGCTTCCTGGTGTCGGCCGGCGGGGTGCAGCTGCACTCGCTTGCGCTCATTTACCTGGGCTATGGAGTCATCGGGGGCATCGGGTTGGGCCTGGGCTACATCGCTCCCGTAGCGACCCTGATCAAGTGGTTCCCGGACCGGCCGGGCCTCGCAACCGGGCTGGCCATCATGGGCTTTGGCGGCGGCGCCATGATCGGCTCGCCGCTTACCACCGACCTGATCGCCCTCTACCGGGCGCACGGCTACCCTGCGATCCCGTCTACGCTCGCGACGATGGGGGTGCTCTACTTTCTGTTCATGATGTTTGGAGTGCTCATGATCCGGGTGCCGGCTCCGGGCTGGAAGCCCTCGGGGTGGACGCCTGCGGTCAGCAGCTCGGCGCTGATCTCGCAGCATAGTGTCGCAGTCAGCTCGGCGATGCGCACGCCCCAGTTCTGGCTGCTGTGGCTGATGCTCTTTCTGAACACCACGGCAGGCATCGGCATCCTCGAGCAGGCTTCGCCCATGATTCAGAACCTGTTCCTGGGCAAGGTCACGGCCATGGAGGCGGGCGGCTTCGTGGGTGTGCTTTCGCTTTTCAATATGGGTGGGCGCTTCCTCTGGTCGTCTACCTCAGACTTCATCGGACGCAAGTGGACGTTTCTGTGCTTCTTCGTGCTGGGAGTCGCGCTCTACGCGCTGCTGCCCGGTCTGCACTCGGTAGGCTTGTTTGTGCTGGTGGCCGGGGTGCTGATCAGCATGTACGGCGGCGGCTTCTCGACTGCGCCGGCCTACCTCAAGGACCTCTTTGGCTCAGCGGACGTGAGTGCGATTTACGGACGTCTGCTCACCGCCTGGTCAACGGCTGGCATCCTCGGGCCGCTGATCGTAAACGGAGTGCTGGACCACTACGCGGCAGCCCACCGGCCGCTGGCCGAGGCGTACCCGAGCGTCTTGCACATCATGGCGACGCTGCTGGGAGTCGGCCTGGTTGCGAGCCTGTTGGTGCGGCCTGTTGCCTCGCGCTACTGGATCAAGGAGACCGACCGTGTGCCGGTCTCGGCCGGCAGCGCACATTAACCCGGGAAGGAACAAGGAGGAAGAGATGGCCGAAACAGCAGGTGTGCCAGCCTCGAGGGGTTCCGCTGTGTCGATCGCGCTCGCCTGGGCAGTGGTCGTGCTGCCCGCAGCCTGGGGAATCTACAACACCGTGATCCGGGCGATGCGGCTATTTCACTAAGGCCGCCGCCCGGCAGGTGGGGCTCGCCGAACGACGCTTGGCTTGCAGCCACGCGACTCACACTGAGATCAACCTTCAGCCAGCCGTTACCTGGTAGCGTTGCTGGTGCCACTCCCACGCACTCGCCACGATGTTGTCGATCGAGTCGTGCTCCGGCTTCCAGCCGAGCTCGCGCATGATCTTCTCGGAGCTTGCGATCAGGACAGCCGGATCTCCCGGTCGTCGCGGCTCCTCAACTACTTCGATTGGCTTTCCTGTGACACGGCGTACAGCCTCGATAATCTCCCGCACTGAAAAGCCGTGACCATTGCCGATGTTGTAGATCATCCGGTCACGCGTTTCAAGCGCTTCAAACGCCAGCAGGTGCGCCTTGGCCAGATCTTCGACGTGAATGTAGTCCCGCACCGCCGTGCCGTCCGGGGTAGGGTAATCCTCCCCAAAGATCCTGATGCTCGCTCGACGCCCGAGAGCGACATCGAGGATCAGCGGGATCAGGTGCGACTCCGGCTCATGCGCCTCTCCACGTCCGTAAGCCGCACCGGCTACGTTGAAGTAGCGCAGGCTGGCATAGCGTAAGCCATGGATCCGGTTCATCCAGGTCAGCATCTGCTCGACCAGCAGCTTGGACTCGCCATAGGCGTTGGTCGGCCGGAGCGGAGCGTCTTCGAGGATCGGGGTCGACTCGGGCTCGCCGTAAAGAGCAGCCGTTGAGGAAAAAACCAGCTTCTGGACACCGGCTGCCTGCATGGCTTCGAGCAGCGTCAGCGTGGTAGCGCTGTTATTGCGAAAGTAAAGCTCGGGATGCTTCATGCTCTCGCCCGCTTCAATCAGGGCGGCAAAATGCATGACGCCGTCGAATCCTTGCCCCAGCAGCGACTCAAGCGCCGCGCGATCCGCAAGCTCCATCTGGAGAAAGCGGGCTCCATGGGGCACCATGGACCGGAACCCGTGGCAGAGATTGTCCACGATCACAACCTCGTGTCCGCGGTCGAGTAGCAGTTGGGCCACGGTTCCGCCGACGTAGCCGGCCCCGCCGGTCACAAGAATTTTCACGCGATGTCCTTTCTTTTCTTGAGGATGCGGCTGCGACCTGGCACCTTTTGGGGCAGAGGCATGCAACCGAACCCGGTTTCCGCTCGTCAAACGAGAAACGTTGACGTGACTACAGGTATCCTTACCTCAGTAAGCGCCTATGAAGAATCACCGTGTGTTACCGATAGTACGGGACAAGCCTTTAGGCTTTCGACATTTCATAGACGCCGCTTCGTCGCGGCACCGAGGTAACTGTGAAGAGTGGAAATACGGGCACGTTGCAGGGAGAAAAAGAACGCGATGCGGTATCGTTCAATCACTTGCCCATTGCACATCCGGATTCCAGGCGGGGCTTGCACGCCTCCGTGGATGACTTGTCTTCCATGCCCGCTCACATAAGCGAGAGCTCAGCAACACATGTAGACGATCTGCGCCCAAACATGCCAATACGCCCAGAAAACGAGCTGCCTATCGGGAACGACGTTCTCAACCACGCGAACTTTGGCCTGCTGCCGGAAGAGAAAGGCAGGTTTGGTTCTTTCGGCGTCAGCCTGGTGGTGAATGGACTCATCGGTCTGGCCATCATCGCGTTGACCCTGTCTACCGTGCACGAGGCGAAGGTGCGGCAACAGAAGCTCGAGTTGACCTACCTTGCTGCGCCCAAGCCCTATGTACCTCCGGTGCCAAAGGTGAAGCTGCCGCCTATCCCGGTCCCGAAGGTCCAGACACCCAAGATTGTTATACCGAAGCCGGTGGTCGTACCGGAACCGCCCAAGGTTGAACCCATCAAGATCGCGACCAAGGCGCCTGAGATCCCCGTGCCCGCCCCGCGGCCGGTCGTCCAGCCGCCTGCTCCTGTGCTTGGCGCCTTCCATAGTGCTAGCCCGGCGCCAGTGGCTGCACCGAAGGTCGCTGCTGTGACCAAGGCGGCCGGCTTTGGAGAGCCGGTCGGCGTGGCGCCGAGCACGAACTCAAACCGCGCCGCCAACATCGCGGCAGTCGGAGCCTTTGGCAGTGCTGCCAGCGCGTCCGCGGGCACGGCACCCAGGCAGGGTACGGTGCAAGGCACAGGCTTTGGCTCAGGTCTTGGAACCGGGAGCCCGAACGGAAGCTCCCACGGAGTCGTTTCGGCTGGCGCATTTGGTACGGGCACGCAACCAGGCGGCACCCCGGGCGCTCACGGAACCGTCGCCTCCGGCGGCTTTGGTACCGCGGTGGCTGCGCCGACCCAGGCTGCCGCGCGTGTGCAGCAGCCCGCGACCACTGCCATCGTTGTCCTCTCAAAGCCTTCGCCGCGTTATACCGAGGAAGCGCGCGAGATGCGCGTCCAGGGAGACGTGACGCTCGAGGTTCGCTTCACGGCTGCCGGGTCAGTTGAGGTGCTGCGGGTTGT
>CAZZYO010000025.1:0-40694 GCA_964658255.1 Candidatus Babeliales bacterium
GCACGCGCTTTGCGCTAGCAGCGCGTGCGGCCGGTGTGCCCGTTCCGCGAGCAGCCCTGCCCTGTGACCAGCAAGATCTGCTGGCAACGGCAGACGAGTGGAACTATCCGGTGGTCCTGAAGGCGGATGGCACCTCGGGCGGCGAGGGTGTGCGCGTGGCAGAGACGCCGACGGAGGCAGCCACGGCCTTCGCGAAACTGCAACGGCCTTTGACGACAAGCGGAGTGCTGCTGCGGCTCGCGCTCGACGGCAACCGTAACGTTGTGGCGCCATGGCTTCGGCGGCGTGGACGCACGGTCAGCATCCAGTCCTTTGTAGACGGGCACGACGCGAATATCGCCGTGGCCTGCCGCGATGGCGAGGTGCTTGCCTCGATTGCAGTGGAGGCTCTGCACACCCGGAGGAAGTTTGGGCCCTCGGCGGTCGTGCGCGTGATCGAGAACCGAGCCATGCTCGAGGCTGCAACGAAGGTAGTGCGGCAGCTCGGACTGTCCGGCCTGTGCGGCTTCGATTTCGTCATCGAGAAGGGCACCGGGCAGCCTGTCCTGATCGAGGTGAACGCTCGCGCTACCCCGATTTGTCACCTCGCCCTTGGCGCCGACCATGACCTGGTCGCGGCGCTGTGCTCAGCTCTGGGCCCGGCTCCGGTTGCGCCCCGGGCGAAGGTGACAGAAAGCAGCATTGTCGGGCTCTTCCCTCTCTCGTGGCAGATTGATCCGGCTAGCAAGTTTCTGGAGGGTGCCTACCGGGACCTGCCCAAGAACGAGCCGACGCTGGTGCGCGTCTCGCTTGCGAAACCTCGACTCCCTACCCGTGCTCAGTGGAAGGAGTTCTGGTCGACTTTGTCCATCCATCTGCTCATGCAGTCGCCGGCCGCCTCTCCGGAGCAAGAACAATGAAGCGCAAGATTCTGCACCTGATTGGCAGTAACTGCGTGGGCGGTCCGGAGAAGCAGATCCTGCACCATGCGGTCGACATGCAGGGCTCGCCCTACGAGATCGAGGTCGGTTCGTTCCATGATCTGGCGGAGTCGCCTGAGATCCTGAGGGAGGCCGAGAAGCGCGGGGTGGGCACGGTCTGCTTCGACGGGGCAGTGCGGCCGCACCTGGTGGGCGACCTGGTAACTACGCTCGCCGAACGCAGTGCTGACCTGCTCTGCACCCATGGCTTCAAGGCGAATGTGCTGGGATATCTCGCCTCGCGTCGATCGAAGACGCCGCATGTTGCGTTTCTGCGCGGCTGGACGGCAGAGACCGCCCGGGTACGCTTTTACGAAGTGCTGGAGCGGGAGGCGCTGGCGCGCGCGCAGAATGTTGTCTGCGTGTCCCGCAAGCAGGCGGCGCAGGTCACGCGTCTGCGTGGCAGGCGTGGGGCGCCGCTGGTGATCGAGAATGCCATGCTGCCGCCATTTGCCCGTGCAGGGCTGGCGCCGGCGCCCTCGCGTGCAGAACTGGGCATTGCCCCGGAGGCATTCGTCTTTGGCTCGGTCGGGCGCTTGAGCGCGGAGAAGGGTCACCGGTACCTGATCGAGGCCTTTGCCCAGCTTTGCAGCACCATGGAGATGGGCACGCTGCACCTTATCGTCGTGGGCGATGGGCGAGAGCAACCGGTACTTGAGAGACAGGCCGAACAGCTCGGCATCGCAGGGGCGGTCTCTTTTGTCGGCTTCCAGGGTAACTGCGCAGAGTGGATGGAGCGGATGGATTGCATGGTGCAGCCATCGCTGACAGAGGGCACGCCCAACTCGGTGCTGGAGGCCTTTTGCGTCGGGCTCCCTGTGATCGCGACCGCGGTTGGGGGCGTACCGGACCTGATCACGGATCGCGAGAACGGATTGCTGGTTCCCCCGGCACAGAGTGCGCTGCTGGCCGGAGCTATGCGCGAGTTATCGGGAACGCCCTCGCTGCGTACCAGCCTGGTGGATGGGGCAGCGCACGCGAAGAAGGAGTACTCGACAGCCCGGCAGAGAGAGCGGCTGGTGGCCTTGTACGAGCAGGTTGCGCCAGTACGGAGGCAAGGTTAGCCATGGGTGCTCTCACTGCCATGCTTTCGCTTGCGCGGGACCTGCGACGTGCTTACCGGTACAGGCGACCCTATGTGACGCTTCTGTACCGCGGCGTCTATGCCACGTTTGCGCAAGCGACGCAGCACTTACCCCAGCAGGATCTGCAAGGCTTTGATCACGACGTCGTCGTCGATTACTTTGAACGCGAGGAAACGGGCTGGAGATATCTTGACTACCCTGCAGCTTTCTGGTTGCGCGAAGCTTTTCTACAGGAAGACAGGTTGATTGACCTGGGAGGCGGATGGGGCCAGACTTACTATGCTTATCGAGCTAAGTTGACTTACCCGCCGCGTTTGCAGTGGAAGGTCTACGACGTAGCGCACTTTTTGACGCGCGGGAAGGAGGTAGCTGCAGAGCGCGGCGAGGAGCGGCTGAGTTTTTGCAGATCGCTTGCCGAGTGCGGCAGTGCGGGCATTCTACTGGCCGGCGGCGCGCTTCAGTACATGGCCGAAGACCTGTCTGACTTAGTGGACACCCTTGAAGAAAAGCCGAAATACCTTCTCCCCCATCACATTCCCATGTATGAGGGCGAGGACTATTACACGATCCAGCGGATGCACCATTCCTATGTCGTCTATAGAGTGATGAACCGAGATAACTTTATCCGTCGCATCTGTGCAAAAGGGTACACGCTGCGCGACTCGTGGCAAGTACCGCGCGCGGTCGATGTTATGTTTCATCCTGGACGGCGGGTCAGCCACTATGCGGGATTTTACTTCACACTGGACTAACATCGCTGTTACTCGATAAGTCAGGCCATCCAGGTAAGCAGCAGCAGAGCACGTGCTGTCCAGGCAATCGTCCGAATCCAGTTTGTCGCAATGAGCGTCCGGATCACGGCCGCATCGTAGCCGGCCCCAAGCCGGTTGTGCAGAGGGACCTGAATCAGCGCTGTCGAGAGCCAGATGACGGCAACCAGCGCCAGGCCGAGCAAAGCCTGTGAGTGTGGGATCGAGGCTGGTCGGAACCTTGCTGCAAGCGTCAGAACTGCCGCGGCCAGCTCAGCGCACATGAGTGGACCGATCACCCAGCCGGTGCGCGTGGCGTGTTCTGCTTCAAAGTGCGCGAAGGAGTCCGGCGCCATGCGCAGGAAGAGCGGATAGTGGACGATCTGCACAAACCAGATGATGCCAGCCATCAGAAGCGTTGCGGCGAGTTGCACCATCAGCAAGGTACGCATCGGGAAGACTAGGGCTGCGCGCGTTCGATGACTTCGCCGACGCGGAAGAGAGTGGCTTCGTCGAAGTGCGCGGCGAGAATCTGTGCGCCAACGGGCAGCCCCTCGCGCGTAGAGCCGCATGGGACCGAGAGTCCGCAGATGCCGGCCAGGCTGGCGGTAACCGTGTAGATGTCGGCCAGGTACATGGCGAGCGGGTCGTCAACTTTTTCGCCAAGCCGGAAAGCCGCCGTCGGCGCAGTTGGGGTAATGATGGCGTCTACCCCTTCTGCTCCAGCGCTGAAGACGTTGAGGAAGTCCTGAGCGAGCAAGCGCCGGACCTGCTGCGCCTTCTTGTAGTAGGCGTCATAGTAGCCGGCTGAGAGCGCGTAGGTACCCAGCATGATGCGCCGCTTGACCTCGGCGCCGAAGCCCTGGTCGCGCGACTCACGGTACATGGCCGCCAGCGTGGTGGCTTCGCGCGAGCGATAGCCGTAACGCACGCCGTCAAAACGTGCGAGGTTGGAGCTTGCCTCGGCGGTGGCCAGCAGGTAATAGGCAGGGACCGCATAGCGGGTGTGTGGCAGCGAGATCGCCTTGATCTCGGCCCCGGCGGAGCGCAGGGTCTCGATCGCGCTTTCTACGGCTTCGCGCACCTCGGCATCAAGCCCGTCGCCGAAATACTCTGACGGGACGCCGATGCGCAGTCCATTGATGCCAGTTTGCGGCGCATCTTCGGGCAGCAGGGCAGCAGTGTAGTCGGGCACGGGCACGGTCGAGGAGGTCGCGTCCAGCGGATCATGCCCGGCGATCACGCCGAGCATGGTTGCGGCATCGCGCACCGTGTTGGTGAAGGGGCCGACGCGGTCGAGCGAGGAAGCAAACGCGATGAGCCCATAGCGAGAGACGCGCCCGTAGGTCGGTAGCAGGCCAACGACGCCGCAGAAGCTGGCGGGCTGGCGGATGGAACCGCCGGTGTCTGTTCCGAGTGTTGCGACGGCCATGCCTGCTGCAACTGCCGCGGCCGAACCGCCGCTTGATCCGCCAGGTACACGGTCGAGCGCGTGCGGGTTACGCGTGGGACCGTAGGCGGAGTTCTCGTTCGAGGAGCCCATGGCGAACTCGTCGCAGTTGAGCTTGCCGAGCGTGATGGCGCCTGCTGCTTCCAGTCGCGCGACCGAGGTTGCGGTGTACGGGGCCTGGTAGCCTGCCAGGACCCTGGACCCGGCCGTGGCCTGCTGGCCGATGATAGTCAGAACATCCTTGATGCCAACGGGGACCCCGGCGAGCAGCGGCAAGGTTTCGCCCGCAGCAGCAAGCTGGTCGATGCGCTCTGCCTGAGCGAGCGCGCCCTCTCGATTGACGGCGAGGTAGGCGTGAATCTCGCCATCCCTGAGCTCGATCTGGTCCAGGCACGCCGTCGCGAAGTCACGAGCCGTGGCAGTGCGATTGGCAATGGCGGAGCGCACGTGGTCGATCGAGAGCATGTTTGCAGCTTTGAGAGTCTTGCGAGTTTCAACGGGCATGGAAGATAGCTTTCCCTCTTAGCGCTCGATCACCTTAGGTACCTTGAAAAAGGAGCCGTCCGTTGCCGGCGCCTGGTGCATGACGATCGGTCGTGGCAGGGAGGGGCGTGGCTCATCCGCACGGAGGGCGGAAGGGGAGGAACCGCCTCCCACTTCGTCTCGGGGCCCGTGTGCTGCCAGTATTTCGCTAACCTGGGACATGGGAGCGATGCTCGAAGTGTCAAGCTCATTCAACTCGGCCACATAGCCGAGAATGGCGTTGAGGTCGCGCTCCATGGAGACTTCTTCCGCCGCAGTGAGTTCGAGCGAAGCCAGGGCCGCCACGTGACGCACATCCTCGCGGGTCACACCATGCGAGAGAGGCGACTGGGGAGCGGTGTCAGAGGATGCGTCGGTCATCTCTCCTGAAGTATAGCGGCTACGTGCAATTACTCGACGACGAGCGTGACGCTGGTGCTGCGCTGCGCCCCGGGGAAGGTGCCGAGGATGGTGACGGTGTACTTGCCGGGAGGCGTGGTACCGACTGGGGGAACTCCTTTGGTGGCGGTGCCGCCAGTGCCGCCACTGGCATGCACGCCGCAGGCAGTGGGCGCGAAGACCAGCGCAGCGGCTGCCAGCAGGATCAGGAAGGTTCGCCGGGCTGGTGCACCGAGCCAGAAGAATGGCAGCAGCAGCCCCGCGGCAGCTGCCGCATCCTGCCACCAGTGCCAGGGGAGAGGAGGTGTGGACCTTCCACTAGTTGCCGCAGACTTGAGCCCGGTCGCAATCGAGACAGTGACCGATCCCGTGGCGTTGGCGGCAACGTTCACGGTGGACGGCGAGGCGGTGCAGGCCGAGTTCACCGGCGCCCCAGAGCAGCTGATGACAAGCGATCCGGCTGAGCTGCCGACTGGCGTCACGACGACTGAGTACGTGGCGCTCTGGCCATTTGTCACGAGCGCGCTGGTGGCGCCTGTGGTGGAAAGCTCGAAGTCTTCACCCGCGCCGGCAAGTGCGACCGTGAGAGGGCCAGAGAGCGACGGGCTGTTGAGCGTAAGCTGCCCCACCTGGTTGCCGATGGTCTGCGGGGTAAAGCTGACACCAATGGTGCAGCTGACGGCTGGAGCGATCGTGTTGCCACAGGCGTTACCGGCGACGGCGAAGTTGAGGCTACCGGTTGTTGCCGTGAAACCCGTGATCGCCGTCGCTCCATTGTTGGTGAAGGTGACACTCTGCGGCGTGCTGACGGCACCGATAGCGAAGCCGCCGAAGTCGATCGATCCGGGGGTTGCGATGGCGCGCGGTGGCAGCACCCCTTGTCCGCTGAGCGTGATGGTCTGGGTCTGCCTGGCATCGCTGATGATGAGCTGGCCTGTCGCGGTGCCAGCCTGTTTCGGGGCGTAGATCACAGCGATTGTGCAGCTGAGGCCGCCACCCAGCATTGAGCCGCAATTATTGGTCGCGATAAAGTCGCCGGTGACCTCAGTAGCCATCGTGTTGAGTGTCGCGCCACCTGAGTTCGTCAGGGATACGGTCTGCGCGGGCGAGACCGTTCCGACAACCTGGGGGCCGAAGGTCAGAGCTGTCGTTGAAAGCGTGTCGGTCGCCGGGGTGAGGCCCGTGCCGCTCAGCGGAACGGTGTGGGTTTCAGGGCCGTCAGAGATGGTGAGCAGCCCGGTGCGCTGACCGCCGGCAGTGGGAGTGAAGGTCACGGAGAGCGTGCAGCTGTAGTCCGGGTCCAGTGTTGGGCTGCCGGTGCAGGTGTCAGCCGAGATCTGGAAGTCGCCGGTAATGGTTGGCGGCATGAGCCGCACAGTCTTGGTGCCGATGTTTCCGATCACGACGTTTTGGGCGGCGGTCGTTGTGCCGAGCAGGGTGGCAGAGAAGGTCACCGAAGCAGGCAGGATCGCGAGCGAGGGCGGGACGGTCCCGGTGCCATCGAGCGCCAGCGTGGCGGTGGTGGATCCGTCGGACGCACGCATGACCAGCGACCCGCGCCGGTCGCCGATATCGGTCGGACTGAAAGTCATTCGGATCGCGCAGCTTGCGCCTGTATTCAGCGTGCTTCCACAGCTATTGCTGGTGATTTGGTAGTCGCCGGTGAGCACAGGGGTGGCAAGCTGCGCGGGTACGCCGCCCGAGTTGGACAGGGTGGCCGAGAGCGGCGCGGAGCTTTTGCCCTCCTGCACAGAACCAAAAGTCAGCGCGGACGGGTTGAACCCGAGCTGGGCGGGCGCCAGGCCATCGCCCGTGAGGCTGGCGCGGGCCTGCCGACCAGCGCCGCTGCCACCACTTACGGTTACCATGCCCGGACGATTTCCAAGCGCTGTCGGATGAAAGACGATCTGCAGTGTGCAGCTTGCGCCGGCAGGCAGGCTGCCGGGGCAGTTGCTGGCGGCAAGCTGGTAGTCGGCGGAGAAGACGGGTGCCTGGAGGGTAAGCGGGGCACCGCCGCTGTTGCTGAGGGTGAGTGACCCGGGCGCGGAAGAGGTGTCGATGACCGTGGACGCGAAATCAAGGCTGGGCGGCGTGAAGCTGATAGCTCCCGGCGCGACGCCAGAGCCACTGAGCGCAGCGGTGACCTGGTGCCCGGCAATGCTGCCTGGCACAGTCAACAGGCCGGGCTGGTCCCCTCCGGTCGCGGGGGAGAAGACGATCTGCAGCGTGCAGCTCGCGTTCGGGGCGAGCGTTGCTCCGCACGTGTTGCCGGTGATGCTGTAGACAGGGCCCGGCGTGGTTGCAGGCGTGCCAAGTTGCACTGCGACGCCGCCCGGATTGCTGAGGACGATTGACTGTGGCGCGGAGGCGGTACCTGTGACCTCTGCGCCAAACGCGAGCATCGAGGGCGTGAGCATCAGCGCACCGGGTGCGACTCCTGTGCCATCGAGGCTCGCCACCGCGGGGCTGCTGCTGAACTGCCCTGCGAGGCTGAGCGTTCCAGGCTGATCCACCGGCATCAACGGTGCAAAGACTACCTGAAGGCTGCAGCTGGCCCCAGCGGCCAGGCTGCCGGTGCAGGTATTGGCGGTGATCTGATAGCCCGCAGAGACCTGTGGCGCCCTGATGGCTGCGTTGACGCCGCCCGTGTTTGTCGCTGTGACAGTCTGCGGAGAAGAGGTCGTGCCGTCCACCGTCGCCTGGAAGGTGATGGCAGACGGGGTGAGGGTGACGTTCGCGGGAGTAAGGCCGCCTCCGACGAGCGATGCCGTGGCGGGGCTTGCGGGCGCGTCACTGACCAGGCTCAAGGTGCCTGTACGTCTGGCTGGGGCGGTCGGGGTGAAGATGACCTGGATGCTGCAGGATGCGCCCGGGGCCAGCGTTGCGCCGCAGGTGTTCGAGGCTATGGCATAGTCGCCCGTGATTGCGGCTGGCTGTATGTGGGCAAGGATACCGCCCGAGTTGGTGAGACTGGTGCTTAGCGGAGCGGAGCTGGTGTTCTCAAGGACGCCGCCGAAGTCCAGTGTTGCCGGCGAGAAGCTCAGCGAGGCTGGGTTGAGGCCGTTTCCATCGAGAGCCGCTACGGCCTGGCCGCCGCTCACGTTCGCGGGGATGACCAGCTGTCCGGGGCGGTCGCCCGACGCAGTCGGACGGAAGGCGACCTGGATGATGCAGGTTGCGCCAGGGGCAAGCGCGGCGCCGCAGGAGTTCGCGGCAAGGACGTAGTCCGCAGAGACGGTCGCGGGCTGGAGATTGACGTTGGCGCCGCCGCTGTTCGAGACCGAGATCGCTTGCGGTGACGATGTGCTTCCGACCACCAGCGCTGTAAAGGTCAGGCTGGAGGGGCTGAGGGTGAGCCGTCCTGGTGTCACGCCCGCGCCGTCGAGGGTAGCCGTGGCCGGGGTTCCGCTGAACTGACCGCCAAGACTGACGCTGCCGGGCCGGTCACCCGTCACCGTGGGCGCAAAGGCGACCTGCAGGGTGCAGGAGGCGCCAGCGGCAAGGCTCGTGCCGCAGGTGGACCCAGTGAGCTGGTAGTCGCCGGCGAGCACGGGCGTGGCAAGAGTGGCCGCAACGCCGCCACTGTTCGTCGCGGTGAGGGACTGGGCGGCGCTTACGGTGCCGTTGACGGCAGCCCCGAAGTTAAGCGCGTGTGGCGTAAGGGCCACGCTGGCGGGCATCACCCCGGTGCCGCCCAGGGAGACAGTCGCCGGGCTGTTCGGTGCGTCGCTCGTGATGGTGAGTGTGCCGGCGAAGCTGCCGAGTGCGGGCGGCGCGAAGGTGACCTGGAGCATGCAAGCTGCGCCAGGTGCGAGCGTTGCGCCACAGCTCGTGCTGCTGATGCTGTAATTGCCGCTGATAGTGGTGGATTGCAGGTGTACAGCGAGGCCGCCGCTGTTGGTGGCGGTCAGCTGCATGGCGGGTGAGGTCGTGCCTTCAACGACCGAGCCGAAGTTGAGCGTCGCAGGGGCGATAGCGATCGAACCGGGTGTGACGCTGTTGCCGTCGAGTGCAGCGACTACCTGGTTCCCGCTCACGGTGGCGGGGATCACCAGCTGCCCTGGCTGGTCGCCGATGGTCGTAGGCTTGAATTCGATTCCTACGCTGCAGCTTGCATTTGGCGCGAGTGTTGTCCCACACGAGTCGGCGGTGAGCTGATACTGTCCCGTGACGCTTGCGGGTTGCAGGAGGACGGGTGCCCCGCCGACGTTGGTGACTGTGACCTGCTGGCTGGTGGAGGTCGTGTTTACCAGCTGGGTTCCATAGTTCACGCTGCTGGGAGAGAGTGTGAGCGCGCCCGGCGCAAGCCCGGTGCCATCGAGGCTGTCGGTGGCCTGACCTCCAGGCAGATTGCCTGACATCGCGAGCGTGCCAGGGCGATCACCGGTACCAACAGGGTGAAAGACCACCTGCACGACGCAGGACGCGCCGACCGCAAGGTTTGCGCCGCAGCTGGTTCCGCTCACCTGGTAGTCAGCGGTGACGGACGGAGTGCCTAACTGAGCGGCCACGCCACCGTTGCTGGTGACTGTGATGGCCTGGGCTGCGGATGCCGAGCCCTGTACTGTCGGGCTAAAGTTTGCCGGGCTGGGGCTGAAGGTGATGGCTGCCGGGAGAGCACCGGTGCCATTGAGCGGGGCGGTGAGGGTGCCGCCAGGCGCGTTGTTCTGGAGGGTCAGGACGCCAGTCCGGCTGCCGGTTGCGCCGGGTGTAAAGGTCACGCTGATCGAGCAACTGGCGCTCGCGGCCAGGGTGGTGCCGCAGGTCGTCGAGCTGATGGCGAAGTCGCCGGCAGTGGTAGGCGGCTGCAGCTGAGCCGTGGAGCCGCCTGCGTTTGCGACCGTGATGCTCTGCGCCGGCGAAGTGGTGCCGGTAGCAGTGGCCCCGAAGGTGAGCGAAGTGGGAGCGAGGGACAGCGCTGCTGGAGCGAGGCCGGTTCCATCGAGGGCGGCCGTGACCTGCCCGGTGGACACGTTCGCGGGCACGGTAAGCTGGCCGGGCCGATCGCCTGTGGTGGTCGGGTTGAAGGTGATCTGCAGGGTGCAGCCAGCGCCTGGTGCAAGCGTCCCGCCACAGCTGTTCGTGGTGATGCCGTAATCCCCGGTCACGGAGGGGGTGCCAAGCTGCACGTTTACGCCGCCCGAGCTAGTGAGCTGGATGGACTGGGCCGCTGAGGTCGTCCCGCGAGTAGTCGCCGCGAAGCTGAGCGAGGGAGGACTGAGAGTGAGTGCCGCGGGAGCCACACCTGCCCCGTTCAGGGACGCGCTGACGTTTCCCCCTGCGACGTTGGCGGGAAGGGTCATAACGCCCGTGCGCGTACCGGCTGCGGTGGGCGCAAAGGCAATTTGCAGCGTGCAGGTAGCGCCTGGTGCCAGGGTTGCGCCGCAGCTATTGCTGATCAACTGATAGTCGCCGGTGATGGTCGGCGTCTGGAGTTGAGCGGACACGCCTCCAGTGTTAGTGACGGTGATGGCCTGCGTGGGCGAGGTGGAGCCCTGCGCTGTGGACGGAAAGGTAAGAGAGGTTGGGCTTAGCGTCAATGCGGCCGCCGCAACTCCCGTACCCGCGAGGGGCGCGGTCGCGGTGCCGCCTGAGACGTTTGCCGGGATGGTGAGCACCCCGGTCCTGCTGCCCAGCGCGGTTGGCGTAAAGGTGACCTGCAGGCTGCAGCTGGCCCCGGCCGCGAGCATGGCGCCGCAGGTGCTGGCGGAGACAGCGAAATCGCCGCTGGCGGTGGGCTGCTGCAGCTGCGCCGTGGCCCCGCCACTGTTGGTGACGGTGATGCCCTGTGCGGGTGAGGTTGTTCCTTGCGCGGTGTTCCCAAAGGTAAGCGACGAGGGGTTCAGGGTGAGCGCGGGGGGCGCTACGCCTGTTCCGTCCAGCGTGGCGGAGACATGGCCGCCCGTCACGCTGGCAGGCACTGTCAGGACGCCCTGGCGGTCTCCCGGCGCGGTTGGGGTGAAGGTGACCTGGAGGACACAGCTGGCTCCGGGCGCAAGCGAGGAACCGCAGTTGTTGCCGCTGACCGCGTAGTCGCCGGTGATCGAGGGGGGCTGCAGGGTGGCGGTTGCGCCGCCGGAGTTGCTCAGCTGCAAGCTCTGCGCAGACGAGGTGACGCCCTGGGTCGTTGCGGGAAAGCTAAGCGACGCGGGCGTAAACGCGAGAGCTGCCGGCGTGACACCCGTCCCGTTGAGGGAAGCAGTTACCTGGCCGCCGGCGACGTTGGCAGCCACGGTGAGCAGGCCAGCTCGACTGCCGGTCGCCGTTGGAGCAAACGCGATCTGTATGGAACAGCTGGTGCCGGGCGGCAGGGTAGCGCCGCAGCCGTTGTTGGTGATCTGGTAGTCGCCGCTTACGGTGGGCGTCTGCAGCTGGACAGCAGAGCCGCCGGAACTGCTTACCGTGACAGTCTGAGATGCAGAGACGCTGCCGATCCCAGTTGCCAAAAAGGTGAGCGACGCGGGTGACAGCGAGAGTGCGGGTGGCGCGGTGCCGTTGCCGTCGAGCGGGATGATCAGAGGGCTACTGGCGAGATTGCTGGGAATGGACAGGCTTCCGGATCGATCGCCAACCGCGCTGGGGGTGAACGTGACCTGCAGGGTACACGTGGCGCCTGGCGCGAGCGAGGTACCGCAGCTGTTGGCGGCAAGCTGGTAGTCGGTGGTGATGGTCGGCTGCTGCAGCTGGACGGTGACGCCGCCCGTGTTCTGAACCGTAACGCTCTGCGCCGCCGCGGTGCTTCCTTCGCCCGTCGCAGGGAACGTGAGGGAGGATGGCGTGGCGGTGAGGGAGCCCGGCGCGAGTCCGGTGCCGCTCAGTGCGCTGGTCAACTGACCGCCGCTGACGTTGGCGTAGACGGTGAGCGTGCCAGACCTGGTGCCGGGGGCGGTCGGGGTGAAGGTGACATGGATCGTACAGCTGGCCGATGCAGGGAGGCTCAAGCCGCAGGTGTTGGTCTGGGCGTAGTCGCCGCTCGTAGTGACCTGCCCGATCGAGAGCGCGGTAACCCCTGTGTTGTTCAGTGAGAAGCTGACCGGGGCGCTGGTGGTCTGGGTCTGCTGGCCGGCAAAGGTGTAGGTGGACGGGGTAAGCGTCGCCTGGGCGGAGGCGGTCAAAAGGCCCAGGCCCCAGATGCCCCTGCCATACGTTGAGGCGATCAGCTGGCTGTTGTTACCGGCGGTGTACACGTGCAGCTCGGTCACGGGCGCGTTGGGGAGCCCAGCGCCATACACAGCCCAGCAGTTCTGGGTCGGATCCGAGCAGGCGCTGACATTTTGCGTGTAATAGACGCCGGTATCGAGCGCGACATAGACAATGGAGGCGACATTGGGGTCGACAACGACGCTGTTGGCCGGGGCGAGCGGGAGACTGCTCGTGATATTGACCCAGTGGGCTCCGGCGTCCGTCGAACGATACAGTTCCCCTTCAGAGATACCGTTGCCGGAAAAGCCTTGCATGGTCACGTAGACGGTCTGTCCGGTCGTGTCATGCGGGTCGACAGCAATGCTGGAGATGGCGAAGCCGCCAGGATTGAACTGCGGCTGGTTGCTGCTGTTGGTGACCGTCGACCTGTAGAGGTCGGTCCACGTCGTTGGCCCGCCGTTCTGCGCGATGGCAGAGGTGTAGATGTGGCCTGGTGCCGTGCCGCCCCCGTCGTAGGTGCCGGCCATGCCTGCGTACATCCGCTCTGTACCCGCGGAGGCGCTGGTATCAAGGCCGCCGGCAAGCGAGCGTACTTCGGCATTGCCGTTGCACGAGGGCTCCTGGTTGCCGTCGAGGATCTGGCTGAGCACGTTGCTGGTGCTCCAGCCCGAGCCTCCGGTCGCTGGTCCGCGCCACACCCTGCAGGTGCCTACGACCAGGTTGGCGCTGTTGAGGGGATCGAGAATCCAGGGTGCCGCCTCGCTGAAATAGTCGGCGTCCCCTGAGACCTGGGTGCTGCCGATCACCGGCGCGGCGCCGAACCCGGCTGCATTGCAGTTGGCGCCCGCAGTACAACGGTGGATGTTTACGCCCGCGCCTGCGTCGGCGTAGAGCGTCTGCGCATTGGCTGGATCAATCGCGGTGTAGGCGCCTTCGCCGGTGAGCACCTGCTGCCAGGGTCCCTGGGCGCTGCTGGTGGCGACCGTGCCAAAGCCGCCCATGCCGGCGAGCAAAGTTGTGGGACTGGCAGGGCTTATGGCGAAGTGGTTGATTTCGGCCAGGGAGCCGATGCCGCTATTGAGGTTCTGGTAGTGGCTTCCGTCGGTTGCGGCGCAAACCGACCCTGTCTGCGCCACATCGTCTGTCGATCGCCAGAGACCGCCATCATTTGCGAAGTAGAGTAGGCCGCTCCCGCCAAAGGTAGATTCGGTCGCATGCTGCGAAGGGGCAACCTGGGCGGCCGCGCAGGTCTGCGTGTTGGTGGTGTTGCGCCAGTTGCAGCTATTGGCGAGGCTGCAGCGGTAGATGTCCTCGGTGCCGGCGAAGAGCAGCGTGTCCTGCTGGGAGGGGACAGCTGCCAGCGTGAGGTTGTAGTCCGCCTGCGGGATGGTCGCGTTGCCACTGCCTACTTCGAGCGCGGTCGAGGAGAGCTGGGTGGCGAAGTTGACCGTGTTCGAGGAACAGTTGCTAACCGCGAGCCCTTTCGGGGAGCAGTGATCCTGGAAGAGGCCCTGGTCCTGGTTGTTCAGGTCCGTGGTCAATGCGAACATGTCCCCGGTGAGCGGTTGCACCGCAAGCGCTCCGCGGAAGATGGGGCAGGAGGTCTGCCCAGTGCCACCGGGATTGGCTGGGCACGTGGTGGGATTGAGGGTCGGACCAGGCTGGTTGGCAAGACGTGTCCAGGTGATGCCGTCGGTTGACTCGTAGTAGCCATGGAAGCGCACTGCCGCGTAGAACCGTTGACGAATGGGGTTCCAGAGCACCGAGGTAGCCGGGTTGCCGGGCCCTACAGTGGCACGATGCGGGCTCTGGAGGATCTGAGTTGGGCTGTCCTCAATGGTGCCGAGATACCAGGTCTGGCCGGCATCGCTCGAGTAGTAGAGGCCTGCTTCGGTGTACTCCTCCGAGCCGGAGTTGACGAGCATTCCTTCAGCCGACTGACCGACGGCCGCTACGACCAGGCTGGGGTTAACGCTGCTCCAGGCAAAGCCGGCGAAGCCGCTGCCTGTGAAGGCGTAGTTTGCATACCCGCCGTTGAAGCCATCGCTTGAGCCGCTGATCAAAGTCCAGGTGCTCCCGCCATCGGTTGAGCGCAGGATGCCAACGCCGTAGTAGGAGTCGAGCGCACCGTTCGGGTCGCCGGTTCCGGCCAGGATGACCCCTGAAGAGGTAGGCTGCACAGTGAGTGCGCCGATGCTGAGCGAGCCCAGGGTGTTACTAAAGGCGGGCAAGGTGTCTGTCAGCGGCACGAAGCCTGCGCTGGCGCTGGCGGCGTTGGTCGACTTCCAGATGCCGCCGCCGGTTGCGCCCAGGTATAGGGTGTTGCCCGTCCTGTCGTTTGGGTCGGCGGCCAGGCTGGTGATGCGCCCTGTCACAGAGCCGTAGGCAGCCGTTGCGATCTGCACCGGGCCCAGGGACTGCCAGGTGCTACCGGCGGCATTGCTGCTGGCGGGTGAGCTCGAGGCCGGAACAGCATGGAAGAGCAGGCGCTGCTGCTGCGCTCTTGCGATGCGGATACGATTGCGTGGCGCCGGGCCGGCGGGATCTGCCTGGCGCGCTTCCCAGCTGATGCCACGGCGCGCAAGGAATTGATGATCGGCTTGCTGACGGAGTGCACCGGGGCTCGCTGGAACTTGGCTGGCAGGCTGAGGCGAGGGAGAAATCAGGGCGGGCTGTTGCGCTTGAAGCAGGGACGGCGAGGCGGTCGCAAGCTGGAGCGCGAGCGCGAGGGCTGCCGGGAGCGCAGCCGCAAGCCGGAAGGCCAGCGAACGCGTGTGAGGCGCGGATTGAAGATGCGAGCGCCTCCTGCCCGAAGGCAGCCATCGTAAAACCATTGACCATCCACCTGCACTCACCTCGTGCTCCCAGTGAGCGCGACATCTCATCCCGCGGATGGCCGGGCAGACAGAAGCACGGGCCGGCCTGGAAGGCCGCCTTGTGCCACGCGATCGAGAGCCGGGCACGCGATGACGCGCGTACAAGGCAGCTCTGGGTACAGCTAGAAGGAAGTGTTGGTGCGATTATCTGTGACCTGGCACAGGCCGCCTATATTACTTTTGTTCGCGATGTGTGAGGAGGGGGACAGGCGCAGATGCTCGAAAGGGTCGCAGCCGGCGCGACTTCGGCGTGGGGGCGCCTATGTGTGGGGTTGAAACACGCCAGTGTTGCTCATGGTTGGTTCTCGCCTGTGCCAGCCGGACGGCTGATGAAAGCCCGGTCGGTACCTTTGTCCTGGTAAAGGATCGCGTAGTAGAACGGTTGCGCCTTGCGCACGCTGTGCTGACGAAAGCGTCGCTCCCAGACGGCGGAGAGTTGGTCGGCAAAGACTGGGCCGAAGCCGTCTGCCGTGGGCGCAAGTGACTCCAGCACAAACGCCGGATGCACCTGTTCGATCTGCTGGCGCAGACTCAAGCCGTGCAGGGCTGGCGTCGCCAACGCGCCGCCATCGAAGATCTGGAAGTGGCCATCAGCCGCATAGCTGAGCACGCCAATGTCCTCAACGACGAGGACCCTGCGATTCGGTCCCGCAGCCACACGAGTCGCAAGCTCGTTGGCAGCTGCGCGCATGGTTGCGCCATATTCGTCCTCAAACCGGCGCAGCACAGGGGTAACAAACAGAGCATTCAGCGCTAATGCGAAGATCACGTGCAAGGCTACAAAGGCGAGCGTCAGGCGTCCCACAACGCCCCTGAGCGTGGCGGCTAGCCGCTCCCAGGCGACAGCGAGCAGGAGCGCTTCGCAGGGAAGCAGGGGCAGAAGGTAGCGTCCGGCGGATTGCAGGCCTGGCGTCTTGAGGTAGTAAAAGCAGAAGAGCCCGAGCACCCAGCCAACGGGCAGCAGGAGAGATGTCGGTGCGTCCAGGGCAGGGGTGAGGGGTGGCCGGCGCTCGGGGTGCAATGCATCGAGATCCCTGGGCCTGAACGACTTGGCGAAGCGGAGCGCAAGCAGTAGGGCGACCAGCACAGCGGGAAAGAAGAGACTCTCGACCAGGGACTCACCAAACTGCTGGAGGATCTTGCCGTTCCAGAAGATGAGGTGCGTGGCCGACTTTGCCGCGAAGGTCGTTGGCACAATGGATCCAACTTCGTGCCAGGCGAACAAACTCCATGGCGTGAGGATTACCGCCATACCCAGCAGCATGCACGTGATGCGCGAGGCTCGTGAAAGATTGGGCGGGGTGCGCAGCCACTCGGTTGCAAGCGCCAGAACTGCAAGCAGGCCCATTTCCGGGCGCAGCAGGATGCCGGTACCGAGGAGCAGGCCGGCCATAGCCGCATGCTTTTGCGAGGATGGTGCGCTTCGGCGGAAGTGGTAGAGCAGGGCCGCCACGACGGCGAAGGCGAAGCTCGCCTCCATGAGCGCGCCGTTCCAGCGCCATAGGTTGACGCTGAAAGCAGCGGCGACGAGGGCAAAGAAGGCAGCGGCGCCGGAGCGTGTCTCTGCTCGCGCGGCCTGGAAAATCCACACCAGACCAGCCGCCACAGCCAGGCAGGAGAGCAGTTGGGTCACACCGACTGCATGGCGGGTGACAAGCTCTGCAGCAGCCAGCAGGAGCGTAAAGGCCGGGCTGGTGGAGAGATTGACCGGCTGATGCGGGTTGATGCCCCACTGCCGGCCATGAACAAAGTTGGTGGCGATGCGCAGGTGGATATAGGCGTCATCTGAGCCGATATTATGGGGGTAGCAGGTCCACTTAATGAAGGCCGGCACAGCGGCGAGCGCAACCACAAGGCAGCGGGTGATCGGCGCCAGTCGCGAAGAAGCTTCCATTTACCCAACATAGCGTTCGCGGGGTCATGGCTGGACCAGCTTCCAACGGTTGCATGTTACGTCGGTGTTGCAGAGGTGCCTTTACGGCGCAGCGCGCTCTAAGAGGCCACTGGTCGCGACAGGGCCTGCCAGATCGCGGGCGTAGGTACGTGGCAGGCTTGCGCGTGGAGGGGTTCTGAACCTCGGCTCACACTCAAGCTAAAGCTTGCCCTGCAACGCATCCACGCCCGCATGCGAGACCTGGACGTCATCTTCGGACTTGCCTCCACTGAAGGCTCCGATCACATACCCATTGCGGCTACGCGCGATGACGCCGCCTGTCCAGCCCAGCTCACCGGTGAGCGGCGGCCGGACCTGGCTGCCGCTGTCCTTGAGCGTATCTGCCATTTCGGCGGCCTTTGCGTAGGCGATAGCCAACAGGTTAGAACCCTTGTCGGTCGCGGTCGGCTCGACGCGCAGGTGCCCGACGACAAGCATCTTCGAGCTCCAGCTCTCGACGGTGGAGCCTTTGGCATAGGCAATGACCGCAACACCCTGGATGCCGAGCTCGCCCGCGCGCTTCTGCATTGCAGCGAGGGCTGCGTCGGCTGCCGTATCAAAACTGAAGGGGGCGACGCTCGCCGGAGGGGTGGACGCTGCTGAAGCCTGCCCAGCAGGTTTACTTAGAGTCTGAGCCGGGGAGGGCAATGCAGAAAGGGCGAGCGCAAGGGGTGCGAAGAACAGGAGTGTCGCAGTAGGCATGGCGGCAAGCATAGGCGAAGATGGCGACCGATGGAAAGGGCGACGCGTCGGGAACGCTAGCGCTGCTGAGCCGGGCTGCCTTGGCGGCTGCCTCCGACATGCCGGTCCTCTCATTCTTTCGCTAACCCGATAACCTCTCAGATGATAGGGACGGGTTGAGGTGCGCTTCGGTTGTCGGCAAGACAGAGACAGGTGTGCGCAGGCTCCGGTTCCGAAGCGTGAGGAACGGACGTTCAACACACAAGTAGAGTAGCGCCGACGCCGAGAGGCAGGTGGCTGTGTAGATCGCTGCCGCTCTCCAGCCTGTCTCGTCTGCCAGCCATGGCATTAGTGCCTGGTCGAGATGCGCCACTTCCTTGTGTGTCAGATAAAGGCTGAACGCGAGGGTTGCAAGCAGCTCTGCGCCCGGAATCCTAGCGCGCAGCCATCCATTGCTGGACGAGGCGGCAGCCACCAACGAGCCGAACCCAAGCGCAAGAAGAGGAAAACCGAAGAGGACCCCTGCGGGTACGTCGGGAGATGGATAGGCTCCCTGAAAGGTCCACACGGCAGTGCCTGTAAGTAGGAGTCCAAGGAACAGCAAGCCATTGCCACGCGCAGACACTTTGCTCCACCAGCGTGGCCGGAAGGTCTGCACACTCGCGAGCACCACTCCACTGATCAATCCATCCAGCCGACAATAGGTGGGATAGTAGATACGCGTCATGAAGAGCGATCGCGCTTGTTCCTCGCTGACACCGGATGCGTGCACCACGTGAAACAAGAGCACGCCCCGCAGGACGAGACCGGCTAGTACGGCGAGCAGGCAGAAGGCGCATGCCTTCCATGCTGCAGGGCGCCGCAACTGCCACATGATGATCCCAGGCAGCAGCAGGTAGAAGTGTTCTTCCACGCACAAAGACCAGACGTGCGAGAAGGCGCTCTCAACAGGAAAGTTCATCCTGAGGTTTGCAGTCAAGGTGAGTAGTTTCCACGGAGCCGGTAGCCCTTCGTGCTCGCGCCAGATTGGTAGATATAAGTAGAGCAAGAGCACGACGAGGTACGCAGGGAGGATGCGGTACGCGCGCCGAAGATAGAAGGTTGATAGCTGGAGCGGCTTCCCTGTGGCAAGGGGGCGCAGCAATTGCAAGCCGATCAGGTAACCACTGAGGACAAAGAACAAGTCGACGCCCATCCATCCGACGCGCTTGATGGGGTCGAGTGCATCGGGGAGAAATGGCTGGAGGTGGAAGATGACGACAGCAACGATGGCCAGCGCCCGGAGCGTATCAAGGCCGTACAGTCTTTTCGATCTGGAGTAGGTCAGAGTCTTGGCCTGAGCGTGCGGGATGAGATCAGGCTAGCAACGTTTTGCTCGATGCTTCTTGTGGCGCATCAAGCTCGTTACGTTGATGCGTTCGCAATCGGCGATGTGCTTAAGGCTCCCTTGCTCAGTCTCCAAAGGCCCTACCCTCATCGATGTTCTGAATATAGCGCTTGGAGTTAAACTTTTTGCCTGTCGATGCGCCGGACATGTAGCGGACTGTGCCGAAGATGGGGCGCTCGAACCAGGGGCGGTCATGCACGCCGCCAAGCGCCCAGGC
This sequence comes from Candidatus Babeliales bacterium, assembly GCA_964658255.1. Taxonomy (GTDB): domain Bacteria; phylum Acidobacteriota; class Terriglobia; order Terriglobales; family Acidobacteriaceae; genus EB88. The sequence continues at coordinate 19,402 of CAZZYO010000025.1, forward strand.
GATGCCAGCGTAGCCGTTGGGGTCGCGGCCGTCCAGGAAGTACTTGTCATTCAGGTGCACGCAATTCTGCCAGGCCTCAGCCGGAGACAGCGACCATTCGAGAATCTTTTTCGCCCAGTACATGCGCAGGTAGTTGTGCATCCATCCGTGGCGCACCATCTGGTGCTGGGCTGCGTTCCACATCTCGTCGTAGGTCTCGCCACGCTCCATCTGCTCAAGCGTGTACCCGGGGTCGCGCTTGTCACGGGAGTGCGCGCGCAACGTCTTCTGTGCCCACTCGGGGGCGCACTCGATCGAGTCATAGCTGGGGACGTACTTAACGAAGTTGATCGAGAGCTCGCGCCAGGCCAGCACCTCTGCGTAGTAGCCATCGCGCGCTTCCCTGGTGGTCTGGCCGCGGGTGAGCGCTTCTTCAATCGCGCGAACGACCGTTTGCGGGCCAATGTGACCGAAGTGAAGTGCAGGCGAGATGCGGCTGGTACCGTCCTTCTCGGGGTGGTTGCGCACTGTGCCGTAGTCAGCAAGCTTGCTGGTAACAAACTCACGCAGAAGCTGGATGGCGGCCTTGGTTCCGCCGGTCCACTCCTCGCAGGGCGGCACGGAGCGGTCGAAGTTGCGCCAACCCGCGGTCATGTCCTCGCGAACGTTGAAGGATTGGAAGTCCTGCGGACGATCCCAGGCGCCTTGGGCACGGTCATTGTTGGGGTGCTCAATCTCATGCGCAAGGCGTGCCATTTCGGCGTAGAGCTTGGGGCGGAAGTGGTGCACCGCGAAAAAGTGCTTGGGGAACAGGTTTGCGGGGGCGATGGTGTCGGCGTCGACCGTCCAGAAGGGAATGTCGATGCGGCCGACGAGCACCTGGCGCCAGCGCTCGGGCTCGCGCATCTGGTTTTCGTCGCCAATCACAATTGCTGCGTGTAACTCGACCAAGAGCTTTTCGAGCGCGTTGTGTGGTGGCCGGCGGACGATGAAGCTGACGTTGCGCTCGGCGAGGGCTTCTTCCACGTCGACCAGGCCCTGGTTGAGGAAGTGATAGTGGCGCAGGTTGGCGTGGGGGAAGTTTGAGATTGCGGAGAAGAAGGCGATGACTGGCAGACCGAGTTCGTTGCCAAGAGCGATGGCGGTGTCGAGCGCTGGATTGTCGATGCCGCGCTGGGCACGCTGCATCCAGTAGACAATGCACTTGCCGTCAGGCGCGGGCGCTCCGTCGCGACGAATGGTGACGCGGGGGTTCTTTGCGATGGATCGTAAAGCTTCCGGGAGGGTAGCGCCCGTGGGTTGCGGTTGATCGCTGGTAGCTGCCTGCTGCAGGGGCGCGGGGTTCTTTGGCGTTGTCACGAGCATGGTTAGAGCGATGGTAGCGTGCGGGGGGTGAGGCAGTGTTGCCTCTTCTTTGATTGGGTCAAGAAACAGCTACCAGGATCCCCAGGCGCGGCTCATGTAATCAGCGAGGGTCATGACAAACATCGCGGCCAGGGTAAAGACGCCAGCGAAGATGGTGAGTTGCATGACGCGCGAGGCGAAGCGAACGTGCATGAAAAACCAGAGGGTCAAAAGCGTTTTGAACAGCGCAATGAGTAGAACGACACCTGTGTTGACTACGCCCATCGGGATGAACGAGGAACCGACCGAGACAAGGGTACAGAGGATCAACGCAGCGAAGACGAGCAGATAGGTAGGTGTTTCGGCTACCGGTTCCACGTGCTTGGTGGGTTCGGACATGGTGGCAGCTCCTTGTTGCCTGATGGCTGAGTGCTCGATGCAGTGAGAGAACCGCAGGCGTTCGCTTTGCTCATGATGACACTTGGGGCGCGGGCAGAGGTGAGACTTTATCGAATGATTGAGTTCATCGGTGACGGCTTACCAGGTAGAGCAGCGGAAACAAGAACGTCCAGACGATGTCAATGAAATGCCAGTAGAGACCTATATTTTCAACGCTGGCGAAGTAGCCGGTGGTGTAGGCACCGGTTCGGGCCTGAAGTGCGAGGAAGCTAAGCAGGCCTACGCCGATGATCATGTGCAGGGCGTGCATGCCGGTCATGGCGAAGTAGAGCGAGAAGTAGACCTGGGTACGTTCGGCAAGGTCTGCTGGCAGGGCCTTGTCATGGCTTCCGGCAGGCGGGTTGATGAACTCCTCGACCGAGAAGTTGATGCCTGGAATATGGTGGTCCACCCATTCCTTGTGCCACTCGGTTGCCTTCACCCCTAGAAAGACGACTCCAAGCACGATGGTGGCGGTGAGCATGCGTACCAAGCCGGCCTGGTTCTTGAGCCTTGCAGCTTGCACGGCCAGGCCCATGGTGAGCGAGGACGTGATCAGGATTAGTGTGTTGATGGTACCGGCGGTGATGGAAAGCTGGTGCGACCCGGCAACGAAGGCTGGGTAGTACCAGTTACGATAGACCATGTAGGCCATGAACATGCCGCCGAAGAGCATGAACTCGGTGAGGAGAAAGATCCACATGCCGAAGGCAGAGGCTTCATGTTGCTGCTCGATGGTCTCGAAGTGGTGACGCAGGTAAGGCGGGTGCGCGTGGGCAACAGCCGGGCCTGCGACTGAACTGGGGGCAGTGGTGGGGAGTGCGTGATCAGCCAATGGGCACCTGGACTTGCGGCTTGTTTTCTAGCCACTCGTAATCGTAGGCGTCGTGATCCATGATGGGAATCTCGACGAAATTCTCAGTGAGTGGCGGCGACTGAATCTGCCACTCGAAGCCAGTTGCCTGCCATGGGTTCGCCCCGGCGATCTTGCCGTACTTGAGCGACCAGGTGAGGTAGAGGATAGGCAGAAGGTAGCCAACGCCAAGGACCGTTGCACCTGCAGTCGAGAGCACATTGAGCACCTGGAACTCAGGCGGGTAAGCGGCATAGCGACGCGGCATACCCATGTAGCCGAGGACGAACTGCGGGAAGAAGGTGAGGATGAAGCCGATGAAAGTGGTAAGCGCGGCCAGCTTCGAAATCTGCTCCGGATACATGCGGCCGGTGATCTTGGGCCACCAGAAGTGGATACCGGAAAGGTAGGCCATGAGCATACCGCCGACCATTACAAAGTGGAAGTGAGCGACGATGAAGTAGGTCTCGGTGAGATGGATGTCGAGGCCAAGCGAGCCGAGGAAGACGCCGGTAAGGCCACCGATGGTGAATAGGCCCATAAACCCAAAAGCGTACAGCATCGGGGTCTCGAAGGTGACCGAGCCCTTGTAGAGGGTCGCGGCCCAGTTGAAGATCTTGATGGCAGACGGTACGGCAACCATCATGGTGAGCAGCGAGAAGACGAGCGCCGAATAGGAAGACACACCCATGATGAACATGTGGTGCTCCCATACGAAGAAGCCGAAGACCGCGATGGCGACTGACGAGAAGGCGATGGCCTTGTAGCCGAAGATGCGCTTGCGCGAGAAGGTCGAGATGACCTCAGAGATCACGCCCATGCCGGGCAGGATCATGATGTAGACAGCCGGATGTGAGTAGAACCAGAACAGATGCTGGAAGAGGAGCGGGTCGCCACCCTTGGCGGGGTCAAAGACGCCAATGCCGAAGGCGCGCTCGAGGACGACGAGGATGAGGGTGATGCCAAGCACCGGGGTGCCAAGGACCATGAGGATAGATGCGGCGTAGTTCGACCAGACGAAGAGCGGCAACCGGAACCAGGTCATACCGGGAGCGCGCATGCGGTGGATGGTCACGATGAAGTTGAGCCCGGTAAAGATGGACGAGAAGCCGGCGATGAAGATGCCGATGCCAGCGGTGATGACGTGGGTGTTGAGGTAGTGTGTCGAGAGCGGCGTGGTGAAGGTCCAGCCAGTGTCGACGCCACCAGCAACCAGCGCATAGAGGGTGAAGATGCCGCCCGCCATGTAGCAGTACCAGCTGAGCAGGTTGATCTTCGGGAAGGCGAGGTCGCGCGCACCGAGCATGAGTGGCAGCACGAAGTTCCCGATCACCGCTGGCACGCTCGGCACCAGGAACAGGAAGATCATGATGATGCCGTGCATGGTGAACAGCTTGTTGTAGGTGTCGGCCGCGACCAGGTCGGTTTGGGGCGTAAGGAGCTCAAGCCGGATCAAGCCTGCGAGGATGCCGCCGAGCACGAAGAAAAAGGTGATCGAGATCAGGTAGAGGATCCCGATGCGCTTGTGATCGACGGTAAGCAGCCAGCTCTTGAGGCCGTACTCCTCGTTGAGGTAGTTGCGCTTGGGGAGTGTGGCTCCCTGCTGTTCAGGTAGACGGACTACGGTGGTTGCGCTCATTGCTTCACCATCCCTGCGGGAGCTGGCATCTGGCTGGGCGACGGAGTGGTCACACTGGCCTGCGCATCGCTCGTGTTGAGCGTCTGCTGGATGCGGTAGTTCGAGTTGAGGCCCTTGATGTACTCCACCAGGGCGATGAGCGAATCTTCACTCACCTGTCCCTGGTAGGTTGGCATGATGGGCTGGTAGCCTGCCACCTGGTGCTGGCTGGGGTTGAGGATCGACTCGCGAAGAAAGCCATCGTCGACGTTGGTGTAGGCACCGGAGGCGAGTTGCAGGTGCGCGCCGTAGACCTGGGCCAAATTTGGCCCGCGCGCGCCGGCCGCGCCGGAGTGGCAGCTGTTGCAGCCAAGGGAGGCAAACAGCTTTTCGCCGTTCTGCGCGAGTGAGGTACCACTGGTCGAGCCTGCGGTCCAGGCCTGGTAGTCTTCTGCCGGCAACGCGGTAATTTCGCCAATCATCTGCGAGTGCAGCGTGCCGCAGTACTGGGTGCAGAAGAGGTGATAGACGCCGGGCTTGGTCGCCGTGAACCAGACAGTGGTATAGCGGCCCGGGATCACCTCACGCTTGATGCGGAAGGCCGGGATCGACCAGCTGTGGAAGACATCCTGCGAGATCATGGTGAGCTGGACCGGCTTGTTGATCGGAATGTGGAGGGCGTTGATCTCGTGCTGGCCGCCAGGATGCTCGGCCTTCCACATCCATTGCTTGCCAACGATGTAGACGTTCATCGCATTCGCCGGCGGAGTGAAGATGCGGAAGTACAGGATGGCGCCCCAGACAAAGCAGACCATGAAAAGGACGAGCGGGATGATCGTCCAGGTGGCTTCGAGCAGGGTCGAACCCTCGATCTGTTCCGCGACCGGATGGCGCTCTTTGCGGTACCTGACGGAAAAGACCGCGATGAGGAGCAGCACCAGCGTGAGGCCAAAAGTGGAGATCAGGATGAGGAAGAAATAGAGTGCGTCGGTCCAGGGCGCGACCGTCGACGCCTCGTCAGGAAAGATGGCGAAGTGCGTGAGCCAGTTGACCAGAAACTGCCAGAGGACGGGGCTGAAAATATGCATTCGCTATCCGTTTCCGTGCGGGCGCGGCGTGAGGGCGTTGCCGGGGATGAAGTCGCGCCGCGAGCGATCGCGATAGAAGTTAAGCAGCATGTAGCCGCCAAGGAGAAGCATGGTCAGGGTGCAGGCTGCCTGGATGATGCGCACGATCAGAAGCGTGTGAACCGAGTGCGCCGGATCGTAGCGGTAGCAGTAGGTGAGCAGATTTTCGACGGGCGAGCCGATCTTGCCTTCCGAGGTCTCGACCAGGCCCAGGCGCATGTCGTTGGGAGAGTACTCGACACCCATGTAGTACTGGGCGATGCGCCCGGTAGGGGTAACCAGTTGGATGGCGCTCGCATGGGCGTATTGATTCATTTTGCCGTCGGGGCCGGAGGTGCGCGTGTAGCCGAAGCCCGTAGCGGCGGCCAGCGCGTCGACCGAGGACTGGGGGCCGGTGAGCAGGTGCCAGCCTGCCGCGGTACCGGGGCGGTCGTAGCGCTTGACCAGGTTGCGCTTGCGGGTGGCGGCGTCCGCTGGAGTCTCGTGCGGGTCAATCGAGGCAACGATGACGTCGAAGTCGCGGCCCACGTTGAAGTGAACCATCTCCAGAGCGCCCACCAGGCCGTTCAGCTCTTCCGAGCACAGCATGGGGCAGCGATAGTAGACCAGCGCCAGGATCGCAGGTCGCTTGCCAGTGAAGTAGTCACCGAGGTGGACGGCGCGGCCGGTCTCGTCGGTGAAGGGTGCGGCAAGGGGAAGCTGTTGGTTCAGATGCTGGGCGATGGTCACATCGTGGAGCACGGCCGGCATCCTGTCTTCGGCGGGCTCGCCCATCTGCTTCTGTCCGTAGTCGGATACCTGGGCGCAGGCTGCGTGGCCGGCTAAGGAAAGCACCAACGCGGCCAGCCCGCTGCGGAGAAGCACGCGCGCGCAGGGGGAGGCGGCGGGACGACCTGCCTCGCCCGGTACGCGCCGGGGCCTGACGCCGCATTGTGTAAACAACCTGATCATCGTGCCCTTCATGCTAACTGCTTGCCCTGACGCCTGGCGCGCCCTGGGGTGTGCTGGTGTGGATGATGTGAACCATCCGTAATGCTTACGCAAGCCGGGGTACTAGTAGTCGTTGGCCTTTGCCGAGGACTGGTCCCCGGGCAGCCCGGTCGCGCTGTTGCGCTCCTGCTCGTAACCGGTGCGGGCAAAGCCGCTGGTAAGCGGCACCTGCACGGACGGTGGCGTATCCCCGTACATGCGCGCGGTTTGCCCGGTGGGCGCCGGGGCGACCGCCAGGCCGCGCTGCGCAATCAGCAATATGGCCTGGTCGATCGGAATACGAATCTTGCCCTGCGACGAGTCGACATAGGTGTAGTGGGTAAGCAAGAGATCTTCGCGCGCGTGGAGATCGGTCAGATCCTGGTCCCCGTCATCGGTCTGGAGGCGTGGGGTGGGGAAGGCCTGCACCATCTGGTGCAGCTGCTGCTGCTCCATGGCTGTGTTGGACTCCATGCTCTTATTGCGGATGCCGCCCTGGGTATTGCCGCCAGCCGCCGTACCGCCGGCCTGCTGCCAAGGGTTCGGGGGGCCATCATTGTGACGCATGACCGTGTTCATCACCTTGCCCATGCCGAAGGCGAAGACGAAGAAGATGAGCAGGGTGACTCCAAGGGCGGCGAGAAAGACGTTGACCCCGGAGACGCTGACATCGGTGATCTCGTAGCCTTCGCCGATCGAGTGAAGCGCCTTTTCGTCTTTGTGGTAGGCCTGCTCAGGTCGGGGGCCGGCATCGGGTGCGGCTCCGCCGGCACTGTAGGGGTCATTATGCGTGGGCATGCTCGGCCTCCAGGAGTTCGACCAGGTGCGGGTCGTTGGTAGCAATCAGAGGACGCGTTTTGAGCTGCGTGAAGTAGTAGGCCATCCAGAAAGCGATCAGCGCTACGGGGACAACGCAATACTCGAGGATACCGAAGGACATGTGCAGGTTGCGGGCAGCGTCCTTGAAGTTGGGCTCGATGAGCCAGAACATATCCCAGCATCGGGCAAAGATCATCAGGCGGCAGACCACAGCGAGCTTGCGCTGGTTGCGCTTGATCGAGCGGGAGAGCAGGAGCGAGAAGGGCAGCAGCCAGTGGAAGATGACGTCAAGCGTGGCGATCGCGCCCCAACCGCCGCGGATGCGGTTGAGAAACCAGGGTATCTCTTCGGGCGAGTTGCCGGACCAGATGATCAGGAAGGCGGCAAAGGCGAGGTACATGTTGAGCATGGTGAAAGCGAAGCAGAACTTGCCCAGATCCTGCTGCTCGGTGCGGCGGAAGAGCGTCGCCATGGGCTCGGCTTTGGAGAGCGCCATGAGAGTAAGGAGCAGAAGGGCAAGCACGCCGTAGCCCTGGCCTACGAGGAACTGAAGCCCATAGACAGTGGAATACCAGGTCGGGTCGAGTGACATGACGCAGTAGATCGCGATGGCGGTGAGCAGAATGGCGTAGACGACGATGCCAAAGCCGCTGAGGTTCTCAAAGCGAACCTGCCAGAATGGCACGTTCGGCGCGGGGTCAGCGTCGCGCTCGAGCGACCACCGGTTGAGCCGCCAGGTGTAGAAGCCCATCACGGCGAAGGTAAGGATGGAGATGATCCAGAAGGTGCCGACGTTGAGCATGGGCCGCTTGAAGACCAGCGCATGCGCCTCTTCGGCGTTGATGAGGTGCTGGTGGAAGGCGGCGCGGGCATCGGGATAGCGGCCCCAGAGGTAAAGCTGGCCGAAGGTCGCCCCGGCTATGCCGATCGGGAGGAAGTAGAGCACGACCAGTGGGAGGGTGCGCGTCATGGCTTCAAGTGGGCGCCGGACGATGAGGCCCCACTTGCCGCCGGAGAGATACTGCACCATGAGCAGGGCCATACCGCCGCCAGCGAAGCCGAAGCAGATCATGAAGCCCAGCAGCCAGGCGCGCAGGAAGTGCTGAAAACCGTCGCGGGCAAGGAAGCCAAGGATCAGCGCAAGCACGGTGAAGATGCCGCCGGTGAGCATGGCCCGGCTACGCCAGGCGTCGACCAGCAGGGCAGGCGCGGAGAGCGTAGCCGGGAGCCCATGGGGATGATGAGGCGCGGAGTGAGTCACGGCCATGGCTATCTGCCTCCCTGGGGCGTACCGCTGGGTGCGTCCGTGGTGCGCACAGGCGCACTGCTCGCGGGCAGAGGACGGTTCGAAGAGGGGTTGGCAGGGGGACGGGAACCGTGCTCGGTCGAACCAGGGGCGCCGCCCGGAGCGCTGTTCATACGGCTCGAGGAGGCCTTGTCGCGGGCGTTTGCCGGGTCTTCAGAGTCCTGCGGGGCAACGCCACCGGGGTAGCCCTGGTTGGTTGGCGATGGCAGCGCCTGGACGGCGGTTGCGGGCAGCTCCCAGGGCTGAGCGAAGCTGGCCGGCAGCCCCTGCGACTCGGCAATCTGGTGCAGGGTGCGGATCGGCGCGCCCTGGGGCACGTCGGCCAGCTTGGCATTCTGCGAGAGCTGGAGGGCGCGGATGTAGGCCGAAATAGCCCAGCGATCGGCGGGTAGCACCTGCGCGGAGTAGTCGGGCATGGCGCCATAGCCATTTGAGATGACATAGAAGTAGTGAGACAGCGGCTCAGCCAGGCGCTTGGGATCGTGGAAGTTCCCGGCCGGCTTGTAGCCGCGCTGCACGATCATGCCTGCGCCGTTGCCTACGCGCGAGTGGCAGGGCGTGCAGTAGATGTTGTACCGCTCCTCGCCACGCTCAAGAACAGCAAGCGTAGCTGGGAACGGGAGCATATCCTGCTCCTTGCCGTTGATCAAGCCGGTGTAGAAAAAGGTGTTGTCGCGCAGTTGTGTGCGGGCAACGGTGTGCTCGATCTGGGGACGGACGGACCGGCCGTCAGCGTAGAAAGTAGTGCCGCGCTGGGGGTAGAACTTGGGCTGGTTGTGCATGTCCTGGCGGCAGCCTGCGGCCAGGCTGGCAAGCGCGAGGGCGCCGGCCAGGCGCAGAGCCGCAGCCGGCTTGTAGCCGAACTGCGAGGCACGAGAGGTATGCGGGAGATTAATACTCCACCTCCACGACTGACACAGGGGAAAAGCCGGAAAGAAAGGCACGCGAATCCTTGAGCGAGAAGCGGGGGTCGGCTGCTTCAAGGCAGAGAAAGAACTTGTCGGAGCTGGCCCCGTTACGGAAGTTCGGAGCATTGAAGAGCGGATGATAGAGCGTCGGCAGCCCGTTCATCGCGAGCATACCGAAGGCGGCGGAGAGACCGGCGAAGAGGATCGTCCACTCGTAGGCGGGGATGATGAATGCCACCCAGGAGAAGTAAGGGCGGCCGGCAATGTTTAGAGGGTAGGCCCACACAGCAATCCAGCTCTCCAGGCCGAACATGGTCGCGACACCAAGGAGTCCACCGATCAGGCAGACAAGGGAGACATTGTCATGGTGGAAGCCGATTGCCTCGGCCGCTTCCTCGACCGGATAGGGCGTGTAGCAGTCCATGCGGCGGTAGCCATGGTGGTGAGCAGCCTCGGCAGCCCGCACCAGTTCACCAGGAGTATCGAATTCGGCCAGCAGGCCGTAGGTTCCTTCGCGGACAGGCATCAGCTAATGTCTCCTCTCACCGCGCGGCGCATACGGAATCTCGACCTAACTTCTTCGTGGAGAAAAGCCACACTCGCAACTTTCGGGCACATGGGATTGCAGGAGAGATGCATCAGTCACCTGCCTCGTGGACGGGTTGGGCTTCGGGGCGAATCTTTGCCTGAGGCAGCAGGACGCGGAGCTCGGACATCGGGATCATGGGCACAAAGCGTACAAAAAGCAGGAAGAGCAGCGTGAACAATCCCATGGTGCCGAGGAACGTGCCATAGTCCCAGCGCGTCGCCTTGTAGGTACCCCAGGAGCTTGGCAGATAGTCGCGCGTGAGCGAGGTAACGACGATGACGAAGCGCTCAAACCACATGCCGGTGTTGATAACAAAGCTCATCAGGAACATCTTGCCCGGACTACGTCGGAAGCTGCGTAGCCAGAGCAGCTGCGGGATGGCGATATTGCAGGAGATCAGCACCGCGTAGGACCAACCCATGGGCCCGAAGACGCGGTTCCAGAACATGAACGACTCCCAGTGGCTGGCCGAGTACCAGCTCATGAAAGCTTCCATGCCATAGCCGTACGCAACGATGAGGCCGGTGGTCAACATGACCTTGCCCATGTTGTCGATGTGGCGGATGGTGATCATGTCTTCAAGGTGGTAGAACTTGCGGATCGGAATGGCCAGGGTGATGACCATGGCGAAACCGGAGTAGACGGCGCCAGCGACGAAGTAGGGCGGGAAGATAGTCGTGTGCCACCCGGGCAGCAGTGCCACGGCAAAGTCAAACGAGATGACAGTGTGGACCGAGAGAACGAGCGGCGTAGCGAGGCCGGCGAGCAGGAGTGAAGCGGTCTCGTACCGGACCCAGTGTTTAACCGAGCCACGCCAGCCGAGGGCGGCCCATCCATAGGCAAACTGCGCAAACTTGTTCTGGGCCTTGTCGCGCATGGTGCCAAAGTCGGGGATGAGGCCGACGTACCAGAAAACCACCGAGATGGTGGCGTAGGTGGAGACGGCGAAGACGTCCCAGAGCAGCGGCGACCGGAACTGGGGCCACACGTTCATCGTGTTCGGGTAGGGGAAGAGCCAGTAGGCGAGCCAGGGACGACCGACATGGATCAGCGGGAAGGTGCCGGCGCAGACCACGGCAAAGAGCGTCATGGCCTCGGCGAAGCGGTTGATCGAGTTACGCCAGGTCTGTTTGAAGAGCAGAAGGATGGCCGAGATCAGGGTACCGGCGTGGCCGATGCCAATCCACCAGACGAAGTTGATGATGGCGAAGCCCCAGGCCACCGGGATGGTGATGCCCCAGATACCGACGCCCTTGAAGAAGAGCCAGGTAACGCAGACCAGTACTGCGCTCGCGAGACCGCCGGCGAAGGCGAGCCCGGCAAGGAAGGGCACCGGGGTGTGCGGGGTGAGCACGATGCGGGAGATCTTCTCGGTGACCGACCGGAAGGTGTGCCCGGGCGCGATGACCCGGACTTCTCCGGTCACCGGGTCGAGCATCGGGTCGTGTATCGGTTCCTTGGTCGCCATCTGTGCCGCCCTTTGTAGGTCAGTCTGTGTTGCGGTTGTTGCGGGTTCTGCTTACCTGCTACCTGAGTGCCGCGCGTCGATTGCTCGTACTTCCCCGGCTATCGGCAAACCGGCGGATCCTTCACTTCGTTCGGGATGACAGCCTGGGATGACGCCGCTTCTCGCAAATGGCGTTATGCCGGGTTAGATCTCGTTCAGCTCCTCGTTCGGGTTGATCACGCCCGCGACGTAGGTGGTGCGTGGCCGGGTGTTCAGGTCGGCGAGCACTCCGTAGGTCCGGCTTTGCTCCTTCAACTTGCGCACCCGGCTGGTCTTGTCGTTGATGTTGCCAAAGACGATGGCGTCGGTGGGGCACGCCTGCTGGCATGCCGTGACCACTTCTCCATCGCGGATCTCGCGATTGTCCTTGTCCGCCTCGATGCGGGCAGCAGTGATGCGCTGAACGCAGTAGGAGCACTTTTCCATGACGCCGCGGGAGCGGACGGTGACGTCCGGGTTGCGCATGAACTTCAGGCTCTCTGTCTCATAGTCGGAGTAGAGCAGGAAGTTGAAGCGGCGAACTTTGTAGGGGCAATTATTGGAGCAATAACGGGTGCCAACGCAACGGTTATAGACCATCGTGTTGATGCCTTCGGGCGTGTGGAGGGTGGCGCCCACCGGGCAGACCTGCTCGCACGGAGCGTTCTCGCAGTGCTGGCAGAGCATGGGCTGAAAGTGCGCGCGCGGCGTGGCCAGATCGCCTTCGTAGTAGGAGTCGATGCGAATCCACTGCATGTTGCGGCCGACCTTGACCTGGTGCTTGCCGATGACGGCGATGTTGTTTTCCGCGTAGCAGCTGACGACGCAGGCATTGCAGCCGATGCAGGAGTTCATGTCGATTGACATGCCCCAGGCGTTGCCGTCGTAGCGGTAGGCAGGGAACATGCTGGTGGTGGGCTCGGGCGTGTCGCGGCCTTCGCCTTCCTGGGCGAAGTCGGGGTTCTGCTTGTACTCCTCGAGCGTCGCGTAGCGGATGATGCCGCGCACAGAGGCTTCATTGCCTTCAAGCGAGTGGGTGCCGGAACCATCGCCGCCGGCAGCGTGGCCGCGATGGTCGATGTAGTGGCTCTTGGTGACGGCAAAGTCACCGGATTCGCCGGTCTTGCGTATGGTGGCCGGGGTCATCAGTGGCGAGCCCGAGGTGCGGATCAGGGTGGCGTTGAAGCCGTGGCCCTGGCCGACGCGGCCGGTGACGGTGCGGCCCTGGCCGAGGGTAAGCGACACCTGGTTGTCCGCGTGGCCCGGTACGGCGAGGACGGGGGCGAGGAGCTTGTAGGGCGCGCCGCCGTTGGGGTTCTGCACGGTGATCTCGAGCAGGTCGCCTTCCTCGGTTCCGAGTGCGTCCAGGGTGTGGTGCGAGACCAGTGCGGCGTTGTCCCAGGAGAGGTTGGTGACCGGGCGGGGCAGCTCCTGGAGCCAGCCCAGGTTGGCGTAGCGTCCGTCGTATACGCCGTAATCAGCGCGGAAGACAACAGTGACGGAGGAGGCGGAGGGGCTCGGAGCCGGACCGGAGGTCGAGGCGATTGCCTTTGCCGAGACGCTCTTCGGCTGATAGGCAGTGTTGGCAAGAAAGCCGTCGTGCAGTGTCTTGCGCCAGGCAGAGTCTGCATTGTCGCCGGTGCCTTGCGAGGCAAGCTGCGGCCAGGTGGAACGTACGGCGTCGTAGGGCGAGAGGAGCGGGTCCTGACCTGGCCCATCAAGCATGGCCTGGAGGATGTGGTGCGGCTGCTTGCCATCGTACAGCGGCGCGATCATGGGCTGAATGATGGTCGCGGTGCCGTCGTAGGCGCGGGCATCGGACCAGCTCTCGAGGTAGTGCGCGCAGTGGATGTGCCAGTGCGAGACCGCGGCTGTTTCATCGGGATAGGCGCTGAGGGTCGCGATGGTGCGCACCTTCTTGAGCGCTGCGTCGAAGTTGAGGTCCACCGGCGCTGCGTAAACCGGGTTGGTTTCAAGGATGACAAGCCAGTCGACCTTGCCTGCATTCATGTCGGCAACCAGTGACTTCAGGTCGTCACCCTGGATGGACGGCATGGGGTTGATCGGGTCGGTATAGATGACTGTCTTGCCGACCGCGCCGAGAGCCTGGTTGATAGCGATGGCGGCAAGATGGACCTCGGGAGTTTGCTGTTCGCCCGGGATGACGACGGCGGCCGGGCCGGCAGCCTTGAGGTCTTTGGCGAGGGCGGCAAGGAACTTCTGCTGGGCCGGGGTCCAGGAGTACGAACCTGCCGATACGCCAGGCGCGCCTAGCTGCGTAGCGAGCGCGGAAGCAAAGGCTCCGATAAGGGCTGCGTTGAGCGGAAGGCGATGTTCGGCCTTAAGCCCGGTGGTGGTCGTCATGCTCTCAACCGCGTAGAGGCGGTTCATCCCAAGGTTCGGCTGGGAGGAAGCGCTGCCCTGGTCAAGTTTGCGTTTGCGCGCGTAGTCACCCGAGAGCCGGTGGAAGCCGGGGTGAGTGATCGAGGTAAGGAAGTCAGCGTCCAGCGAAAGAATGACGTCGGCCTGGTCCAGCCGGTACTGGGCGTCGAGATAGTCAGCAAAGGCCTGCTTTGAGGCGGCGCGGGCGGAGTCGCGATTGACCGGCTCCCACTGCACGAACTTTGCCTGCGGATAGATCGCCTGCGCCTTCTTCCACTGGGCGGCCAGCGTGGGCGAGGTGACTGTCTCCGAGAGGAAGTAGAGCCCTTGCCCGCCTGAGGACTTTTTGATGGCGAGCATGGACTGAAACTGGGCGAGGAAGGCGGGCCACTCGCGGGTCTCTCCACGGAAGGTGATGCGCTGGGCGCGGTCAGGATCGTAGAGGCCGAGGAGCGTGGCCTGCGTGAGCGCGTCCGAGCTGCCGCGGGTGACCGGGTGCTCAGGGTTGCCGTCGACCTTGATCGGGCGGAAGGCGTCACTCTTGACGATCAGCGGCACGGCACCGGTTGGAAACGGGTGTGCGGTGGCGAAGTAGACGGGCTTGCCGAGAACGAGGTCCTCAGGCGCCTTGACGTAGGGGTAGATCGCCTCATCAGGTTGCTTGGTGCAGCCCGCAAGGCCAGCAAGGGCCATGGAGGCGCCGGCAAGCTTCAAGAAGCCACGGCGCGAGACGGGATCGATCCACTCGTTGGCCTGCTGCGGAAACTCGCGCTCAAGCAGCTCGCCAAAAGCGGGCGAGTCGGCCAGCTCTTCCGCCGAGCGCCAGAAGGCGCGACCGGTAGAGCTCTTAAGCTTTGCACGCACCTGGTCCAGGGTCAGGCCCTTGGTTGCAGCGCTTGAGGGTGCGCTTTGGGCTGGTGGCGGCTCAACGTGAATGAATGTGTCAGAACTTTCCGTCATGGTGGAACGCATCTCGTTGGGCTGGCCTTGCGCCTGGGTGAAGTCGAAGATGGCTGCAGTGTCGGTCGGCTTAACGATGGCACACCTCGCAGCTCGAAAGCTCGCGCGGCGAGCGAATGTTGTAGTGCTGGATAAGAAAGCCGCCGAGCGCCGCCTGGCTGGTGAATTTGACGTAAGGCGCGACGTTGAGCGCAGCGGCAACCTTGAGGCTGGCCGGAGCATTGCCACCTACAGCTGCGGTGGAGTTGGCGTCCAGTGCCATGGTGGTAGGACTGTCGGAAACAAACTGGCCATGAAGACCGACAGGCAAGCCGGCGGAGGGAAGCGTGAGCGATGCCTGGTTCGGATTGCCAGCGGCCATACCTGCGCCAGCGCGCGGCGGAGAGGAGACGCAGCTGACGGTTTGGGCGGTAGGCACGCCATCCTGCTTCGGCACAGTCTTGCACCAGACCGGGCGCAGATTGGTAGGGCCAGTCCAGGCCATGTTGTAGATCTCGCCAACCGGGCGAAGGTTCACGGCCGGGTTGCGATGGCAGTTGAGGCACCACTCCATCTGCAGCGTGTTTTGTTGGTACATGATGGGCATTTCGTCGACGCGCCCATGACACGATGAGCAGCCGAGACCCTTGTTTACGTGAATCTGGTGATTGAAGTAGGCGTAGTCAGGCAGGTCGTGCACGCGCGTCCAGGGCAGCGACTCGCCAGTGGCCCAACTGGTGCGGACGGGCTGGAGCAGGTTGGCATTGGTCCAGATCTGTGCGTGGCAGTTGATACAGGTCTTGGTTGGAGGGATACCGGCGTAGGCCGCCTTCTCTACCGTGGTGTGACAGTACTGACACTGCAGGCCCAGACCCTGGACGTGGTGCTTATGGGAGAAGGGTACCGGCTGGTCGGCGCGCTGGCCCTGCCGTGTCACCCACGGGGAGCGCTGCAGCTGATCGAGCGTGACCCCGAGCGCGATCACAATGAGCCCGGTGAGCACCAGGCTCATGCGAGCCAGTGCGTTCGAGCTGCGGTCAAAGATCTGCGGCATGCAATCTGTCCTTGGTTCGGTGGAGGTTCGGCTGCGCGTGCTTGGACGTTGGGGGAGAAGCGCCGGGTTCGGCAGGAGCTTCCGCTGCAGATTGCCTGAGAAAGATCAATATAGCCACGCGAGAATGCGAAGGGCAAGTCAGAAGCGTTCCCCTGCTTACCATCGGTTGTTGATGGTGTAGCTGGAGTTAAGTGCGATCCCTTCAGTCGGAGTTCTACATAGCTGCGGGTTGGGGAGCGCTGTTTCGGCTCGGTCCTCCATAGGCTACACTCGCGCACGAGGACGCAGGAGACGCAGGAATGGTCGATGGAAGACGGGCGGTACGCTACGACGCGGAGCGAGCGTGCAGTGAGTTGGCGCAGGCGGACGCGAAGCTTGGCGCACTGATTGCGGCAGCAGGCCCATTTGCGCTGCGGCTGAAGAGCCAGCACTCGCCGTTCGAGGCGTTGCTCGAGTCGATTCTCTACCAGCAACTGCATGCCAGTGCTGCCTCGGCGATCCTGCGGCGGCTGCTCGGGCTCTTTGGCGATATCCATCCGACGCCGGAGCTTTTGCTGACGCAGCCGGATGAGGCGCTGCGAGGAGCAGGGCTGTCACGCAACAAGATGCTTTCGCTCCAGGACCTTGCACGCAAGACGATCGACGGTACGGTGCCGACGCTTGCGCAGATTCGCCGGCTGAGCGATGAGGAGATCATCACGCGGCTGACGGCGGTGCGTGGTATCGGCGTATGGACGGTGCAGATGATCCTGATGTTTCGCCTGGGCCGGCCGGACGTGTTGCCGGTGACCGATTACGGGGTGCGGAAAGGCTTTGCGCTTACGTTCAACCGGCTGCCGAAGGCTGTTGTGTTGAAGGCAAAGCCGTTTGACGCGAGCATGTTGGCCAAGCCCGCAGAGATGGAACGGCGGGCGAGGAAGTGGGCGCCCTGGCGGTCGGTGGCTAGCTGGTATCTGTGGCGTGCTTGTGATCTGTATGGGAAACCGAGCGCGCCGCCGGAGTGAGGGACGCTGACAAAGACAAGAGTTCCCGAGATACCGCTCGGCGTGAAAATCAGCGCAGCTTTGCTTGTCAGTTACGGCGCGTTGTTTGGCGTAGCCGCGATTACGGGTGCAGTGGCGGTCCTGACCCTCGGATCAAGGAGACAAGGGGGTACCAGCGCGCATCTTTGGGCTGGCTTTCTCAGTTATTGCGCTGTGCTTGCTCTTTTCGCTTATACCTGTTTTGTGGCCGCGTTCGGGCTTTACCAACTCAGTCGACGAGCCAGGCGCGTGAGTGTCGGCCTTGGACTATTCCTTCTGATCTTCGGGATATGGATACTGGCGGACATTTACTCGCCGCCTCGCCCTGGCAGCTTCCATGGCGATGACAGTTTCGGAGTTCTGATGACTCCCTTTCTGATCCTACCCGGTGCGTGGCTTTGCGTTTCCCTCAGCTTGCCTCGGTCGGCCAAGCATTTCGCGGGAACCCAGGAATGAAGAGGAGCAACCGCAGATCCTTCGCTTCGCCCAGGATGACATCTGTTGCTGCATGGACACTCTCAGGATCATGGCAGTTGTTCCAAGAGTGACACTTCTCGTTAACAGAAAGAGGCTGTAGGTTAAGCAGGTGCGCATACCTGCTGCCTGCCTGCTGTTCATTACGTTTGCAACTAGCGCTCACGCTCGTTTGCATGAGCAGGTAGCCGCGATCGCGGCCAGGGCGCATGGGCGCGTGGGCGTGGCTTGCTCTTTGCCGGGAGCGGTGCTTGATTGTGCGCTGGATGCGGATGCGCGGCTGCCTATGCAGTCGATGTACAAGCTGCAGATTGCGATGGCTGCCCTGCACCAGGTGGAGGCTGGGCGCTGGCAGCTGACGACGATGGTTCCCTTTCTGCCGAGTGACCTGTTTCCATTCGAGACGCACAGCCCATTGCAGGACCAGTATCCGCGCGCCGGCGTGGACGTTCCCCTAGAGCGGCTGATGCAGCTTGCCGTCTCTGACAGTGATAACGCGGCCTGCGATCTGCTGCTGCGGCTGCTGGGTGGGCCGTCGGCGGTCGACGCGTATGTCAAACGTCTGGGCATCCGCGACATGCAGATCGCGAATACCGAAAAGCAGATGCATGCGGACGTGAGCGCGCAGTATCGGAACTATGCGAGCGCGCGTGCGATGGTTGCGCTGCTGCGGATGCTGGCGGATCGCCCACCGCTCAGCGCCGAGCACACGGCGCTGCTGCTCAAGTGGATGACCGATACCTCGACCGGGGAGCACCGGTTGAAGTCGCTGCTACCGCCGGGCACGGTCATCGCGCATAAAACAGGGACGTCGGGCGTAGATGGGGGGCTTGCGCATGCCACCAACGATGCCGGGCTAATCACAATAAAAGATGGGCGCAAGCTTGCGATTGCCGTGCTGGTGAGTGATTCGCGTGCGCCGGAGGCAGTGCGAGAGCGGGTAATTGCGGAGATTGCACGCGCGGTTTGGCAGGCGGCCGAGGACGCAAGCGGCTTGCCTGCGACCCGCAGGTAACGTGACGCCGAATCCGATTCCCAGCGACCAACGGGGCTATTTGCTCTAATAGGGCGGGAATACTTATGAGCCAAACAGCACTTGACCCCGCCGGACGCTACCTTTGCGTGCACGGGCACTTTTACCAGCCGCCTCGCGAGAACCCATGGCTTGAGGTCGTGGAGACACAGGACTCGGCAGCGCCGTACCACGACTGGAACGAGCGCATTACAGCCGAGTGCTACGCGACCAATGGCAGCTCGCGCGTCTTGAACGAGGCGGGCGAGATTGTGCGCATTGTGAACAACTATGCACGCATCTCCTTCAACTTTGGGCCGACGCTGCTGTCGTGGATGGAGGAGAAGGCGCCGCTTGCTTACAGGTCAGTGCTGGATGCGGACGCGGAGAGCCGGCGCAACTTTGGCGGGCACGGCTCGGCGCTCGCGCAGGTGTACAACCACATCATCATGCCGCTGGCGAGTGAGCGAGATAAGCGCACGCAAATCGCCTGGGGCATCGCGGATTTCGAGAGCCGCTTCAAGCGCAAGCCTGAGGGCATGTGGCTTGCGGAGACGGCCTGCGATACACCGACGCTTGAGCTCCTGGCTGAATACGGCATCCTGTACACGATTTTGGCGCCGCACCAGTGTGGGGCCGTGCGGCCGCTTGGCGGCGACGAGGTCGCGGGGGAGTGGCATCACGGGGAGCAAGGGCGCGAGACGCCGAACGCGTCTGTCGATACGCGGCAACCGTACCTGGTGCGGCTGGCGAGCGGACGAAGCATCTCGATCTTTTTTTATGACGGGCCGCGCTCAAGAGCAATAGCGTTTGAGCGACTGCTCGATTCCGGGATTGGCTTTGCCCAGCGCATGGCGGGTGGCTTTGAGGATGATCGCGGCAATGCGCCGCAGCTGGTGCACGTGGCCACTGACGGCGAGAGCTACGGGCATCATCATCGTTACGGGGAGATGGCTCTTTCGTACGCGCTGAAGTATGCCGAAGAGCAAGGGCTGGCGCGACTGACCAACTATGGAGAGTTCCTGGAGGCGTTTCCGCCGCAGTGGGAAGCGCGCATTGTTGAGCAGACGAGCTGGAGCTGCGCGCACGGGGTAGAGCGCTGGCGGTCAGACTGCGGCTGCAGCGGCGGCAAGCAGGGCTGGAACCAGCGATGGCGGGCACCGCTGCGAGAGGCGCTTGACGCACTGCGGGACGGGCTGGAGCCGTTGGTAGCCGAGGTGGGTGGGACCGTGTTTCGCGATCCGGCGGCCGCGAGGGACGCATACATCGAGGTGATGCTGGATCGCAGCAAGCTGAATGGCTTTCTGGAGGAGCAGGCTGGCAGAATACCAAGCGAAGACGAGCGGCGCACGGCCTGCAAGCTGATGGAGCTGGAGCGGCATGCGCAGCTGATGTACACCAGCTGCGGCTGGTTCTTTGACGATATCTCCGGCATAGAGACGGTGCAGATCATCGCGTACGCCGCGCGTGCACTGCAGCTGGCAGGCGAGCTGTTTGGAGAACGAGGGCAAGCGCTCGAGGCCGCGTTCATCGCGACGCTGGGACTGGCGGAGAGCAACGATGCACACGAGGGCACGGGCGCAACTATCTACGCGGTGCGTGCCCATGGGCTGCAGGTGGGACTGGAGCAGGTGGCCGCGCACTATTCGATCAGCTCGGTCTTCTCGCATTACGGGGAGAATACAGACTTGTTCGCCTACGCGGTGCGAAGGGTGTCGCGCGAGTTGATTACCAGCGGCCGCGCGCGCCTGTTGACGGGTGAGGCCGAGGTGACCTCGCGGCTGACTGAAGACTGCAGGCGCTTTCTGTATGCGGTGCTGCACTTTGGTGATTTGAACATTGCGGCGGTGGTTAACCCTTCGGAAGAGATGGCGGGCGAAGCCATTTCCGCTTTCCTGGACAAGGCTCGAGAGGCTATCGCAGCAGTGGACCTGCCGGGGATCATCCGGCTTTTCGATGGGTATTTCGGATCGCAGGAGTATTCAATCCGCTCGCTATTTGCCGATGAGCAGAGGCGCGTGGTGCAGCTGCTGCTTACGGATACGCTCAACGATGTGGAAGAAAGCCTGTTGCGCCTCTACGAGGAGCATGCGCCGCTGATGCACTTTCTAAGCAAGACTGAGGTGCCGCGGCCGGCTGCGCTGGACGTAGCAGCCAGCTTTGCGATCAACATGAAGGTGCGCCAGGCGCTTGAGAGCGAGCCTCTGGACATTGGCAGGGTACGTGGAGCACTCCATCTGGCGCAGGCGGACAACGTGCGGCTGGATGCAGCCAATCTGAACGTTGTTGTCGATCGACGCATGGTGGGAGCGATGCTCGCGCTGAAAGCCGCACCGAGAATCCCAGGAGTGCTGGAGCAGGCGGTTGCGGTAGCCACGGCGATGCGGGAGATTCCGTTCATGGCAAACCTGTGGCAGGCGCAGAACATCTGGTACGAGATCTGGAACCAGGCTCACCAGGGAGTGGCACGCAGAGCGGCTGACCGGATTGCAGACGAGGGCAAGTTTAAAGAGCTGGGTACGCTGCTCTCGATTGCGGTCTCGCAACTACCGGAAGGCAAGCGGGTTGAGACTGGCATGCGAGCGATGCCGATTCAGGGTCGCACCTGAGCAGGCGGCTCGGGAGCAAGGAAGTGCTCAGCGGCTTTGCGAGCTTGCAAGACGCATCGGACGCTGTCGCACTCTGCCGTTGGTAAAACGCAAAGAAAGTAGGCACGTAGATGAAGAACCATGGTGCAGCAAGAATGATGATGAGTGCAGCAGCAGCGCTTCTTTTGAGCGGAACCCTGGCATTGGCGCAGTATGGGCCGCCCCCGGGCCCACCACCGCCGCAGCATGGCCAGTGGGATGACGCGCACTGGGGCAATGGGCCGCAGGGGTACGGGCAGTACTACCAGGAGGGCGAGCGCCCAAATTTCGGGGCGCGCCGCGGCTACTCAACCGGCTACGAGATGGGTGTGAGTGATCGGACGACC
>CAZZYO010000026.1:0-40626 GCA_964658255.1 Candidatus Babeliales bacterium
TAGTCCCGCCTGGACGGCTAGTCCCGGTCGCGCTTGTAGCGTTCGATCAACGCCGCGGTTGAGCTGTCGTGCTGGTTGTGTTTCGACCCATCCAGATCGCCGCTGATCGCCGTGGCAAGCTTCTTGCCGAGCTCCACGCCCCATTGGTCAAACGAGTTGATCTGCCAGATCACTCCCTGGGTAAAGACCATGTGCTCGTACAGCGCGACCAGCCGGCCAAGCGAAGCGGGCGTGAGCGTGTCGACCAGGATCGTGTTGGTTGGGCGGTTGCCGTCAAACACCTTGTGCGGCACCAGTTCCGCCGGCGTGCCCTCCGCCTCAACCTCGGCCCTGGTCTTGCCAAAGGCCAGCGCCTCGGCCTGCGCAAAAACGTTGGCCATCAGCAGGTCGTGGTGCTTACCCAGGCGATTGAGCGTCTTTGAGAAGCCGATAATGTCGCAGGGGATCAGCTTGGTTCCCTGGTGGATCAGTTGGTAGAACGAGTGTTGTCCGTTGGTCCCGGGCTCGCCCCAGAAGATCTGACCGGTCTCGTAGTTCACCGTCTCCCCGGTGAGCGTGACATGCTTGCCGTTTGATTCCATGGTGAGCTGCTGCAGGTAGGCCGGGAAGCGTTTCAGGTACTGGTCGTAGGGCAGCACGGCGACCGTCTGCGCGTTGAAAAAATCGGTATACCAGACGCCGAGCACGCCCATCAACACGGGCAGGTTTTTCTCGAACGGAGTGGTGCGGAAGTGCACATCCATCTCGTGGAAACCGGCAAGCAGCTTGCGGAAGTTCTCCGGGCCAATCGCAATCATGGTCGAGAGACCGATGGCAGAATCCATCGAGTACCGGCCACCAACCCAGTCCCAGAAACCGAACATGTTTGCCGTGTCGATGCCGAATTTCGAGACTGCGTCGGCATTGGTTGAGAGCGCCACAAAATGCTTGGCGATCGACTCCGTCTGCTTGAGTTTTGCAAGCGACCACTCCCGCGCGGTGTGCGCGTTGGTCATCGTCTCGAGCGTGGTGAAAGTCTTTGAGGCGACGATAAACAGCGTCTCTTCAGGGTCGAGATCAAGGGTCGCTTCGTGGAAGTCCGTTCCGTCGATGTTGGACACAAAGCGCAGGGTCAGGTCGCGCTGGGAGTAGTGGCGAAGCGCCTCATAGGCCATCACGGGCCCCAGGTCCGAGCCGCCGATGCCGATGTTGACGATGTTCTTGATGGGCTTATCGGTGTAGCCCTTCCACTCGCCTGATCGGATCTTCTCGGCGAAAGCCGCCATCCGGTCGAGCACCTCGTGCACCTCGGGCACAACGTTCTTGCCGTCAGCCAGGATCGTCTCGCCCCTGGGCGCACGCAGGGCAACGTGCAGCACCGAGCGGCCCTCGGTCGTGTTGATCTTCTCGCCGGTAAACATGGCCTCGATGTGCTGCTTGAGGCCGGACTGCTCTGCCAACTCGAG
Source organism: Candidatus Babeliales bacterium (assembly GCA_964658255.1). Lineage (GTDB taxonomy): Bacteria > Acidobacteriota > Terriglobia > Terriglobales > Acidobacteriaceae > EB88. The sequence continues at coordinate 1,446 of CAZZYO010000026.1, forward strand.
CAGCAGCTTGAGCGTCTCGGTCGTGACCCGATGCTTGGAGTAATCAAGATAGATGCCCAGTGCCTCGGCAGTCATGCGGGTTCCGCGGTCGGGATCCTGCTCGAAGAGCTCCCGAAGGTGGAGCGGCTCAACAGCCTTGTAGTTCGCTTCGAGCGCCTTCCAGGCTGAGAGTTCGGTAAGGGGGGCAGTAGCTGTGATGGCAGGTGTACTCATACGCTGTGTGGCCTTTCCTGGGCGACGCGTTCGCGCAAGCCCTCAACGGGTTTGATTCGATTCGCAGCGCGGGGGACGCCCTTGCTGTTTGCTTTTGGACCCCGGCGGGGCGACTGCGCGAGCTTTGTTCGGAGGTCGTTCGAGCAAGCGACAGCGCGCGTTGTTACTGTCGGCACATTCGCGAGACCAGGTTACCGGAGTGTCCCCCTGCGCCGGGCAACCACTGATATGTATTAGGCGTGGTGCACTCACGCAGGGCTTGCGCACTCTCTCTGGTGGAAGCATCGCGATCCTACGCACCGATCAGGAGCGACCATGCCGGAACAGGAACGCGTCGTCACACTCAGCATCAGCGAAGGCAGCGAACAACTCATTACAGCGCTGGAACGGATCGACTACCTGGAACGCCTGCTGAACGAGGCGACCAGCTTCATCGCTAACGAACTGAAGCGCGTAGCCTCCCGCCCGGCCGAACAGAACGCCTAGGCGAGGCAACCGCTGACCGGCGCAGGGAATGTTTTCTGCGCCGCGCGGCCATCTCTGCCAGCGCTCAGCAGGTGGGGGAAGGCTAGTCCAGGCTCGACATGGCGAACGCGCGCGCCGCTGCGAGCAGCGTCGTCACCGACTGCCTGGACACGGACTCGGAGTAGATGCGCAGCAGCGGTTCGGTGCCGGAGGCGCGCAGCAGGAGCCAGGTCTCGGCAGGGTTCGGCTTCTGCGTCGCTTCAGGATTCCTAAGGAAGAACTTGATGCCGTCCAGGGTGCTCACCCGCTCGACCGGCATGCCGGCAAACTCGCTGACCCCTGCCCTGGCTTTAGCGATAGTCGCATTCTTCAGGTCGTCGGCAATGTGCAGGTCGATACGGCCGTAGTGGTGTTCCCCGTACTCGGCTTGCAGATCGGCAACCAACTCGCCAAGCGTCTTCTTCTGCTCGGACATGATGTTTGCGATCAGCAGCGCGTTCAACAGACCATCGCGCTCCGGCAGGTGACGCTTGATGCCGATGCCGCCGGACTCCTCGCCGCCGATCAGGATGTCTTCGTCCAGCATCAGGTCACACACGAACTTGAAGCCGATACCGTGCTCGTAGAGCTTGCGGCCATGTTTGGCGGCTATGCGGTCGAGCATGCCCGTGGTGTTGAAGGCGCGCGTGACCCCGCCTGGCCAGCCCTTGGTCTCAAGCAGCCAGCTGAGAATGATCGAGAAGATCTTGTGCGGATCGACAAAGTTGCCATGCTCGTCGACTGCGCCTATGCGGTCTGCATCGCCGTCGGTGGCGAGCCCGGCGTGACACTTCTCGGCAACGGTGACTTCCTGGAGAGCCCGGATGTGCGGCTCGATCGGCTCAGGATTGATGCCTGGAAAGAGCGGGTTGTGCTCGGCCCGGATCTCGACAAAGTCGACCCCGAGACGCGTGAAGATGCCGGCCAGCACGCCGCGCCCGGCGCCATACATGCAGTCGACCGCAAATTTGAGCCCCGAGTTGCGGATCGCTTCGAGATCGGCAAACGCAGAGATGGCAGCAATGTAGGGCGTCGTGAAATCGACTTCTTCAATCGCTGCCGGCTTTGCCGCCGCGGTGATCGGCGCGCCAAGGTGCCGCTCGATTTCCGCGATCATCGATGGCTTGCCGGACCCGCCGTAGTAGCCCTTGTACTTGACGCCATTCCACTGGAAGGGGTTGTGACTGGAGGTGATCATCACGCCGCCGGCAGCATTTCGCTCGCGTACCCCGAGCGAAAGCGCGGGCGTGGGCGTGATGCCGCTCGCGAGCTGCACCGGGATGCCGCTCGCTGCCAGGACCTCGGCCACCGCGCGGGCGAACTCGCGCGAGCCGAAGCGCGTGTCGTAGCCGATGGCGACGCCGCGCTCGATCGCGTTTGCGCTCGGGTCGTCAGCCGTGCGTGTATGCAGGTAGCTTGCGATGGCGGAGGCTGCCACGCGCACATTGGCGAAGGTGAAATCTTCGGCGATCAGGCCGCGCCATCCGTCGGTTCCAAACTTGATCACGCCTGCGTATGCCATCAGGAAGCAGTTGCCCTTTCGTTTGTGTCGCGAAGCAGGAAGGGCTTCGAGGACCGTTGTTCTTTCGCGCTGCGGGTGCGTGTCGCCGGATCCGGGGACAGGCACAGTTCGTCTGGATGTTAAGCCTTCGTTCCGCACCAAACGACTGTCATCCTGGGCAGGGCTAAGGATTTGCAGTCTGCCCGAGCCGCACAGGACTTTAACACTGCTCCCAGCATCCAGGTAAAGAGACCGGCAGGAACAACAGCCGATCCTTTGCTTGGCTCAGGATGACAGCCTTCTTCGATCAGCTTGCTCCCTGGTTCCCTGCCTTCCTCTACAGCCAGACCCTAAACCAGCTCTGCCCGTTAAATCAGCTCTGCCCGCTTGCGCGCCACCAGTTCCTTGACCACCTTACCGACATCCTGCGAGTGGTGGCGGGTGGTCACCAGGATGGCGTCTTCAGTCTCGACGACCACCATATTCTGCACACCGACCAGCGCTACCATCTTGCCGGGCGAAAACACGTAATTGCCCTGGGCATCGAGTGCGACCAGGCCTGCAGACTCCGCCACGTTACCCGTGCTGTCGCCTGACTTCAGTTGATCAACCTGGTGCTCGTAAAGCGCTGCCCAGGAGCCGAGATCGTTCCAGCCAAAGTTCGCCGGAAGGCAAAACAGGTTTGAGTGGTGCTCACCCTTGGCCGAACGAGGCTCCAAAATTGCGTAATCGACCGAGATGTTCTCGCACTTGGGATAAAGCTCGGCAAACACCTGGCCAAAACGCGGGGTACCGAAAGCAGCCGCAATCTCTTCGAGCAGCGGCGCGGTCTCCGGCAGGTGCTCGCGCATGGCGTTGGCAAGCGTGCGCGCCGACCAGATAAAGATGCCAGAGTTCCAGTGGTAGTTCCCTGCCGCGACAAATTCCTCGGCCCGCTGCTGGTTCGGCTTCTCGGTAAAGCGGCGCACGCGTAGCTCGACCAGCTCCGTACCGGCGGTCGGCGGCATCGCGTCACCGGTCTCGATGTAGCCATACCCGGTCTCGGGCCGGTTGGGTGTCACACCCAGCACGACCATGTTCTCACCAGCCGCGGCAAGCGCGATTGCGCGCTCGATGACGGCAAGGAAACCAGGCTCATCCGCAATCACGTGGTCGGCTGGGAACATGCCCAGGACCGCGTCAGGATTCTGCCGCTCAATGAGGAAAGCAGCCAGCCCGGCCGCGGGTGCGGTGTTGCGGGCAGCCGGCTCGCAGACCACCTGCTCTTGCGGAATCGAATCCAGCTGCCCGCAGATGGTGTTGGACAGCAGGTCGTTGGTGATCACCCAAACATCGGTCGCGGGCGCGATGGGTTTCAGGCGATCGACTGTCCGCTGAATCATGGTGCGTTCGCCATCGAGCGCGAGTATCTGCTTGGCGCGTGCCTTGCGGCTTCGCGGCCAAAAGCGGGTACCGCTGCCGCCTGCAAGGATGATAGGTCGAAACTCGACGTGCTTGCTCATGGTCCTCCGCCTGCGCTGATACCCGGATTCGGCGCCCCCAGTATTGCAGACCGGGACCGCGCTTCGCTCACCCTCAGAGCGGACCAACCGCCGGTCAGCTTCCTCTTCTATCGGCGATTCGCGCCACTTCTAGAGCGAGGACGCGATATAGGCTTCGACTCCTGCCTCACGAGCCTAGAGTCGCCCGGCTCAGCGAGGGAGGATGCGCATCACTTCTGCCGTATCGACAGCGGTGATGGTCATAGCGGGCGCCTCGGCCGGCAGCACCGCCAGCTCACAGCGTCCCAGGCTGACTGCCGCGAAGTCGTTGCCCTCAAGGGTCACTGCCCCCTGGCTGACAAAAAGCAGCGAGGCGGCCTTGCGTTCGGTCGTGGCAAGATTGCAGGCAGTGGTGAGCTTGGCCGCCTGGGCGGCGCTGTCGAGTGTCCAGCGCTCCACGCGAAAGTACTTCTCATCCACCAGCACGGTGTGACTGTCATCCCGCCAGGGCTTGATCTTGCCTGCAGCGGTATCAAGCCGCATGGCTTCAAGCGATCTGTCCACGTGCAGCTCGCGCGGCCGGCCGTAGTCGTAGAGCCGGTAGGTGACATCCGAGGTCTGCTGCGTCTCGAGGATGACCGCGCCGGGCCAGATCGCGTGCACCGTGCCCGCATCCACGTACACCATATCCCCCGCCCCGATCGGCAGCCATCCGAGCAGCTCTTCCAGGCTCTGGTCTTCGATCGCAGCCCGGACCTGATCCGCGGTCACGCCAGGTTTGAGGCCGAGGGCAACCTTGGCCCCCGGCTCGGCCTCGAGCGCATACCAGCACTCTGTTTTGCCGCGGGGCTCGCCCATCTGCTGTGCGAGTACGTCATCCGGGTGCACCTGCACCGAGAGCTTCTCCCGCGGGAAAAGCACCTTGATCAGCAAAGGAAACTCGGGCGGTTTCCCGCCTGGGGTCTGCAGCGGAACGTGGTCCGAGCCGAGAATCGACGGTGCGTACTCCGCCATGATGTCGGCGAAGTCGCGGCCGGTGAGCGGTCCGGTAGCAGCCGTGCACTTGGAGCCTGTGAGCCAGACTTCGCCGATCGGCTCGCCTGCATCCACCCGATAGTCAAACCAGGGTGCGAGATCACGAAAGCCCCAGATACGGCTCTGAAAGTAAGGAGCAAGCTTGAAGGGTGCCAGAGTCAACATGTGCTAGCAGTATCCCTGATTTTGCGTCGCGGGCAAAGCCGCCGGGCCACGCGGCAGATGCCTCGACTGCCATTGCGAGGGAGCCGTTAGCATGAAGTGGAGAGAGGTGCTCGACGAATGGCTCGCTACCTGGTGACTGGCTGTGCAGGGTTCATTGGTTCATGGATTACGGGTACCCTGTTGGGTCGCGGCGAAGATGTGCAGGGCTTTGACAACCTTGAAACCGGGCTGCGTGGCAACCTTGAAGCAGCAGAAAAGCAGGGTTCCGCGGCTGCGGCCGAAGCGGGGCTAGAGCCGGGCCGGTTCTCCTTCCTTGAAGGCGATCTACGCGATGCGGAGGCAGTCGCGCGAGCGGCTGAAGGGGTTGAGGTGATCTTCCACCAGGGAGCGCTGCCTTCGGTACCGCGCTCGGTCAAGGACCCGCGCACCTCGCACACAGCCAACCTTGACGGCACATTTAATGTGCTTGAGGCAGCGCGTGCAGCAGGCGTGCGGCGCGTGGTCTACGCTGCATCCTCTTCTGCCTACGGCAACCAGCCTGGTTTTCCGCGTATTGAGACGATGGTGCCAATGCCGATCGCGCCCTACCCGGTACAAAAACTTGCCGGCGAGCTCTATATGCAGTCCTACTGGCAGGTCTACGGGCTGGAGACGGTTTGCCTGCGGTACTTCAACATCTTCGGGCCCAGGCAGGTGCCGGACTCGCCCTACTCCGGGGTGATGGCCAGGTTCACCCTGCAGATGATGCAGGGTGAGCGCCCCGTGATCTTCGGCGATGGGGAGCAGGGCCGTGACTTTACCTACGTGACCAATGCTGTAGCGGCAAACCTGCTTGCAGCAGAAGCACCGGCGGAGCAGGTGGCAGGGCGCGTGTTCAACGTTGCGTGCGGGGAGCGCCACACGCTTAACGAGACGTTCCAGGTGCTGGCCCGCCTGCTCGGCTTTGGGGAAGATCCTATCCATGCCGAAGAGCGCACCGGCGATGTGCGCGATTCGCTCGCCGACATCACGGCAGCCCGGGAGGCCTTCGGGTACGCACCTGAAGTGGGGTTCGAGGAAGGATTGCGCAGGACTGTCGCGTGGTACCGGGAGCAGTATCGTAAACAGTCCTAGCGTCCTCTTTGCCCAGGACTGCTCGACTCCCCGCACAATCACAGCTGCTTGAAAGGAGAGCGTGATGTCAAAGCAGAGCAGGCGAAGGTTCCTAGGTGCAGCGGGGCTGGCGGCTACCTCTCTGGTGGTGGCTGGGCTCGTCGTCAGGCTTACGCGCGCCCGCCCTACGAACGCTCCGGAGCCAGGCACCGCAGGCCTGGACCGCCTGGTGCTCGCGGTCAACGGCTTGCACTTTGACGCTCTAGCCGCTGGCGCCGCAACCGCTCCGCTCGTCCTGCTCCTGCACGGCTTTCCCCAGTTCGCCGACTCCTGGGCGCCGCTGGTGCGCCTCCTTGCTGCCAGCGGCTTTCGGGCTGTCGCCGTCGACCAGCGCGGCTACTCTCCTGCCGCTCGCCCCTCCCAGGTCGACCAGTACCACCTCACGCACCTCGACTCCGATGTGCTCGGCTTTGCCGATGCGCTCGATGCCAAACGCTTCCACCTGGTCGGCCACGACTGGGGCGGACTGCTTGCATGGCGTGCAGCCGCGGCGCATCCTGAGCGCCTGCTTTCCCTCTCAGTACTGTCGACGCCGCACCCGGACGCATTTCGCGAGGCGCTCGCAGGCGACCCGGACCAGATGCGCCGGTCGAAGTATATCGGCCTGTTTCGCGCACCGGGTCACCTGGCGGAGATGGCTCTGCTCACCCTGCATGCACGCGGTCTGTGCGCGGCCTACCAGGGTAAGCTCTCGCAGGCACAGGTAGAGTCAAACGTCAGCCGCCTCGCGTCGGTCGGTGCGCTTACCGCCGCCCTGAACTGGTACCGCGCGCTTGACCTTCAACTCCGCACCGGGACGGTTCGCGTGCCCAGCCTCTACATCTGGGGCGATCAGGATGTGGCGCTGGGCGAGACCGCGGCGCTTGCGACTGCTCGCTATGTGAAGGCCAGCTACCACTTCGAGAGACTCGCAGGCAGGTCGCACTGGCTGCTCGAGGACTCACTGGCAGAGGTCTCGTCCCTGCTCCTCGCTCACCTGCAGGCGCACTCAGACTAGGTGTCGACCCTCTGCTATGTTGGTTCAACGCTTCTGACACCTCTCGCCCACGGAGCTCCATGCGCCTCACCCATCTTGCCCTGATCGCCGCTCTCGCGTCACCGGCCTCACTGCCAGCGCAAACTGATTACCACGCGCTGGCGCACGACATCTTCAAGCAGCTGGTCGAGATCAACACGACTGACTCGGTGGGCAGTGTAACGGCGGCGGCGGACGCCATGCACCAGCGCCTCCTCGATGCGGGCTTCCCAGCAGGCGACATGCAGCTGCTCGGCCCCACTGATCGCAAGCAGAACCTGGTAGTGCGCCTGCATGGGACCGGGAAGCAGAAGCCCATCCTCTTTATCGGCCATCTGGATGTTGTCGAAGCGCGTCGCGCCGACTGGACGACCGATCCCTTCCAGTTTGTTGAAAAGGACGGCTACTACTATGGCCGCGGCACCCAGGACATGAAGGAAGGCGACGCGATTCTGGTAACGACTTTCATCCGCCTCAAAAAGGAAGGCTACCGACCTGACCGCGACATGATCCTGGCGCTGACAGCTGATGAAGAAGGCGGCAAGTCAAACGGAGTGGACTGGCTGCTGAAGAACCACCGTGACCTGATTGACGCCCAATACGTGCTCAACTCTGACGGCGGCGGCGTGGGCCTGCAACATGGCAAGGCGGTCGTGGTTGAGGCGGATGCGACCGAGAAGCTCTACGGCGACTTCCAGTTGACGGCGACCAACCCCGGCGGCCACAGTTCGCTACCGGTCAGGGACAATGCGATCTACCATATTGCCGACGCGCTTTCCCACCTGGAGGCATACACCTTTCCCTTTGAGCTCAACGCCATCACCCGCGCTTACCTCACCCAGATGAGCAAGCAGGAGGGCGGCGCGCTGGGGGGCGACATCGCGGGCGCGCTGCGCACTCCTCCGAACCCGGCAGCTCTCGAGCACCTGGGGGCCAACCCGATCTACAACGGTACGATCCGCACCACGTGCGTGGCCACCATGCTGACCGGCGGCCATGCGCCGAATGCCCTGCCCCAGAAGGCGACCGCCAATGTGAACTGCCGCATCCTGCCCGGGCACTCGCGCGAAGAGGTCCGCCAGCAGCTCATCTCGGTCTTCCACGATCCTGCAGTGACGGTGCGGTACATGGCGGATAACGGCGACATCTCGGACACGGCCCCGGACGCGAAGGCCCTGCCGCCGGCGTCCATTGATCCTGCGGTGATGCAGGCGCTCACCCGGCTCTCCGCTGAGATGTGGCCTGGTGCTCCGGTTGTGCCGACGATGGCTATCGGGGCCTCGGACGGGATCTACACCAACGCCGCCGGGATGCCGACCTATGCCATTACCGGGATCGCGCTTGAGGAAGACGACGTGCGCGCGCATGGCAAGGATGAGCGGCTGCCGGTCGAGTCGTTCGTTCGCGGTGAGGACTTCTACTACCGATTTGTGAAGGAGATTACCGGGGGCCGAGCTTAGCGGGTGGCATCGAGCCAGACCGGTCCTTGGCGACGCCTCGAGCCAGGCCCGCTCTAGCTGGCCGACATGGCTGCGCCGGCAGCAACGCCTCGGCGCGCCAGACACAGGCCGCCAGTGCAGCCTACCGGCACAATCGCCAGCCGGGCGCAGAGGACCACCAGCGTGATCCACAGCAGGTCAGCGCCGAGCAGGTGCGCGATCTGGAGCCAGGTCGGGGCGAGCAGCAGCACGTCGGCCACACCAAGAGCCATCTGCAAACCGAGCAGCCCGGCAAGCAGGTACCCAGCGCTGCGATGCTGCACCCGTTTGAGCGCCGCAACGAACACATACCCGATGAAGGCCGCGGTGAGCACGCTCGCCGCAGGGTGCACCCAGCGCAGGCGGATGAGCCAGGGGCTGGCCGCGGCCCAGTCCTGTGCGAGAGCCTCGCGCAGGCTGTGCGCGGGGTAGAGTGTGTCGCCAAGCGCGGCCAGTGAGCCGCTCACGCCGACGGCAATCGTCGCTGCGAGACCGGGGAGTATCGCTCCCAACCCAAAATACTCGACCGAACCGCGCATCCTGCCCGCCGACCGACCAAGGAAGTGCGCAGTGAGCGCGAGCGCGCCGAGCAGCAAAAGCGTATTGGCCAGGTGCAGCGAGAGGTAGACCGCACGCAGGGGGGAACGGTTATCGGCGGTAAGGCCAAGAACGACGAGCAGCGCACCGATCAGCGCCTCGTTAAAGGTGAGCACTGCGGAGGCGAGCACCGCGGTGCGCGCCAGGTGCCTGGGTGCGGTCGCGCGCCAGGTCCAGGCAACCAGGCCTACCAGCAGCACCAGGGCGACACCAGAAGAGGCGCGGTGCGCAAACTCAATCACTGAGGCTGCGGTACGCCAGTGCTGCACAACCGTGCCGCCGCAGAGCGGCCAGTGTTCGCCGCAGCCCGCACCTGACCCGGTCGCGCGCACGACCGATCCCCACAGGACCACGAGAACGTTGTAGCCGGTCACTCCCCAGGCGTAGGCACGCAACCCGGGCCTTGCGCCAGCCGGCTCCGCGGTCTGCGTCGAAGCAGTCCGAGTGCCAGTTTGCTGACCAGGAAAGAGGCGCGCTGTGAGTGTAGTCATCTGCTCGTGTAGGCCGGGCAGCGGTGAGGCAGCCGTCCGCGACCCGCTTCCCTATCGATTTTACCCCTCAACTACAACCAAAGCGGTCCCCGAGGAATCACCTATAGCGATATGAACAACGTCCGGTTCCGCTCACTCGCATCTATCGTCCTGGCCTCGACCTTGCTGGTCCCGGCAAGCGCTGTCACCTTCGCCCAGTCCGACCAGACCGCATCTCAGGATGTAAAGAGCGCCGGAACTGACACCAAGGCTGCCGCCAAGCATACCGGCCACGCCGTCAAGCACACAACCAAAAAGGGCTACCACAAGACCAAGAGCGGCACCGCTAAGGCAGCGGACAAGACCAAGGAAGGTGTCACCGTCGCCGCCGACAAGACCAAGGAAACCTCCGTCAAGGCGTACGACAAGACCAAGGAGACTACCGAGAAGGTGTTTACGCCGAAGAAGGTCGCCAGCACCAAGGCCAAGGACAAGGCCACGGAAACCAAGATGACCGCCAAGGACGACACCATGCAGGACAAGCAGAAGGTGAAAGACGCAACCTCACCCAAGTAGCTTGTTCTCTGCAAAACAAGGTGTGAGGGGGAGAGATGCTATCGGTCTCTCCCTTTTGCGTTCCTAGATGGCTTGTTTCCCCGTAAGCGATTCAAGCGGGATGAAGCGCCGACTGGCCGCTTGGTAGGCCAACACGCTACCCGACAGGATGTCGTAGTACCAGCCGTGAACCGCAACGGTACCTGCAGCAAGCCCACGCGCGACGGAGGGCTGTGTGCGCAGGTTCCCTACTTGGCCAAGGACGTTTGCAAAGACGCGGTCGCGGAAGGCCGAGTCCGGGTCAGAACCGGAAGGCTCAAGCACCTCGACGGCTCTTGATTGCGCCTCCTGCACGTAGTGCAGCCAGGGCTTAACCAAAGGCAGGTCGCGCGTCGACTCCGGCTGCATGGCAGCTCGTACCGCCCCGCAATCCGAGTGGCCACAGATAATCACGTGTTCCACTCGCAGGACCTCGACCGCGTATTCGATGGTTGCTGACACGCCGCCGGCCCGCTCGCCTGCCGGTGGCACCACGTTGCCTGCATTCCGGCACAAGAACATGTCGCCCGGTTCGACCTGAAAGATCAGGCTCGGCACCACGCGCGAGTCGGCACAGGTGATGAACAGCACCTTCGGCGCCTGGCTCTCGGCCAGCAGGTGAAAGTGATCTTTCCACTGTGGAAAGACTTTAGAGCGGAAGTGCAGATAACCATCAACAAGCTTTTGCATAGGTGTCTGGTCGGAGCTCTCATCCTCGTCATCTAAGCTAACACTGCACTCTTATCAAAGAGAGGAGCATGCGTGTGCTACCGGGCAGACACCCGTGCTGGGCGTGATCACCAATACCAACAGCGGTGGAACCATTGCAGCCGCAGCATGTTACTCAAGGCATGTTCCACCCGGGGCCATGAGGCGTTTGTCGAATTTCATGGCTGCGACTTAATATCGAATTTTGAGGCACAGTGTGAACAAAAATAAGACGGCTGTGATAATCGGTGCAGGCCCTGCAGGCTTGACGGCAGCGCTTGAGTTCTGTCGGCGATCGAACATCAAGCCGATCGTGCTTGAAGGGTCACAACGGATCGGCGGCATTTCGTGCACGATACAGTACAAAGGCAACCGGATTGACATAGGCGGTCACCGCTTTTTTTCCAAATCGGACAGGGTGATGGATTGGTGGACCGAACTGATGCCGATCGTCGGCGAAAATGCCGACGGCGAGTTCGCCATCAAGTATCAGAACCAGCGTCGGGTGGTGAAGAACGGATCAGGTCGCATGCAGGTGAGCTCGGCGAGCGCGGACGTGGCTGTGGCCGAAGAGGATCCAGATTGCGTCATGCTTGTTCGTCCGCGCAAGAGCCGGATCTACTTCCTGCGAAGCTTTTTCGATTACCCACTTTCGCTCTCCGTAGCCACGCTTGGGCGTCTGGGTCCGATGCGCATGATCCGTATCGGCGTCAGTTACATATGGGCCAAGCTCTTTCCCCGGAAGCAGGAAGCCACACTTGAAGATTTCCTGATCAATCGGTTTGGAAGCGAGTTGTACCAGACTTTTTTCAAGAGTTACACCGAGAAGGTATGGGGCGTTCCCTGCGACCAGATCTCGGCAGCCTGGGGCGCGCAACGAATCAAAGGTCTGTCCCTTAGAACAGCGGTTGCACACTTCCTGAAGAAGACCTTTTCGCGCAAGAAGAACACCGGGGACATCGCACAGAAGAATGTTGAAACATCGCTGATCGAGCAGTTCCTCTACCCCAAGTTCGGTCCTGGGCAGCTCTGGGAGCATGTCGCCGACCTAGTACGAGAGCAGGGTGGGGAAATCCGTATGGGCTGGCGGGTGGAAAAGCTGCACGTCTCGGGGGATCGCATCATGGCTGTCGAGGCCAGCACGCCCCGTGGCGAAGTGGTCACCATACCCGGCGACTATTTCTTCTCGACCATGCCAGTGCGCGAACTGCTGCACACGCTCGACGCACCAGTTCCAGCCGAAATCAAGGCAATTGGTGACGGACTCATGTATCGCGACTTCATCACGGTGGGGCTGCTGGTCGACAAGTTGCTTGTCACCGAGCCAGACGGCTCGCCACTCAAAGATACCTGGATCTATATCCAGGAGCCGGACGTGTTAGTCGGACGACTGCAGATCTTTAATAACTGGAGCCCCTACCTGGTCGCTGATCCGACCAAGACCTGGATCGGCCTCGAGTACTTCTGCTATGACACTGACCAGCTCTGGAAGATGGCCGATACTGACCTGGCCAGGTTTGCCATCGGCGAGGTGGAAAAGATAGGTATCCTGCGTGCCGACGACGTGCGTGACTCCTGCGTGTTTCGCGTGCCCAAGACTTATCCTGCTTACTTCGGCACGTATGACCGCTTCAACGAAATCATCGAATACATGGATAAGTACGAAAACCTGTTTCTGGTTGGAAGAAACGGGATGCATAAGTACAACAACCAGGATCATTCGATGCTTACCGCCATGGCCTCGGTCGATAACATCCTGGCCGGCAACATGAGCAAGCGCGGGCTGTGGAAGATCAATACCGAGCAGGAGTACCACGAGGCAAAGGACAAGGCCTCCTAGCTGGTTTCCTACCGATAAGCACGACCAGGGCGCAGCTTGTCTACCAGCTGCGCCTTGCTCTTTACGACCGTGTCCAATGATCCTTCTGCCTGCGAATCCACCAGCACGGTTGCATCTGCTGGTGCGGCAGCAGTGCGCGCACGCAGGGCTGGTCCAATTCACCCAGATAATCTAGCTCTTCGCGCCCGTTTTTGAGTGGCGTGGCCAGGTACTGGTGCACCGTCACACCGGCAAGCGCGGTGCCTTTACGCAGCCTGTCTAGAAAGATGACGTAGTCGATGGCAGCAGCGGCGAAGGCGCACATGGCGAGTGTCAAGCCAAGGTATAAGCCCAAGCGCCTTGTCCTCAAGAGGCAGGCTCAACAGACAGGGCAAGCAGCGCGTCCAGCTTTTCCGGGTCGAAGCCGATCAGCACCTGGTCGCCAACTACGAGCGTTGGCGTCGACTGGCTTTTCAGAGCTACCAACTCACGCAGCGCTTCCGGGTCGGCCTGGATGTCCTTGTACTCAAAGCTAAGCTTGCGCGCCTTGAGATAAGCCCTGGCCGCGAAGCATGGTGGACAGGCAGGCTGACTGTAGAGGATGATCCGTGGAGCTGGCATAAATTCCTCTCCTGCTCCATCGTAGCGCGTCTCCCCGAGGGCGGGTAGCCTTGCAGGCGCGGCTTTACGGGGCCGCCCGCGTGCAGCTAACCGGACTCATTGGCGAGGTTGCCCTGCTGGTGGCAGGTCCGCGGGGAAGCGCTCGTCAGGGTGCGCTGCCACTTCGGGTGCCATAAAGTCCATCCAGATAGGCAGCGCGGCTACCGCGCCGGTCTCCTTGTCGCCGAGCGTCAGTCGATTGTCATAGCCAACCCAAACGCCGCAGGTCACCGTGGGCGAGAAGCCAAGAAACCAGGCATCTGTGTAGCTTGAGGTCGTGCCCGTCTTGCCGCCGATGGGGTGGCCCAGGCGCGCGGCGGCGCCAGCAGCTGTCCCTGAGCTCGTCACCTCACGCAGAAGCGTCGTCATGGTGCGCGCGGTGCGCGTGGTCGTCACCTGTGTCACGGGAGCACCGTGCCCGGGGAGCGGCATGCCATCGGCGGTCGTGATACGACGAATCAGGCGCGGAGCCACCCGGACTCCATCGTTGGGGAAAACTGAGTAGGCAGCCACCTGCTGCTCTAGCGTGATCTCGACTGCGCCCAGGGCGACCGGCAGGTAAGACGGGATGTTTGCGGTGATGCCGAACCGGTGAGCGGTCTCAATGACGCGAGGCATGCCGACGCGCGCGGCCAGCTTGACTGCCGGGATGTTGCGCGAGTCGGCGAAGGCCTTCGTCAGGGTGATCGGTCCGAGGTAGTTCCCCTCATAGTTGTGTGGCGTGTACGTGCCGAAGCTTGTCGGAGCGTCGAGGATGATCTGGTTGGGCGTGGCGCCCTCCTCGATGGCAGCGGTATAGACGTAGGGCTTGAAGGCCGAGCCGACCTGGCGCTCGGACTGAACGGCGCGATTGTACTGCGACAGATTGAAGTCGCGACCACCAACCATGGCCAGCACGTCGCCGGAGACGTTATCCATGGCGAGCAGCGAGCCCTCCACGCCGGAATCCTGCTCAAGCACTGCAGCGATCGGCGTGGTGGCCTGGTCACGGACGGCCAGGCTGGAAGGCCCGGCGCCTGGTAGGTGCGGGGTATCTGTTCCCGTGATGCGGATGTAGATCAGGTCGCCGCGCTTGAGGAACTCGGGTGCGGTGTGAAAGCCGGTCCAGGCCCAGTCATCCGGGTGGAGCGTGACAGGGTGGTGCCCGACGCGCGCGCTTACCTGCGAGGGCAGCACGCCTGTGACCAGCGCGTGCACGTAGTTGCCTGCGGGGGGTGCGGCGCCCGCATCCGCCGCCCAGTCGGGATGGTGGAACGCATCTGGATCGAGCTGGCCGGCCAGCACGTTGAGCAAGTGGCCATGCCAGCCGTGACGGCGCTCGTAGGCAGCCAGTCCGTCCAGAACGGCACGATTGGCGGTCCGCTGGAGGTCGAGGTCAAGCGTTGTGTACACGCGCAGGCCGTCGGCATAGACGCGATCCGCCCCGAGCTGCCGGTCGAGCTCCCGCCGCACCTCTTCAACAAACCAGGGAGCCTCTGAGTTTGGCGCCGGCTCAAGGTGCAGGCCGAGAGGCTGGCTCCTGGCTGCATCCGCTTCTGCAAGCGTAATCCGGCCATCCTCAAGCATGGCGTTCAGCACCTGGTTGCGGCGGCGCAGGGCGCGATCAGCATTCACGAGTGGCGAGAACTCGGAAGGTCCTTTCGGCAGCCCGGCCAACAGGGCTGCCTCGGTCAGCGTGAGCTCGGAGGCGTGCTTGTTGAAGTAGTACTCAGCGCCAGCCTCGAACCCATATACCCCTTGGCCGAGATAGATCTGGTTGCCATAGAGGACGAAGATCTGCTGCTTGGTGAAGGAGCGCTCTATCTGGATCGAGAGCAGCACTTCTTCAAGCTTGCGGGCGGCGGTTCGCTGGTTCGAGAGGAAGAGATTGCGGGCAAGCTGCATGGTGAGCGTGGAGGCGCCCTGCGCCCGACCCTTGGCGCGTAGATCGTGGTAGACCGCGCCTATAACACGAAAGACATTGACACCCCAGTGGGACTCGAAGTTCTTATCTTCGATCGAGATGACGGCAGCGCGCAGAGTGGGGGAGAAGCCATCGTACGGAACCACCACGCGACGCTCCAGGGCAAATGAGCCGAACAAGCGTCCGTGAAGGTCATAGAGCTCGGTGATGGTGGAGGGGCGATAGTGTTCGAGATCGGCGATCTGCGGCAGGTCAACCGAGTAGACCAGCATGAGGCCGGTCAGCGAACCAAGCGCCGCGGCAAGGACTGCGAGCGTAATCAGTACCGCGCGATTGAGACTCTTGTGGCGGATGGGTGTGCGGGTTGCAGCAGGTGCTGTCATGTGCGATCCGCGTGCGAGAGTGTGGGGAAACCCATCGATCGAGTGTAGCCGGAGAGGCCTCGATCAGCGGCGCCTCAAGCACGCAGGAGCAGGCTTAAGCCCACATACATTTCTGGAATGTGGTTTGCCCGGCACGATCCCGGCGGCGCGGTCACCGCTGGTCGTGGTTGGCCATGCACGCTTCAGGCAGGGTCATGCGCTCGATCAGGGCAGCAAAAGCCGGCTGGAGACCCCGGTAGGGCCGCGAGCGGCAGGGCCTACTTGCGGAGCTCGTCGAGGTAAAGTCGCCTCAACCTTTCGATTCGCTCGAGCATCCTGAGCCCCAGCGCTTCAAGCTGCGGTCTGGTAACAGGTGCGTCCGCCACGCTCCCGCCACACACTGATGCTTACTGGGCCGGTTCTGAGAGCTAGGCTGACTTAGCCTTCAACAGGTCCAGGGCCTTGTTCAACTGATCATCGGTGTGCGGCTTGGTGTCAGGCGTTGCGGTCGTCTCATCTTCCTCGGCAAGGAACTGGTCGATTGAAGGGCTTACCGTCACGTTGGGCGTCACAGCATCATCCTGGATCTTCTTGCCATCAGGGGCAGCGTACTTCGCGATTGAAAGCAGCAGGGCCGCACCATCGGGCATGTCAATTGTCTTCTGGATCACGCCCTCGCCGAAGGTCCGGTCTCCCACCACGTCGCCACGCTTGCTGTCGAGGATGGCCGCTGCCACCAGCTCAGCCGCGCCGGAGGTGCCGTGGTTGACCAGCACCGCGAGCGGTGCGCCGGTGATGAACTTTGCCGGCTCCGCGTTAAAGGTCTGCGTAGGGAACTTCTGACCCTCAAGCGTTGCAAGCTTCCCGCTCTGTACAAAGGCGTTGGCCAGGCGAATACCTTGCGCCTCATCTCCTACGGTTACGTCGCGCAGGTCAAGCAACACCTTCTTGTTACCGCTCTTCGCCATCGCACGCAGGCGTGTTTCCATCTCGGTGACGCGCTCCTGGGTGAGCACGGTTGGCTTCAGATAGAGGATCGATGAGCTGTCGTACTGCTGCTCGGCGAGCGCGGGCGGCACAATGGCAACCCGGGTAAACTTGAGCAGGTCAGGCTCGGCCTTGCGCGGCCGGACGACCGCCACTGAGACTGTAGACCCTGGCTTACCCTCAAGCAACAGGCGGATCATTGCCAGCGAGAGCTCGTGCGTGGACTGGCCGTCAATCGACTCGACCAGATCCCCGTCCTGGATCTGCTGTTTTTCGGCAGGTGAGTTCGGCATGACAGAGACGATGGTTGCGTAGCCGAGGCGCTTGGACACATTGATGCCAATCTGCGCCGTGCCTGCGTTCTGGTGCGCCTTGTAGGCGCGGTACTCATCCGGTGTCAGGTAGCTTGAATCCGAATCAAGCGACTCAAGCAAGCCATGCAGCGCGCCCTTGGTCACCGTCGGGATGCTCGGATCGACAACGTAGTCGTTCTGGATCTTGCGCAGCACCTCTTCAAAGACGCCCATCTGGCGGTAGGCGCCGTCTCCGCCCTGCCCTCGTGCGCGCACGGGGACAAAGGCGCCCAGCAGGATGACGAGAGCCAGGACTACAGAAAACGAGAAGACTAAGCGGCGAAATTGCGTCGACATGATGGGGGTACCCGTGGCAGTGGCTGCCTAGATGATACCGCAGACGCACCCAGCAGCAGAGCACCCGGCTATGACGGGATCACCGGGTGGCGGCGACCCACCGTCCGTTCACCAGCGTCTCCTGCGACGGGCCGCCGGCGCGCACACAAAAGCGGCTGGTCGGCTGTGCTGTTCCCGGCTGGATCGGATACCAGCACTGCTCGCCCAGGTACTGATGCGAGAGCGAGTGGTTGACCGAGACATCGCTGCTGAAGAGGTGATTCTGGGGCGAGATAATCGCGTTCGCGCTCAGATCGCGTACCATCGCCAGCGCCGACTGCTTACCCCACTGCAGGATGTGCACACGCGTGTTGCCGTTCTGGTAGTCATTCAGCGCGGTCTCCGCCGGGCTAAAGCGGGTCAGCGGAGCGTTGCCCTGGTCGATGTCAACCGTGCCATTCGCCGCTATCTTGATCCACCCCTGGCCATCGACTTCGCTGCCTCCATTTGCGATCGAGTTGTTGACCACTGCCATCTGGAAGTCGCCGGAGACATGCTGATCAGGGTATGGAACCATGTAGCCATCCGGCACCAGGCCCACGATGATCTCCGCGCAGAGACGACTGGGGCTGCTCGTCCAGTGGCTAAGCTGCGCATTGTCATCACAGCCTGAGGTGTAGCGTTTCGGGTTCGGCTCGATCGAGTTGAGATGGTTCTCTTCCACCCGCACGATGCCATAGCCGTTTGCGGGAATCTGTTCTATGGTTGAGCCCGCAGGCCAGGCAACGGCGCTGGTCTTGTTCAAGGCCCGGGTGCGCAGGTGAGCATTTCCGTCTCCGGCAAACCCCGCTACCTTGATCGCCTCATACGTGCCTCGAGTAATGCCGGGTACAGCCGCGCTGGGCTCCTTGCTGCCGTAGAGGTAGTCGGCCGGGAAGATCGCGAAAACAGGCGTGTACGCGTGCTCGCCGAGTGTATTCACTTCAGCTGGATCATTGGCGTAGAGAGGCTGCCAGCCTGCGTCATCCACCGGAAAGACCAGCTCGGAAGCCGAGATGCCGCGCGTGAGATGCCCGATCTCGAGCTTGCCCCCGAGCTCAATGGCATGGTTGGTCCGCGGCTGATCGCCCCACGCAAAACCCTCAAAGTAGGTGTGCGAGACGCTGCTGGTGACCGCCGCCAGCCGAATGCCACCCATGATCGCCGTGCTCTTGATGGACGAGTTCATCCAGTGCACATTGTCCCCGTCCAGGAAGACGGCAGAGTGTGGGTCAGGCAGCCAGGTGCCGGTTGTGATGAGGTGGCCGCCCGGGCAGTTCACCGAGAAGCAGAAGCCACTGAGGTCGGCGCCGGGGTCGATGACGTTCACCCGTTCGAAGTAGTTCTCGTTCGTGTCACCTTCGGTCAGCACCGACCACCGCGCATGATCAATCTCCATCTGCGAGAAGCTCCAACGCTCCGATGAGCCTTGCAGATTGAGCGCGATCCCTCCCGTCTCGGCCAGCACGACGTTGGTCATCAGGCCGGTAGGGGTGTTGTTGATCTGGATCAGTCCGCCCATCGAGCGATGTCCATCGCCGGCAAAGGTGAGACCTTCAATCTTGATAAAGCAGGGACCGGGCTTGGCACTGCACTCGCTGGCGCTGTTGTAGGAGACGGTGCCCGCTGTCGGGCTGGCGTTGAAGATCGTCGTGCTCTGCGCCCCATCCCCCTCCATGCCAATGGCTGCGGTGAGGTTGAAGGCCGGCGCAAGACCGCTCCCCGCAACCTTGTAGCGTCCATGCGGAAAGTAGAGTACCGGGTAGCCGGCGCCCCGGATCGCGTTTGCCTGCGCAAACTGGATCGCATTGCGAATGGCGCAGGTTGAGTCCTGCTGGCCGGAAGGGTCGGCCGCGTTTGGGCAGCCTGTGCCGAACTGAACGTGCGTCACGTTGACGCGCGGCAGCTGGCTGGTGACCATGCGCACCTGCTGGATCTGGGCTGAGATACGCGCCGCCAGTTGGCTCAGATCGCCGCTGCCGGGGGTGGTCTGCGCCGGCGTGGGAGCGACAAGCAGCACAGCTGCGGCAACACACAGAGGGGAGGTCAGGCAAAGGCGCATGCGGCTCCTTGAAGCTGGGCTTGGGGGCAAAGCTTTCCCCGGCCTGAGCGAAACGGCTCTTCCATCCGGGCCAGTGACGAGCTTAGGATACCGAAGTTGTCTGGGTGTAGTGCCTGGTTGGTGGCGGCGGATGGAATCGAACCATCGACCTACGGGTTATGAGTCCGTCGCTCTAACCATCTGAGCTACGCCGCCCCGTGGAACCCGCTTCCGGCTGGAAGCGCATAAGTGCTGATGATACGGGCGTGCACGAGTGGGGTCAACCACGTGGCCGGCTGCCACGACACGGCGTAGGCTCGTAGACAATGCGGGCGCTTGCGTGCAGGCGAGCCCGGCGCCTGCACGGTTCGCGGCCAAGCAAGCAACTAAGCAAGCAACCAGGCAAAGAAGAGGAGCCGCTTCTCCAAAGTGATCCCCACACAACTGTTCTCTGCTGTTGAATCAGGTACAGAGCCCGAACCGCAGCGAGTGCTGGGCGTCATCCCCGCACGGCTTGGCTCGACCAGGCTGCCTCGCAAAATGCTGCGCGAGCTTGCCGGTGAACCGATGCTCGCCTGGGTCTACCGCGCCGCACGCGCCTGCTCGCAGCTGCACCAGGTCATGATTGCGACCGACGCGGACGAGATTATGGCTCTTGCCCAGCGCTACGGCTTCCCTGCCATCTTTACGCCCGAGGACTGTGCCAGTGGCACCGACCGGGTGCACGTAGTGGCGCAGGCCATTGCTGCTGACATCTACGTCAACATCCAGGGTGACGAGCCGTTGCTGCGTCCGGAACACCTAGGCACGCTGCTCGCGCCCATGCTCGGCGACCCCATGATCGAGGTCGCCACGCTTGCCACCCCCTGCCCGGTCGAGCAGGTCCACTCGCCCAACGCAGTGAAGGTGGTGACCAGCCAGGCTGGTCGGGCGCTTTACTTCTCTCGTGCGGCCATCCCGTTTGACCGCGACACGCTCGGTTACAGCGACTACAAGAAGCACCTGGGAATCTACGCCTACCGCAAACGGGCGCTCGATCGCTTTGCTCTCCTGCCGACCTCAGGGCTTGAAGCTGTCGAGAAGCTGGAGCAGCTGCGCTTTCTCGAAAACGGGATCGGCGTGCATGTGAGCCTCACTCCGTTTGACACACGCGGGGTAGATACGGAGCAGGACCTGATTGCGGTGGAAGCGATCTTGTCCAGGCGTGGCGAACTACATGCCGAAGCGGTAGCTCATGCCGGCACTGAACTCGATGCGGCCGCGGCGCGGATTTTGCGTCGCGGTTGACTTCTGGAACGATGCGTAGCGGTACTCTGCGTCCGCCGGGATCAGCGAGAGGTGACGGCTGAGCCGCACGGAAACGCCAACCACGCCGCTCTCGGTCATTCCCCAGTAGTACTGGTGCACCACGCCGACCAGTGCCTCAGCATACGGGGTGACCGGGCCAAAGCTGTGCTGCACGCGCGGGCCAACAGCAAAGGCGGCTGTGTGGTTGTTGCCCGCCAGGGTCCCCACGTTGCCAAGGCTGAACTCGACCGCGGTAAACCGCGCGTCCACGCCGCGCAGGTCAGACCACTGCTTGTTAGCAAAAACCTTGACGCCAGAGCTGACCAGCGACTTGAAGCCAAGCGTTTCGGCCTGCGCGGTAAACATGCCGCCAACGGAAGCGCCGGAGAATGGGCCGGTCGCACTCGGGGCAATGACGCTTGAGCCAAAGGGCTCGCTCATACGCACGTGTTCTGAAGAGGGCAGCGCGATATCGCCGATGTAGGTCTGCTTCGGCAGCGTCGTGCCAACATAGGTACAGGCCGATCCAACGGGCAGGTTCGCGGAGCGGCAATCGGGCAAGGACTGCCCGTAGGATATGGCCGCTGCACTGAAAAGGAAAAGGCCGGCAAGAGTCTTCATGTAAGTCACAAACCTCGGGTTCGCGATACCTTCGCGCCTGATCGGCGGGTACGCGCTTGATAGCG
This sequence comes from Candidatus Babeliales bacterium, assembly GCA_964658255.1. Classification (GTDB taxonomy): domain Bacteria; phylum Acidobacteriota; class Terriglobia; order Terriglobales; family Acidobacteriaceae; genus EB88. The sequence goes on from CAZZYO010000026.1 coordinate 22,772, forward strand.
GAACGCCTCCGCAATAGGGTTATCGGCGGTGCGGTCACACACGTTACCAGCTCTGCGAAGTTACTAGAAAGTGTCCCGAAACAGGTCTGCTCGGAAACCTGCGAGTTGTTCTCCTGCAGGATCTCGACGGTCTGCGCGGACGACCCAGGCTGTGCCGCATCTTCGCGACTTCCAAAGGAGCAATAGCTCCTCCTATGCGGCGTATAAGCATCGCCCATGGCAGAATGGGGTGGGGATTTCGTCGCGACGGCATGGACATCGAGCAGCTCAGGACGTTTGTGGAAGTAAGCCGGCTGCGCAGCTTCTCCCGCGCGGCTGAAAAGCTTGGCGTGACCCAGCCTGCGATCTCGGCTCAGATTCGCTCGCTCGAGAATGAAGTCGGCGCACGCCTCTTTGATCGCGACGGCGGCAAGGTCACCTTTACCGCTGCCGGGCGCGTCTTTGAGCCTTTTGCCGAGCACGTGCTGCAGTGCCACGCACACATCGGCATCACGATCGCCGAGCTGCATCGCTCACCCCGCGGCGAGATCGCTATCTCCGCCAACGAGGCAACCAGCCTCTATGTCTTGCCGGCGGTCTTCGCCCAGTTCAAGCGTGAGTACACCCGCGTCTCACTCAAGATTGTGCGGGCTGATCGCGCGCGCACCATCGAAGCCGTGCTGAACCGCGAGGTGGACTTCGGCGTCGTCTCCCTGCCGGTCAAAGACGCGCGCCTGCTCCTTGACGTGATCCACAAGGATGAGGTGGTGCTGGTCGCGCCCAATGCGCACCCCCTGGTCTCGCGTGAGCAGGTCAGCCTGCCTGAAATACTGCAGTACCCGCTCCTGCTGCCCAAGCAGGGTCGCCAACGGGAACAGCTCGATGAGCTCTTTCGCACCCACGATACGCAGCCTCGCATCGCCATGGAGGTTGAATCGAGCGAGCTGCTCAAGCGCCTTGCCGCGGCGGGGCTGGGCATGGGGTTTCTGCCCCGGGCCGTGGTGAGCGCCGATGAGCGGGCCGGGCTGCTCCGGGTGCTGCGGGTGGAAGGCCTCCGGATCACCCGCGAGCTGGCCCTGGTCTATCGCAAGGAGAAGGCACTCACCCGGGCCGGGCATGCTTTCCTCGAAATAGCCACCGGGCGCGCCCGCCCCCACCAGGTCGCACAGGCCAAGGCGCGGTAGCCTGGCGCTTACTGCGCCGGCGACCTTGGGCTTTTCTTCCCGTCTGGTCGGGCCGCGGGCACGGCTTGTGGTTCACCAGGCTGCTGGCGAGGTCTCCTCGCGAGGCTCGCGTGAGTCACCGCGACGGGGGCAGGGCCAGTAGACTCGCGCACGATCAGGCTGGTAGGGATGTGGACGCCCAGGCGCGGTGCGCTTTCAGGCTTCTCAATATGGGCCCGCAGTACGGCAAAAGCCCCGCGGGCCAGGTCGTTTCTCGACATGCGCACCGAGGTCAGTGGCGGATAGACATAATCGGCCAGCTGGATATCGTCGTAGCCGATCACCGAGATCTCGCCCGGGACCGCAACCCCCTTGGAGGCGAAATGGCGCAACACCCCGATCGCGGTCATGTCATTCGAGCAAAGAACAGCGGTCGGCCGCGGCTTCAGTCGTAGCAGCTTCTCAGCAGCCTCAGTCCCCCCGATCAGTGTGTGGTCGCCGTCGAGAATCAACGCTTCGCGTACCGGAAGGCTGCAGGCGGAAAGCCCCTCGAGGTAAGCATCCCGGCGCAGCTGGCAGGTGCGCTGCCGCATGGGGCCAGTGATGAAGGCGATGCGCCTGTGCCCCAGCACGTGCAGGTGTTCGATGGCCTGCGCAATTCCTTGTCCGTAGTCCACCTGAAGCGCTTCTGCGGTGTCGCTATTGACCGGCATATCGACAAAGACCATGGGGATGTTGCGGGCAACGAGTTCGTCGAGCAGGGGTGCCTCGATGCCAAAAGTCATCACGGCTACACCCTCCACGTTGCGCTCGACCATGCGGCGGATGCAGACCTCAAGCCGGCGCAGATCATAATTGGTTGAGCCAATGAGCAGCTCATAGCTGTGCTCGACGGCAATCTCTTCAAAGCCGCGAATCAGTTCCGGGAAGAACGGGTTGGTGATCTCGGAGATGAGCAGGCCAAGCAGGCGGCTGCGACCCGAGACCAGCGAGCGGGCCTGCGTGTTGGGGAAGTAGTTCAGCTCCTGGATGGAGCGCTGCACACGCGCGGCGAGCTCCTTGTCAACGGTGGGCACGGCGTTGATGGTGCGCGACACGGTGGCTATGGAGACGCCTGCATGGCGCGCCACATCGCGGATATCGAGCCGCTTCCTGTCGGAATGGGTCTGTCGGGTTTTCTTCATGCAGGTCTGTGCGCTACGGGGTGCGGATGAGAGTGAAAAGCAACTTGACTGGGCCAGTGTAGAACGCTTAGGCTCGTTGAGCGAGTAAACGTTTGCCAGCACTCCTCCCCTTGCACTCTCCCCACCTGCCCTGAAAGGATGACTTCGATGCTTGAGGAACTCAAATCGCACGTCCTTGAGGCCAACCTGGAACTGGTGCGCCGCGGCCTGGTCCTTTATACCTGGGGCAACGCAAGCGGCATCGACCGCGCTTCCGGACTGGTCGCCATCAAGCCCAGCGGTGTGCCGTATGATCGCATGACTGCTGACGATATTGTGCTCAGCGACATGGACGGAAAGATCGTCGAGGGCAGGCTGAAGCCTTCTTCCGATCTCGGCACGCACTTGCTTCTCTACAAGTCCTTCTCGACCATCGGCGGCGTGGTGCACACCCACTCCGAGTACGCGACCAGCTGGGCGCAGGCCGGGCGCGCGATCCCGGCGTATGGGACCACGCACGCTGACTACTTCTACGGCGAAGTACCAGTGACCGCTGAGCTGACCGACGAAGAAATCAGAGGCGACTACGTGCAGAACACGGGCGACGCCATCGTGCGGCGCTTTCGCGAGCTGAACCTCGACCCCGATGCGGTGCCCGGCGTGCTGGTCGCGGGTCACGCGCCCTTTGCCTGGGGGCCAACGGCCGAGGACGCGGCACACAACGCCGTGGTGCTGGAAGCAGTGGCGCGCGTCGCCTTGCGTACCGTGCTGCTCAACCCGGAGGCTCCGGGCGTCTCGCAGGCGCTGCTCGACCGGCACTACTTTCGCAAGCACGGCGCCACTGCCACCTATGGCCAACGTTAATTGATACGGTATTTGCAGATGAGGGTTACTCCATGAAGAAGCAGCTTACGTTTGGCGTCATCGTCGGCAGTCGCGGGTTCTTTCCGCATCACCTTGCCAAGGAAGGCCACGGCGACATCATTGCTGTGCTCGACAAGCTTGGATACAAGTACGTCATTCTTTCCTCCGAGCAGACCCAGCATGGTGCCGTGCAGACGCCTGATGATGCGCGTCACTGTGCACAGCTCTTCAAGCAGAATGCCGATATCATCGACGGCATTATCGTGACCCTGCCTAACTTTGGTGAAGAGCGCGCCATCGTTGACGCCATTCGCCTTTCGGGGCTCAAGGTTCCGGTCCTGGTGCAGGCAACGCCTGACCGCACCGAGACGATGAAGATTTCGCATCGACGCGACAGCTTCTGCGGCAAGATGTCGGCCTGCAACAACCTGATGCAGTACAACATCCCGTACTCGCTTACCGCGCTGCACACCGTTGCTCCGCAGTCGGATGCGTTTGCACGTGACCTGGCCAAGTTTGCCGCGACCTGCCGCGTCGTCAACGGTTTCAAGAACTTGCGCATTGGCGCAATCGGCGCGCGTCCTGCGGCGTTCAACACGGTTCGCTACTCGGAGAAGATCCTTGAGCACCACGGCATCTCCGTCGAGACACTGGATCTGTCCGAGATCATCGGCCGTATCAACCGCATGGGCGACAACGACGACCCGGCACAGCAGAAGCTGGCTGCGATCAAGCAGTATGTGCCGACCTCAGGCATCCCGGAAGAAGCGCTGATGAAGATGGCGAAGCTTGGCGCAGTCATCGACGGATGGATGTCGGAGACGTACTGCACCATCTCGGCGATCCAGTGCTGGACCTCGCTTGAGGAATACTTCGGCGTGGTGCCCTGCACGGTGATGAGCATGATGAGCGAGAACCTGTTCTCGTCTGCGTGTGAGACCGATGTTGCCGGCGTGCTCAGCATGTATGGGCTGGCACTTGCGTCCGAGACGCCAAGCGCGCTACTGGACTGGAACAATAATTATGGCGACGACCCGAACAAGGCTGTCTGCTTCCACTGCGCCAACCTGCCCAAGCACTTCTTCGAGTCGGTGGTGATGGACTTCCAGGCGATTATTGCTGGAACGGTCGGCAAGGAAAACACCTTTGGTACCTGCGTGGGCCGCGTAAAGCCTGGTGCGATGACGTATCTTCGCTTTTCGACCGACGACCTTACGGGCAAAATCCGCGGCTATGTCGGCGAGGGCGAGTTCACCAGTGATCCACTCGAGACCTTTGGCGGTGCCGGTGTCTGCTACATCCCCAAGATGCAGAAGCTGTTGAAGTTCATCTGCGAAGAGGCATATGAACACCATGTCGCTGCTAACTTCTCGACCGTTGCCGCGCCTGTGTACGAGGCGGCGACCAAGTATCTAGGCTGGGAGATGCACCAGCACGAAGTCGCGGAAGACTAAGGGGCGACCGCAGATACCTCGCTTTGCTCTGGATAACCTTGCCGGGTGGCCTGTCTCATCCGCTCAGCAGGCAGGGCGGCGCGACGTAAAGCGAAGCTGCCCGTTGACCCGGTCGTCGCCCTTAGCAAGGTTGTCATGCCGGGCTAAGCGAAGGACTTGCCGTTGTTCTTCTAAGCATCAGCGAACGGAGTCAGAGCATGAACGGGACCACTGTAGCGGGCGTCGACTTCGGCACACTCAGCGTGCGTGTCACGCTGCTCAACAGCGAGCGCGGGAACCTCGGCACCGCGTCCGCCGAGTACCCGCTGCACCGCAAGCGTGAAGACCCGGACCACGCCACGCAGTCCCACTTCGACCAGATGGACGCGCTCGTCGTTGCCACGCGCAAGGTGCTTGAGCAGAGCAGCATCGCGGGCGAAGAGATTGCCGCCATTGCGCTTGATACCACCGGCTCAAGCGTCATCATGGTTGACGCGCAGATGCAGCCGCTCGGCGAGTACTACCTCTGGTGCGACCATCGCGCCAAGCTCGAGGCTCGCGAAATCACCGCGCTCGCCCATGCAGAGAAACTGGAAGCGATCGATTGGTGTGGCGGGGTCTACTCGCACGAGTGGGGATTCGCAAAGCTGCTGCATTGGATTCGTCACAATCCCGAGCGCCGCGGTGAGCTTGCGACAGCATTTGAACACTGCGACATGGTTGCGGCTACTCTCGCCGGAATTGCTGATCCCAAGTCAGTCAAGCGCAGCGTCTGTGCCATGGGTCATAAGTGGTTGTGGAACCCTAAGTGGGGCGGCCTGCCTCCGCAGTCTTTCTTTACCAGGTTAGATCCGCTCCTAGAGGGTATTCGTGAGAAGTTACAAGGCACTTACGAGACCTCTGACCATATCGCAGGCCACTTATCCGCCGACTGGGCGGGTAAGATGGGTTTGCGCGCAGGGATTCCTATCCCGATCGGCGCCTTCGACGCACACTGGGATGCGATCGGCGCCGGGTGCCGCGAGGGCGACGTCGTCAACGTCGTGGGTACCTCCACCTGCATCATCGCCATGGAGAAGAAAGCCACTCTGGTTCCAGGGGTCTGTGGTGTGGTCCCTGGCAGCGTGCACCCGGACTACACCGGGGTGGAGGCTGGACTATCTGCCACGGGCGATATCTTTGAGGCAATCGCAAGGCGTGCCGGCACCAAGGTCCGCGACCTGGCGCAAGGCCTCGACCAGTACCGTGCAGGGCAAACTGGACTGCTGCGCCTGAGCTGGGATAACGGGGATAGAACCGTGCTGGTCAACTCAGAATTAGGCGGCATCACGCTTGGCTGGAACTTGATACATACCGCGCAGGATGAGCTGTTCGCAGCAATAGAAGGTACGGCATTTCACACACGCATTATCCTTGAGCGCATGGCGGAAAATGGCGTGCCTGTCGATCGCGTGATCAATGCCGGCGGCATCCCGCAGAACAACACCGTGCTCAACCAGGTGTATGCCGATGTGCTCGGCAAGCCTGTATTAGTGCCTGCCGGTATTCCGACTTCTCTTGGCTCAGGTATCTTTGCGCTGGTTGCAGCAGGCGCCTTCCAAACGATAGAAGAAGCGCAGGCAAAGCTCTGCCTAGATTACAAGACCTATGAACCAAACGCTGAGGCGCACGCCACTTACAACCGCTTGTTTGCGCTCTACCGCGCGGTTTACTTTGGCCTCGGCAGCAAGGATGCCGAGCCGGTTGTGCTCGGCCAGGTACTGCCGGAGCTGAAGAAGATCGCGGCTGAGGTGCAAACGCTCTAAGTGTGTGTCTAACTTGGGTAATCGGCGAAGCGGGTATCCTGATTCTGCGCGCGCGAAAATGTCAGCACTTTCTGCCGCCGCATCCTCCATAGCATCTCACCTCTGGCTGCACTTACCCGGGCCCTTACAGCCAGCAGCTCAAATCAGCTTTCTTCTATAACGAGCCCGCACAGCATCCCACCCGCGTATGCAGTTCAGCGTAACCATCGACCCAGGTTCTGATCGCCCGCAGCTTGATGCGTGGCGTGAGACAGCGCGTGCCCTGTTACTCGCTGGCATCGAGCCCGCGCAGGTCGACCTCGTCGACTCGACTACTCCTCAGTCGCTCACGCTCGGCTTCTCATCCGCGCCGGACCTCACGCCCCGTTCGCCCGCGCTGAAGCCATCGGTGCCACGAGCCTTCCTGGACCTTGCAGAGCTTGTTGCATGTCACTCGGCGCCAGAACGCTGGCAGCTTCTCTACCGCGCGCTCTGGCGCCTGCAGTCGAACCGCGACCTGCTGAAGGACGAGCTCGACCCGGACATCGTCGAGCTTCGACGCCACGCAGACCAGGTTCGCCGGGACCTGCACAAGATGCATGCGTTCGTGCGCTTCCGCCTGATCGAAGAGCGCGCAGACACAAACAGTCCGACCGACCAGCCTGCCGTCGAGCACTACATTGCCTGGTACCGGCCTGACCACCGCATCCTTGCGCTCGCTGCGCCGTTCTTCGCGGAGCGGTTTGCTGTAATGCAGTGGACAATCCTGACCCACTACGCTTCGCTCTCCTGGTCACCTGCGTTGAAGCAGCTCACCTGGGCACCGGGCGTGCCGCGCTCGCAGGCTCCGCAACCGGACGAGCTCGACTCGCTGTGGCGCTCCTACTATGGCGCGATCTTTAACCCGGCCCGTCTCAACACGCGGGCTATGCGTGCCGAAATGCCGACCCGCTACTGGGCGAATTTGCCAGAACTGGAATCGCTGCCCCAGCTCCTCCAGCAGGCAGCCGCGCGCGTCCAAACCATGATGAGCACGCAAAGCACCGATACCGCCGAACCCTTCGTTCCCGTTGATCACACGCTGCCGATTCTTGCGGCGGCGCTACCCACCTGCAAAGGCTGCGAGCTCTACCAGCACGCCACACAGGCGGTCTTCGGCCAGGGCCCTGCGCACGCGTCGCTGCTGCTTATCGGCGAGCAGCCGGGCGACGAAGAAGACCGTCGCGGCGCACCATTCATCGGCCCGGCAGGCAAGGTCTTCGACCGCGCCATTGCTGAGCTCGGTCTCGATCGCACGGAGATGTACGTTACCAACGCGGTCAAGCATTTCAAGTTTGTCGAGCGCGGCAAGCGCCGCATTCATGAGTCGCCAAAGCTGCGCGAGCTGACCGCCTGCAAGCCGTGGCTGCTCGCCGAGCTCGACGCAGTGCAGCCGAAGGTCGTGGTTTGCCTCGGCGCGTCGGCCGCAAAGTCGGTGCTCGGTGCGAAGTTCGCGCTGATGAAGGATCGCGGCAAGGTGATCAGCTCGCCGTTTGCGGACAAGGTCATCGCGACGCTGCACCCAAGTGCGATCCTGCGCGCACAGGATGAGGCGACCAGCCGTACTCTCTTTGACTTTATGAAGCAGGACATTGCGCTTGCTCACCAGCTGGCGACTGCCGGCTGAAGAGCGCGGCCCTTAGAGGACCCGCGTCGATCAGCCAGCGGCCAGTTCCCTGGCCCGCGCCGTTGCGCGCATCACGGCCTTGATCAGCGTCACGCGCAGGCCGCCTTCTTCCAGCTCCAGAATGCCGTCAATGGTGCAGCCAGCCGGGGTCGTCACCGCGTCCTTGAGCAGCGCGGGATGATAGCCCGTGTCGAGTACCATCTTCGCCGCGCCAAAGGTCGTCTGCGCTGCCAAAAGGGTCGCCACGTCACGCGGCAATCCTACCTTCACGCCTGCCTCGGCAAGCGACTCCAGGATGATGTAAATGAATGCCGGTCCTGACGCGGAGAGCCCGGTGACCGCGTCCATGTGTTTCTCGTCGACGGTCACGGTGCGGCCCACCGTCTCAAAGACCCGAGCCGCAAGCCCCATTTGTTCGTCTGAAACGTAGCGCCCTCGGCATAGCCCGGCAATGCCTGCCCCCAGCATGGAGGGCGTGTTCGGCATCGCGCGTACCACCGCAAGCTCGAGGCCGGCAGCCTCTTCGATCGCAGCAGTCTTGACTGACGCTGCTACCGAGATCAGCATCTTGGCCGGCGAAAGACCGGGCGCAATCGCCTTGACCAGCGATTCGATCTGGAAAGGCTTGACCGCAAGCAGGATGATGTCAGCTGCGGCGGCCGCGGCGGCGTTGTCAGTCGTCACCTCAACACCCCACTGTGCCGAGAGCACGGTGGCGCGCTCCTGGTGCGCTACGGTTGCCACGATTTCGCCTGGAGCGAAGAGCCTCTGCTTGAGGAACGCCTGCAGCAGGATGCCGCCCATCTTGCCGGCGCCGAGCACGGCGATCCTTGGTCCGCGTTCAGTCTCGGCTGCTGCGATCAGTTCGTCGCCCATCGTCTACTTCCCTGCTTTCTGTTGAGTGATCCAGCCGGACACGCGCTGATCGAGCACGTCAAGCGGCAGCGGTCCCGAGTCGAGCACCAGGTCATGAAACTGGCGATAGTCAAAGCTCGTGCCGAGCGCCTGTTGTGCCCTGGCGCGTACCTCAAGCAGCTTCAGCTGACCCATCTTGTAACCGAGCGCCTGCGCCGGCCACGCAACGTAGCGGTCGGTCTCAGACTGGACAGTCGCTTCATCGAGGCCAGTGTGCGCGTGGAAGTAGTCAATCATCTGCTGGCGCGTCCAGTGCTTGGCGTGCACGCCCGTGTCGACTACCAGGCGCACCGCTCGGAAGATGTCCGTCTCAAGGCGCCCATAGTCCGAGTAAGGGTCCTGGTAAAAGCCCATGTCTTTGCCCAGCCGCTCAGAGTAGAGCCCCCAGCCTTCGGTGTAGGCGGTGTAGTGCAGGTACTTGCGGAACTCCGGGAGGCCGGTCAGCTCCTGCGAGATGGAGATCTGCAGGTGATGGCCGGGCAGTCCTTCGTGGTAGGCAATCGACTCCACGTTGGCGAGCGAGCGGTGCGGGTAGTCATAGGTATTGATGTAGATCGCGCCAGGGCGCGAGCCATCCGGCGTGCCCGGCTGGTAGTAGGCCGGCGCCTGGTCTTTCTCGATGTACTCGGGGACAGGCTCGACCTGGAGCGGCGCCTTGGGCAGTCGGCCAAAGTACTGCGGCAGCTTGAGCTTCATCTGGTCCAGGTCATGGCGGTAGACCTCAAGCAGCGCCTCCTTGCTTCCCGGGTGCTGCTTGGGATCAGCAGCGACGGCGGCGCGCAGGGATGCAATATCCTTGAAGCCGAGCTTCTTTGCGATAGTGAGCATCTCGGCTTCATCGCGCGCTACCTCGCTCAGGCCAATCTGGTGAATCTGCTCCGGCGTCAGGTCGGTGGTTGTCGAGCGCTTTACCCGAAAAGCGTAGTAGGCGTCACCATCGGGGAGAGACCAGACACCGGGCTCGGCGCGCCCGGCCGGAATATAGGTCGACTCCAGAAACTTCGCAAAGCGCGCATAGGCGGGCTTTACCTGTTTGTCGATCGCTGCCAGGATGTCGGTCTTGAGTCGCGTCTGATCGTCGGCGGAGATGCTGGCCGGAAACTTCTTGAGCGGCCGGGCGAAAGGGCTGTCCTCTGCTTTTTGGCCAGCGAGAGTATTGGTCTGGACGAGCACCTTCTCGAGGATGTATCGCGGCGGCACTCGCTTGTCATCGATGCCGGTCATCATGTTGTCGGTCGTCTGCTGGAAGGCGCGCGGCATCTGGTTGAGCCGCGAAAGGTAGTCCTCGTAATCCTTGACCGTGGTGAAACGCAGGATGGAAATCAGCTGCGGCAGGTTGACCTGGATGCCGTTGAACTGGTTGACCGGCATCTCCCACGGCTTGAAGATGGCTTCTGCCTGCGCCTCGACAAGCTCAGTGGCCATCAAGGTCTTCGAGAGCTGCTCCTGCTCCGGGAGCCCGTCGGTGTCGATGACAGCAAGACGCGCCAGGTATTCGCGCCCATGGGCCAGCTCCTCGTTGTAGGCGGCAACTGACTCATCCTCGAGCTGATCGTTGTAGCGTAGATCGCCAATCGACGAAGCAAAGGTGGGCGAGCGCCGCAGGCGTTCCTGCCACATCTCGTCGAACAGCGCGCTGAGCGCCTTGGTGCGCTCGACCGCAGACATGCGCGCAGGCTGGGCGGCGGGCACGAGGCTTGTTTGTGCGGAGACACTGAGGGTGAGCGTTGCAGCGAGGAGCGCGGTAGCAGGCAGGGCAGAAAAGGTTTTGATCATCTCGGCAGACACGCGGCTCAAGAGCCTGGCGTGTACTGCCGAGTGTACCTGAAGCAGAACGCGCGACCCACTTAGGCCCGCCCGCCCTGCTGCTCTTGTCGATTGCAATCTCCAGGTGTGACCGCAAAGCCGGGATCACCAGCTGACGATCGTGGGTGCCAGTGCTTAGCGCTCCACCTCTACCGCAGACGCGTCGAGCAGCCGGTAGAGTGTTGAGCGGCTGATGCCAAGCAGGCGCGCCGCGCGCAGCTTGTTGCCACCGACGCTCGCGAGCACCTTGCGGATGTGCCGCAGGATCGCCCGATCCAGATTCGGATCATCCGGGTCATCGGCTCTGTCAGCTCCGGAGCCGGAAGCTCCGCTCGATCCGAGAAACGGCGCCGGCTCTTCCAGCGGCACTGCCGAAAGCAGCGGCAAGTCGATTAGACGGATGTATTGCCCTTCGCACATCAGAGCGCCGCTTGAGATGGTGGTTTCAAGCTCGCGCACGTTGCCCGGCCAGCTGTGCATGATCAGGTGGTTCAGCACACCTGGCCCAAGGCCGCGCAACGGCTTGCCATGCCGGCGCGAAAACTGGTCCAGAAAGTGCTCGACCAGGAGCGCAATATCCTCGCGGCGATCGCGCAACGCAGGCAGTTGCAGACGGACCGATGTCAGGTGGTAGCTCAGGTCAGCGCGCATTTGCCCGCGCAGCACCAGCCCGCGCAGGGCATGCTCAGCGCTGACCAGTATCTGCCGTGGCGCCTGCTCGGCGCTGTTGCGCGTGTGCTGGTGCTGGTGCCACTCGAGCAGTTGCAGCAGCTTGGCCTGCTCCTCGGGCGTCAGCGTGTCCACGCGCGTCAGGTACAGCGTTCCGCCGCGCGCCTCTTCGAGGGTGCCGGCACAGGTACCGCGCAGAAAACTTGCCGCCGAGCATGGGACAAACCCATTGCCGCGCCCGGTCGCGAGCGCATGCAGGCTCTTGGCGGCGAGCAGCTTGCCCGTACCGCACTCACCTTCAATCAGCGCCACCCGCAGGTGGTTTGCCAGGTAGCGCATCTGGAGAAACAGGCGCTCCATCGCGGGGCTGCGCCCTACCATCTCGCCCAGCATCCACCGTGTTTTGAACTGTGCCGCGTGCGGCTCGGCCGCCGCGATCTCCCTGACCCTCGTCATGCTCACTCGCCCTCCCGGCCGTGCCTAGCGGCAACGCTGCCATGGTGGGCTTATCGGCGAAGAGGAGGAGAAGTTGAGTAGAGATGCACACGAGGCGGTGCGGCCGGGAGGCGGGAGCTACTCGACCAGGGCAGCGATCTCGGACGTAGCAAACTCAATGCCATGACGGGACCAGCGAAAAGCACTCCCGGCGCACAAGCTGGGCTGTCCTCAAAGCGGAAGAAGCTCCCAATTCAAGGTCGATGACCCAGATCTGCGGAACACCCATCGCGGCATAATCGTCGAGCTTCCGGGTTAGCCGCTGCACCCGATCCTCCGGGCTCAACACCTCGAAAACAGCCAATGACGGGTGAATGGCGACGGCTCGACCGGCACAGCGCGGGCCCAGATCGTCACATCCGGAATGCGAAACCGGGTGGGGCCGGTCTGCACACCAGGCCCAGGACGCACCAGGATATTCCACTCCCTCCGATGCTGACGCAACCGATTGACAATGGCGCACTGCCACGCGGAGTCCTCGTCCGCTGGCCCAGGCCGCTCCTCAATCGCACCGTCGACATACTCAGCGTCCGGCTCGTAGTCGCTGGCATGGAGGTAAACCTCGTGGGGGTATCGGCGTCGTGGTTGCCGTGGCTTTCCTCCTACGCCTTTGCCACGCGCATCCGCGCCGAAGGCTCGTCTGAGAAAATGCGCCCATCCTTGATGTGCACCACCCGGTGCGCATACTCGGCGATGTCAGGCTCGTGGGTAACGAGCACAATCGTGTTCCCGCGCGAATGCAGCTCGTCGAAGAGGGCCATGATCTCGTCGCCGGTCTTCGAATCGAGGTTTCCCGTTGGCTCGTCGGCCAGGATGATCGATGGGTTGTTGATCAGCGCCCGGGCAATGGCGACGCGCTGCCGCTGGCCGCCGGAGAGTTCATTTGGCCGGTGATCCATGCGCGTGTCGAGATTGACCGCGGTAAGCGCTGCCTTGGCCCGCACGAGCCGCTCGGCAGCCGAGGTGCCGTTGTAAATCAGCGGCAACTCGACATTGTGCAGCGCCGTGGCGCGCGCGAGCAGGTTGAAGGTCTGAAAGACGAAGCCGATCTCGCGGTTGCGGATGCGGGCAAGCTCGTCGTCGTTCAACTCTGAGACCAGGTGCCCGTTGAGCCGGTAGCTTCCCTGAGTCGGCGTATCAAGACAGCCGATCTGGTTCATCAGCGTCGACTTGCCCGATCCCGACGGCCCCATGATCGCGACATACTCATTGTGCTGGATGCGCAGCGTGATGCCCTGCAGCGCATGCACCTCCTGACCGCCCATCACGTAGGTCTTCCACAGGTCGTCGACGACAATCACGTCGCCCCGGTCTGCATCCATCTGGCGCGGGCCTGCTGTCGCCGTCTCCACCACCACTGTTTGTTCGCCTGCCATCTAGACTCCTGCTATTGCCTTGGCTCCGCTCTCTTCCACGATACGCGTCCCGACAGGGCGAACTGGCCGCCCGATTTAGGTTGCGTCCGCCTTGACCGCGGTGTCCTCAACTGTTGACCGCTTGACCAGGGCGCCATCCTTAAGAGTCCGCAGGGTTTTGTAGCTGCCGGTGACAATCTCGTCTCCCTCGTGAAGGTCACCGCCGACCTCGATGTTGGTCGTGCCAGTGATGCCGGTGATCAGCGGCACGAAGTGCACGCGCAGCTTGCCCTTCTCTGTCCGCAGCACAAAGACGCCCTGTTTTGGTGGGGCGCCGCTCGAAGCCTCGACCTTGGCTCCATCGCTTGTTGGCGCGGGAGTGAGCGCCTGGATCGGCAGCGAGAGCACCCCGGACTTGTGCGCCGTCGTAATCTTGGCCGTCGCTGAAAGGCCTGGCCGCAGGTCATCGGCAGCCTGCCCTTGGTCGAGCGTGACGATGACCTTGAAGTCTTTCGCTTCCTCGGTGCCGGTGGTTGACTGCGAGGTCGCTACCCCGGTTGATCGCAACAGGGCCTGGTCGCCAACCTCGGTCACGTGGCCTTTGAAGACCCGTCCGGGCAGCGCATCGACCGACACATCGGCTGCCTGCCCCATTTTCAGATTGACGATATCTGTTTCGTCGATTTTGACCTCGGCCGTCACCACCGACATGTCCGCCAGAGTCATCAGTGTCGAGCCCTCGGCATTCTGGATGCCGACCACCATCGTCTCGCCTTCGCGTACCGGGAGGTTGGTCACGATGGCGTCATAGGGCGCCTGGGCTACGGTCTTGTTCAACGCATCGACGTTCGAGCGCAGGGTCGCCACCTGCGTGCCCAGGTGTCCCCGCGCTGAGTCGGTCTGCGCCCGGGCTTGTACCAGTGCCGCTTCGGACTGGGCCAGCGTGGCCACGTCCAGGTCGTAGGCTGCCTTCTTTGCGTCGTAATCAGCCTTTGAGACGAGCTTTCCGTTGTAGAGCGCCGTGTAGCGATCAAAGTCCAGGCGCTTCTGTTCAAGGTCAGCCTTCGAGTGGTCCACGTTTGCCTGCGCCGTCTTCTCAGCGGCGATGTAGGAGCTGATGTCAGTCTGGGCAGCCGAGATCGCCGCCCGCTGTGCGTCGACGTTGGCTGTCGGCTGCACGTTCTCAATCGAGGCCAGCATCTGCCCGCGCTTCACGTGCTCGCCTTCTTTGACATACAGATGGGTGATGCGTCCGAAGGCAGTCGCCCCGATATTGACGTAGGTCTTCGGCTTGACCTGCCCGGTGCCGCTCACGGTGGAAGTCAGGTCGCCGCGCATCACTTTGCCCGTTAACACCTTGGTGTAGCCAGCCTGCGCGCGGTGGACCGTGAACAGGACGATGGCAACCAGTACCAGGACGCCGGCTACGATTGCGGCTATTTTCTTCTTGCTCATCAGTCTTTTCTTCCGCCTGCTTTGAGTTTTGGCTGGTCACGCTTCACGATGCAGTATCTCGTGCGCCCGGAACCAGGATCCTTCTGGCTCTGCCGCCAGCGCTACCATCCCGTACGTCGCATCCAGGAAGTAAGTTCCCATCCATCTGGCTGCGGGGTAATCTGAAACTTGCTTACCAGCTCTACCACAACACTAACAAAGTACATAGCAGGACCTTGGTCGCGGCCTGGCTCTTGATTGGTCAGCAAGAGAAGAACGACGCGACCCCCGGAAGCCAAGCACGATCGACCAGGATGCCGCGCAACCGACGCCTCGAAGACGTGTCTATGCAGGTGATGTGCAAGCAATCCAAGGAAAAGGAGCTTTCGCCATGAAGAAGAGCTTGATTGCAGTCCTCAGTGGCTTGCTGCTCACCGCCAGCCTTGCCCAGGCGCAGTTTGTGCGGGTCGCCCCACCCCCGCCGGTGATCGAGCATCGGGTACCTGCGCCCGATGCCCGCTATGTCTGGGTACCTGGCTACCACCGCTGGGATGGCCGCGCCTATCACTGGGCGGGCGGCCGGTGGGTCTTGCCACCCCGGCCCCGCGCCTTCTGGGTAGCCGGACGCTGGGAGCCTCGTCCAGGAGGGTACATGTGGGTGCCCGGCCACTGGCAGGGTTGATCATCCGCATTGGAGCTGATTAGAGGGGACGGGTGGAGCCTGGATTTCAAGAGCAGGCTCCGCCCTCTGCGAGTGGCGCCGTAACTCGCGCGAACATTCCGTCTGCAGTGCCTGCCAGCGCCGGCGAAAACCCGGGGCAGAACAAGTCCCGACCTGTGAGATTCCGAGCCGCGCGCAGAACATGTGCAGCTTAGTTGCGGTCTAATTTGGTTCCTTGAGAGGCAAGCCGTTGAAGATGCGCGCGTGCAGACGGCTCGGCAGCGGGCGCCAGTACGTCGCAGCGCGCATCCGAAGCATAAAAATCTCCCGACACTGCCCGCACTCCCATGGGAAGTAGCCAAGGCGTGGCATCACCTTCCGCTGCCACAACCCGGTACGAGCGTGTCGCCTCAATTCAATATTCTCGCAATGAGGGCACTGCGGTCTCGCTATCGCCATTGCATCACTCCTGAAAGCCTTGGTTCGTCTCTTCTCTTATCGACAGACTTTCCGGCTTTCTGAACCCTCTGTGACTCCACCTGGCCTGTGCATCCGCTACTTGCTCAAGAAAAACATGAAACCCCTCCTATTAGAGGGATGAAAACGCTTTTCAGTGCGTACTTACATGCAAAATGTTTAGATTTGCAGGCGTCGGCGTGCTCCAGGCTGGAACACTGGAGACACTTACCTTGGCCTTGCACCAAGTTGTAAGCGCAGTTCGCCTGCCTTGCAAGACCAAATCACATTTCACCTATCTAAGGTCACCCCATGGACGGGGCAACCTATCATGAGCCCTGGCCCTCGCATAAGCCTGAGGTGACACGCACATGGACAAAGACACGCTGCAGGGAAAAGTCGAGAAAACTGTAGGTCAGGCAAAAGAGGTCGCCGGCAGGGTGACCGGCAACAACGAGGTGCAGGCCGTGGGCGCCACGGATCAGGCGAAGGGTCAGCTCCATGAGACCGTGGGTGCTATCAAGGATATCGGGAAAGAGATCAAGGCAGGTGGGGAAGACGGAGCTCGCCGAGCCCGAGAAACATCGTAGGGGCATCGGGGTACATGCAGCGAATCAGGCAGAACGCCGGATCTCCTCAGCAAGCAACCTGTTGACCGTCCGGATCAACTCTTCAGGAGGGAATGGTTTGAGGTGGAAGGAGACCTCGAGACCCTCGTACTCAGCTTCGGCACCGGGCATGCCACTCAATACCAGTACCGGAACCCCGGGTAGAACGTCTCGCATCTTGGTGACCATCTCCGGCCCGTTCATGCCGGGCATGAGGTGATCGGTAACAATCAGCCTGAGGCCAGGGCCAAGCTCAGGATTCCGTACAATCTCCAGTGCTGCAAACGCACTGCAGGCGAGCGCGATGCGAATACCGCCCCGGGCAAGGATCGCCTGGCGCGTTGCGGCCTGCACCGGATTGTCATCGACAAGCAAAAGCTCGGGCGTCATAGATGCAAGCGCTTCTTCGTCTTCGGGGTCGGTGCTCATAGGAGATGGTCGGCCCCGGAGAGGAGTTGCCTGCGCGTGCTCTGCATAGGGCTAGCGGACCAGCTTCCAAGGGTGCTTCGCAAGTTACTGTAGGCGTAATCGAGCATACTTTCGCTTACAGGTAACACATTTTCCCGAAAGCAGCATACTTCCGGAGCCAGCCGGACTTAGTGCACGCGACAACTGCAGCTTTCACCCAGGGTTCAACGATCGTCCTGGGCACGGTTTCCAGCGTCCCGGGCATCTGCGACAATCAAGGTCTGAGTCTTCAGGTCGAGCAACCTTCTATGATGCCTGCATTTGGCAGCTACACCCTTCTTCTTGCTCTTGCGCTTAGCGGCTACACGCTCATCGCCGGCAGCTTCGCGCTGCGTCAACTCGCAACCGGGGCGACCGGCCGCGTCACGCCCGCACGCCTGGCCGAGACCGCGCGCCGGGCGGGCATTGCGAGCTTTTTCGCCGTGACCGGTGCCGCGATCGCGCTGATCTGGGCCGCCTTTACCAACGACTTCACCGTCTCCTACATTCTTCACCATTCGAACCGTGCTCTCCCCGGCCCGTACAAGTTCGCCGCGCTCTGGTCCGGGCAGGAGGGATCGCTGCTGCTCTGGGCCTGGCTGCTCTCAGGCTACGGACTCGTGCTGCGGTTGCGGCACAAGGTCGATGTCCGCCTGACAGCTTATGCGTCGACAATCCTGGCCGCGATCCAGCTGTTCTTTCTGCTTGTGCTGAACTTTGCCGCGCCGCCGTTTGCGCTGGTCTCGGGAACTATCCCGGCAGATGGATTCGGGCTCAATCCGCTGCTCCAGTCCCCGGAGATGGTCATCCATCCGCCGATGCTGTACCTCGGCTACGTTGGCTTTGCCGTGCCCTTTGCCTTCGCCCTGGGCGCGCTGATGATGCGCTACCCGGGAGAGAAGTGGATCCACATCACGCGCCGCTGGACAATGGTGACCTGGCTGTTTTTGACCTGCG